>JAYENL010000163.1:11510-33773 GCA_034722055.1 Armatimonadota bacterium
AGCCGAACGTCACCCCCGGCTCCGAGCGCCCGCCGGAGGAGCTCGCCGATCTGATTGACGACACTGTCTCCTGATTCCTGGCGGGCCCGGATCGAGTGTGCAACGCAGCAGATCGCGTGCACGCCAGACAGTGAGCCAGCGGCTGGCCGCGTCAACGCCAGTGACGCTGCGCAGTTTCTCTCCGTACCCCGCTTCGGCCGCCCTCGTCCGCAGAACCTGTCGCGGCCTGTCTCAGCATTCCCATGAGCATCTTGACTCAGATGCTTCGCTATGATACGCTTTGATGCGATATAACCAGAGCCAATACGGTTTGCTGAGGGTGAAGGAGGACGCGGGATGGACGAGCCGGACGCGCATGGCGGTGTCGGACTGCTTGTCTGCGGGGGGATCGGCCGCATCGTATCGACCGTGGTCCGGCAGGCGGCCTACATGGTTGCCGGTGACCGGCCCGACAGCGTGGTGCTCGTCTCCAGCGGGTCGCTGACCGGCGAGGTGGCGGAGGCGCTGGAGACCGCCCGCAGTCTCCCGCTAATCGCGGTTGACGCATGTGAGGAGCGGTGCGCCTCGGCGCTTGTGGAGGGCAGGGGCCTGAAGGCCGAGGAGATCATCTGGCTGCCTCGAGTGTCGGCCAAACACCGGCTGTCCATCAGGGGTGAGGACCGCAAGGGCCTCAGCGAGAAGGGAATGCGCCTCGCTCGGGCACTGGCGGACGAGATCATCGAACGGGTGGATGCGGTGGCGTCCGGGGAGGGAGACTGATGGCCGCCAGGCGCGTGTGTGTCCAGCCGTGTCTGGGCATCAACATCCCGGAGGCCACGGTGGGCCGACAGGCAAGCTATCTGGCGCACGAGATGCTTCTGGGCCCGGAATGCAGCGACCTCGGCTGCTCGCCGGCGCTCTACGCCGACGTGCAGGAGGACGTGGACTTCATCCTCGAGGACCTGGTCATCGCCGTGGAGTCCTGCGAGCGGGCGTGTGCCACCAAGCTGGTTCGTGACAAGGGCGGTGAGGTGCACGCGACCATCCGCGTGCAGGAGGTGCTGGCGGAGGAGGGCATCGATGCCGCTGGGCTTCCCCGCGAGCACCTGGAGCTTGATCATCCGGCCGTGGCGGCGGTCGCCCGGCGTATTGCCATCGAGGCCGAGCGGCTGCTGGGGTCGGAGTGATTGGCAATGAGACGGCCTCCCTTGATCGGCGAGATGATCGCGGAGGCGCTGGGCTCCTTCGTTCTGGTCTTCTTCGGCACCGGATCGGTGGCGGTGGCCGTGCTGACCGGAGCGCATGTGGGCCTGTGGCAGGTGGCGAGCGTGTGGGGGTCGGCATTGCGCTGGCCATCTACGCGGTGGGAGCCATCAGCGGCGCGCACATCAATCCGGCGGTGACGGTGGCGGTGGCCGTCTTCCGCCGCGACGAGTTCCCGGCGCGGAAGATCGCACCCTACATCCTGGCGCAGATGATCGGCGGTCTCCTCGCCTCCCTGGCGCTGCTGGGGATGTTCAACGGCACCTGCCGGCACTTCGAGGCCACTCACTCCCCGCCCATCGTCCGCGGGGAGCCCGGCAGCCAGCTCTCCGCCATGTGGTTCGGCGAGTACTTCCCCAACCCAGCCGTCTACGGCACCGACGCCGAGGCCATGGCCCAGGTGACCCCGACGGTGGCGTTTGCAGGCGAGGCGGTGGGCACAGCCTTCCTGGTGTTCTTCATCCTGGCCCTGACCGACCGCACGAACCGCCTGGCGCCGGACGCGGTACGCCTCCACCCGCTGTTCATCGGCTTCACGGTGACCGCGGTCATCGCGATCGTCGCGCCGCTGACGCAGGCGGGCCTCAACCCCATGCGGGACCTGGCACCGAGGGTGGTGGCCTACATCGCCGACTGGGGAGAGATTGCCTTCCCCGGACCCCGCGGCGTGGAGTGGTGGCTGTACATCGTGGCGCCGATCGTCGGGGGCCTGGTGGGTGGCGCCGTCTACCACTGGGGCGTGCTCCCCTATCAGGTGGCCGAACGGGACCAAGCGCGTCAGCCGGCCTGGCCCTGGGAGGGCCCCGAGCCCGCGGCCGAGCAGAGCACCATCAGCCAGGACTGAGCATCCAGAGACAAGCGGCAGCGGCGGGGCCGACACCAGCCGCTTGTCCTCCCACCGGGGAACTGCACGCATGAGGCCCTTATAGGAAACCTTACAATCACTGGCGCTGCTATGTTAGGGTAGTGCCCAGGAGCCTATGCCCCTTGGCAGACGAAAACGCGGGGTTAGCGTCGCTTGGGCCCTAATATGGATCGCCGGAACCATATTGCACTTCCGGGACGTTTACAACTGCGAGAAGCGGCCGGGTCCGGCCCGAAAAAGGGGCCTGCCAGTGAACATTCCGGTG
This sequence comes from Armatimonadota bacterium, assembly GCA_034722055.1. Lineage (GTDB taxonomy): Bacteria > Armatimonadota > Zipacnadia > Zipacnadales > UBA5352 > JAYENL01. The sequence goes on from JAYENL010000163.1 coordinate 13,883, forward strand.
ACGGATGAACGTCGGTAGGCCTGATAGATGCCCCCGCAACTTCATGGCGACAGGCGTGTCGCGGGGGCAAACAGACCCGAAGCTGGTGTCATGACGAGACTGCGCCGGATCGCAATCATGCTGCTGGTGACGCTCTTCGCCGCCCAGACGGTGGCAGCGGCGGCGGGGGGCTGCGAAGATCCGCAGCAGCGCCTGGCGGACGATGCCTGCGCATGCTGTGACGGCGCGGTCCAGAACGATCGGCACGACTGCGGCTGCTACCACGGTTCCACCGATCCGGCAACCCGGCCGGCTCCCGACGTGCAGTCGCCGCCGCTCACCGCCATATCTTTGCCCACGGCGACATTCCCCGCCCGACCGAAGCCCCAGCGGCTGACGGTCGAGGAGACGCTCCCAGTGCCCGCATCCCCCTCCCTGCGGGCATGTCACGTCAGAGCCCCTCCGATCCTCTGGTAGTGCCTCCCGGGTCGCTGCGCGCGTATCGGTGCTGCTGCGACCTCCCTTTTCCTGACGGACACTGACCCACATAGCACCTGAGCACTGGCTGTACACCGAGTGTGTGTCGTCATGCGCGCTCTTCAGGGAGGTAGTACTATGTCATCTTCTCGACCTGCTCTGTTAGCGTTGATCTGCGCCCTGCTCCTGGTCCCTGCGAGTGGCGCAATCGGCGCCGAGTCTGCCTGTGAGGGCTGCGGACTGACGCACGAGGCACCGATCCACGGCGGCCTAATTACCCTCACTGACTGGACCACCAACGAAACGCATTCCTACCAGAGCCTGGCGTGCGCCATCGACGCGATGCGCAGCCGCTACCCGTGGTCGCGAGCGCGGTGGGCCGACCCGGGCGGACGGACGCTGGTTCTGACCCGCACCGACGACGGCTGGGAGGCCTCTCCGCCGCAGGCCGTCGCCATCTCGGTAGAGGGCTCCGACTGCCAGTCCGTGGTGGCATTCGCCGGCCTCGAGGGTCTGCGGAGCTGGAGGGTCGGCCTCGGCGGCGTCGCCCACTCTGAGCCCCTGGATCTGGCAGCCTTTGCGGCACCTGCTCGGACATCCCCGAGCGACGCGCGGTTCGCCGACGTTCCGGGTGACCACTGGGCGAGCGAGGCCGTGGCAGTCTCGGCGAAGACGGGCCTGCTCAGCGGCGATCCCGACGGCAGCTTCAACGGCGACCGCGAGGTCAGCCGCTACGAGATGGCCGTCATCCTGCAGCGGCTGCTGGCCCGCTTGAACCCTCGTAGCGCGGCGGGACAGCCACCGGCTGAGGAGGTTACCGACGCCATCCGCGCGGAGCTGCACAGCAGCGGCGCCACCGACGACCAGGCGGAGGAGATCGTCCACCTCATCGCCAGCCGCGACGTCCCCACGCCACCGTCGGTCAGCAGCGGTGCCGCCGAGTGGCCGGATGTCCCACGGAGCCACTGGGCCGCCGGGGCGGTTGAGTTCGCCACCGGGACCGGCCTGATGAACGGCTACCCGGACGGGCGGTTCCGCGGCGATGAGGCGCTGTCGCGGTACGAGGTGGCGGTCATCCTGAAGCGGCTGGTGGAGCGACTGCAGATCGTGGCCGAGGGCCCCCTCCCGGCGCGGCCGGCGTCCTCCAGCGTGGGCGAGGCACCGCCTGCCGTTCCTGAGCCGCCGGCGACACAGCCGGAGCCGGAGACGCCCGAGCAGGCGGCGCTCCGGAGGCTGCAGGAGGCCGGCTTCACCATCGAGCAGGCCCAGAAGGCCCTGCGGGCGCTGCAGGGCCGCGAGCGCCCGGCAAGTCCGCCCTCGCAGACTCAGACTGAGGGGTTCGCACAGGCGACGGCCACGCCCGGGGCCGCGGAGCCGCAAGCGCCTCCGCGCCGCCTCTTCAGCCCCCGTACGACGACGCCCGGCCTGCTGGGCCAGTCCGGTCTGCTGCGGACTCCCGCCGCCGACACCCCGGCCGCAGGCTCTGTGTCGATCTCGGCGGCCACACTCTCCGACGGCGACGACCGCGTCCTGAGCGCCACCTTCGCGCCAGATGACGCCACCGAGATCACGGCCAGCATCAGCTCGGCCCCGACGCTACCGGCGTCGGCTGGGGCTTCCAGTATGCGCTGGTGGACCATACCGGCACGCACGACGTGGAGGAGATGACGGCCTTCCAGGACTGGTACCTGCGCTACTGGCTGTCATCGGTGGATGGCGTGGCTGAGGTCGCCACAGTCGGCGGCTACAAGAAGCAGTATCAGGTGACGCTGGAGCCCGAGAAGCTCCTGGCGCACAGTCTCCCGGTGAGCAGGGTCATCGCTGCCATCCGTGACAGCAACAGCGAGGTGGGCGGGCGCACGCTGGAGATGGCGGGACGAGAGTACTTCATCCGGGGGCGGGCCTACATCGACGACCCCGAGGAGCTGGAGACAGTCACTGTCGGTTTCGACGGCGACGGGACACCGGTGCACCTGCGCGATGTCGCCCGGGCTGCTGCCGCTGATGTTCGGGCACGGCACAGGCGCGGATGTAGCCAAGCGCATCGCGGCGCCCATGGTGGGCGGCCTGTTGACATCGACGATCCTGACGCTGGAGATCATCCCGGCGATCTACAGTCTCTGGCGCCAGCGTCACCTGCCGCATGAGAGGCATCAGCCCGCACCCGGCGACGCGCCCGCCGGCAAGGCAATCGACGGCGCGACGACCGACACTGATGATCGCACTGAAGACCCGACACACTGACCTGAAAGGAGGACGCGACAATGATCAGGAGGATCGCGACTGCAGGGGTGCTGCTGGCACTCGTGGGCGGGACCGCTGGGGCGGACGCGAACGCAGAGTGGACCGTCATCGGTGACGGCTATGTGCCTCGGGACACCATGCCCCAAGTGGCGACAAGCGCCTCCCCCCAGGAGCTGCGCGGGGATAGCCCCTGGCTCGCTGTGGAGGATGGCTACGTCATGCAGCGCCCGACGCGTGAGATGCCGCAAAGCGAGACGCTGGCGTTCCCAGCCGACGCCGAGAGCGCGCCCGCCATCCGGCGGATGGCACGGGGCGAGGTGTCGGCGGCTCCCAACCGCTGCGCCGGAACCATGCGTGAGGCGCTCGGCTGGGGTCTGGGCGATGCGCACCAGTGGACGGCGCTGCCATCGCGCGGATACTCGGCACGTCCGCCCGGGGCCACGGCCCGGCCCGGCGACATCGTGGTGTGGCCCTTCACCTACGGGCGGCGCAACAGCCAGCATGTCGGCATTGCAGCGGGCACTGAAGCGGGAACCATGCTGCTGTCAAACCTCAACGGCGACCTGGGACTGACGCCTCTGCTGCCTGGCTATCGGGCGTTCTGGAAGCCTGCCGTTCGCGGCGGGGCGCGCTCCGGGTTATCAGCAGGATCCCAACGCCGAGGATAGCGCGACCCCAGTCCTTCTACGTCCCGGGCGTCAGCCACAAGGGTCCCGGCCCAGGCGAGGTGATGTCGCGGGTCACTCGTGCTCACTCTGATGGGGTCCAATGCAATCGAGTGACAGTCCGAAGCACATCGGCGGGCCGTCAGCGCTGTGCACAGGAAGACCGCACATGCAGCCCCCTTGCCCGATTCGTCGGACAGGGCGGAACGATTGAGCACTGCTTGAAGTCCGTCAGAAGTGACAGGCGCCGACGCCGCGCCTCGCGAAGTAGTCCTGATGGTACTCCTCGGCCGGCCAGAACGTGGGCGCGGGCGCGATCTGCGTGGCGATCTGGCGCCGGTACTCACCGGACGAATCCAGCTCGCTCTTCATCTTCTCAGCGGCTCGCTTCTGGTCCTCATCGTGGTAGAAGATCACAGAGCGGTACTGATCGCCGATGTCCGGTCCCGGATGCGGCAGGGGCGCCGTTCCTCCGACAGCTCGGCAAGAGCTTCGCCCTGGTCGCCATCACCATCCTCGCTCTGCAAGCTCTGCTGGCCGGCCGCCTGAAGCCGGTCTGTGAGCAGTACGGGCTGGACATGGTGTTGCGCTTCCACAAGTCAATGGCCGTGCTGTCGCTGGTACTTCTGGTCGCCCACCCGGTTCTACTTTCACTCAGCGCCGGAAGCTGGAACCTGATCACCTCACTCGACCTGCCCTGGTACATCATTTTCGGCAAGATCGCTCTGCTGCTGGTCATTCAGGGCATCACGAGCATCTGGCAGCGCCGGCTTCTCGACTTCCAGACCTGGCGCGTACTGCACAATGTCGCCCCCGGCATCCTCGTGCTGGTTTTCGTGCACAGTTGGATGGCCGGCGGCGACCTGCAGGCCACTCCCATGCGCGTGCTGTGGGTGGCCCTCTTCGCGATAGCGGTAGTCGCTTATTCGGCGCACAAGTTTGTCGGCCCGATCTCGCGCAAGTCCAACCTCTGGACCGTGAAGTCCGTCTCTCAGGAGACCCACGACGTATACACGCTGGAGTTCGAGCCGCCCGAGGGATCCCAGCCGCTGCAGTACAACCCCGGGCAATTCCAGTTCCTCACGCTCTACCGCGACGACCGCTACGATGGGGAGGAGCACCACTTCACGATCTCCTCCAGCCCCTCCTCCGGCCCCACACACACCTCCACCATCAAGAACAGCGGCGACTTCACCGCCACCATCGGCGAGACCGAGCCCGGCGACAGGGCCATGATCCAGGCGCCGTTCGGACGCTTCAGCTATGCCATCAACGCCCCTGACGACCGCTATCTGTTCATCGCCGGCGGCATCGGCATCACGCCGCTGATGGCCATGTTGCGGCACATGCGTGACGAGGGCGCCGACTGCGAGGTCACGCTGCTTTTCGGCAACAAGACCGAAGATGACATCGTCTTCCGGGACGAGCTTCACGCCATCGCGGTCGGCGAGACGCCCAACCTGTCCGTGGTGCACGTGCTCTCACAGGGGCAGTGGGAGGGGGAGACGGGATACATCGACCGTGACCTCATCTCCCGCTACGTCGGGGACGATCTCTCCGGCATGTCCATCTACCTGTGCGGCCCCGAGGCGATGATGGACACGCTGATCCCGGAGCTACTTGACATAAACGCCAATCAGAATCGCCTGTATAGCGAACGCTTCTGGCTCTGACGGGAGGCAGCACCATGCCCCACAGAAACCGAACGCTGGTGATGGTGGTCTCGCTGATGTGGGTCCTGGCCATCGCGGCCGCCCTGGTGAGTGCCGCGCTCCGCGCCGGCCCCGGCGCGCACGACAATGATCGCGAGCACTGCGCGGTTACCGCGCGGAGCCCCCGGGCGGGAGGAGCCCGCCGACTACGAGCTGGCCGTGCGTGTGCAGCGCCCGGATCAGAAGGACGCAAGACTCTGCTTTCCCTTGCAGATCCAGCAGGCCCCCGAGGGTCAGCAGTACGGCATGGGCCCGGGCGGTCGGATGGGGCCGCGGTACCGCGGAGGGATGGGCCCCGGCATGATGGGCCCGCGCGGCGGCATGCGCGGCGGGCAGTGGATGAGGGGTCCCATGAGCCAGATGATGGAGCGCGGCATCCCGCAGGGAGAAGTCATGGTGGCCTACCGGCCGTCGCCGCTGACGCTGGGGCAGGCCATGTTCAGCTTCTTCGTCAGTGACCTCTCCGGACTGCGAGACCCAACCGCCACGCTCACGGCCTTCCTCTACCCGGAGGGCGATCCTGACGCCGGCCGCTCACTGCAGATTGCGCCCATGGGCGGGGGCCATGCCATGGGAACCACGACCGTGCCCTTCGCCGGCAGCTACGAGCTGGCGGTGGGGGTGAAGCGGCCGAATGTGCACGACGCGCTGGCCTACTTCCCGCTCCAGGTCCACGAGCAGTAGGTGCTGGGAGGCAGGAGCTCAGGCTGAGGACGTACGCTTCAGGGGCCGCAGTGCGAGACTGCGGCCCCCGATGTGGTCACCGGCTCTCTATGCGTTACTCCACGGTGTCAGGGGACTCCGGCTGCTGGCTCCAGCACCAGCCGGGCTGGTGGCTCCCTTCGCTCTGCCAGTGGTGCCCTCCGCGGAAGTTATGGTGGGGACCGTGACCGAAGCGGTGCATGCCATGGTGCCCATGCGTCATCCCGTGCTGAGCAGGGGCGTCAGTCGCGCACCAGCCCCAACCCGTGCCGGGGCTCATGGGGTTGGCTGACGTCTGGGCATACGCCATAACTCCAAGCCCCAGCAGCGCGACGATGGCTACACCAATCAGAAGCTTCTTCACTCTCGCCACCTCCTGGCCCTCGTCTGCTTACTCATCTTTTGAGACGAGCCCCAGGACGTGGTGTTCAGCGCATTTCAATATAAGTTGGCAGTGATGGCAGGTCGCCGGTGCCACGCATTGCCTCTTTCGTGTGCGGGAGCCCACCACCGGCGCATCGTCAACGGACACGATGTGCGGTCGCAGCGCACCGGCTCGCTTCCTGAACAGAAGGATGGCGCGACACGTCCACTTACAAGGAACCTAATAGTGGAAGTTCGTCTCAGGGCGGACGGGGCGGCCGGCCGGTGCATCCGGCCCTCCTTTCATGTCGGATCTTCATCCCAGCCATGGTCCTGAGGTCCGGGCGTGATCAGCTCCATCCGCGTAAGGCCGTCTGAAAGGGATTGTGCCATGAAGGTGTCGAACGTGGCGTCAAAGGTACTGTTACGGTGGCGGATCTGGTTGCCGGTCGTTGGCTGGGTGGTGGCGGCGGTCGCAGCTACCCAGGCGCTCCTGCACAGTGCCTTCATGGACGTCCCCATGCCCGCGTACCACTTGGCGTCAGGTCTCATTCAAGCCCTCCTGATTCTTGTCCCTGCTGCGCTTTACGTGTTCTGGCGTCATGCCGCTCAGCGCGAGCACATGGCTAGCGAGGAACTGCGTCAATCCGAGCAGTTGCGCGAGGACCTGACTGCCATGCTGGTGCACGATCTCAAGAACCCGGTCATCACCGCCGCCATGGCCCTGGACGTTCTCCTTGAGGAGACCGAGGGACGGGAGTGCCTGCCTCCTCCCGAGCGCGAGATGATGGTCAGTGCCCGGCGTAACCTCCGTCGCCTGGAGGGCATGATTGGCGACGATCGCCTGCCCTTGCGCACTCGGTCTGGCCACGCCCACCGCCGTGATGGTCGGAACGGGGATCGGGGCCGAGCACGGCGTGCTGATCCGGCAGGCCGCGGCGCTGGAGGCCGTGGGCCGGCTCGATGCTGTCGTGTTCGATAAGACCGGGACGCTCACGCAGGGAGAGCCCAAGGTAACCGATGTCGTCTCCGTCAATCACCTGTCTGAGGAGAAGCTGTTGCGCCTGGCTGCGGCGGCGGAGATGCCGTCGGAGCACCCGCTTGGCCGCGCGATCGTGGACGACGCGCGCGAGCGGGAGATCGAGATTCCAGAGGCCGCCGAGTTCTCTGCCATCGTCGGCAGGGGCGTCGAGGCCACCGTGGACGGACGACGAGTGCTGATCGGCAGCGGGCGCCTGATGTCCGAACGCGAGGTGGACACGTCAGGCGCTGAGGAGCCTCTGCGAAAGCTTGAGGAGCGCGGGCGCACGGCGCTGGCGGTCGCCGTGGACGGCCAGGTCGCGGGCGTCATCGCACTCGCGGACGTGGCAAAGGCCACGGCGCGCGAGGCCGTGCAGCGGCTGGAAGATCTGCGCCTGGACGTCTATTTGCTGACTGGGGACAATCGCCGGACTGCCCGCGCGGTCGCGGCGGAGCTGGGCATTGACGAGGTGCTCGCGGAGGTTCTGCCGGAGCAGAAGAGCGGCGAGATCAGCCGTCTGCAGGCACAGGGACGTCGCGTGGCCATGGTCGGTGACGGCATCAATGACGCTCCCGCGCTGGCACAGGCGGATGTCGGCATCGCCATCGGCACGGACGTGGCGATGGAGGCGGGCGAGATCACGCTCGTCAGCGGCGATCCGGCAGGCGTGGCGCGCGCCATCATCCTCAGCCGCCGGACGCTCGCGCACATCAAGCAGAACCTGTTCTTCTCGTTCTTCTACAACGCCGCCGCGATCCCACTGGCGGTGGCAGGCCTGCTCAACCCGATGATCGCAGCCGCCGCCATGGCGGCCAGCAGCGTCTCGGTGGTCAGCAACTCCCTGCGCCTGCGCTGGTACGCGCCGCGGATGCTCGACCGCACTGGCAGTTGAAGGCGAGCCGCGCCCCCGGCCGGACCGCGGTCTGCGTGGCGCGTCTCTGCAGGTGTGGCGTCAAAGGTGGGGAATTGCGGAAATGTATTGAGGTTTGGGTTCTGCGTAGATGATCAGGTCAGCATGCCTCTGGTACCTCACGGGGGATTGCCGCCTGCCAGGAGGGGCCTGGCTCAGCGCCGAGCAAGGTGTGATGCGAACAGAAAAGGTAGTCCGGGGCCGTATGGAGAGGCAGAGCGCGATGTGGTGGAGGTGCAACCATGCGGAGGGGCGATGTTGATCCGGTCGATGAGTATCTGCCAAGAGGAGAGGTCCGGGGCTGCGTCTTGGTCGTCTCGGACTACCGATTGCTCAACCTCGGACACGCCGCCGCTGTGCGCAAGGCGGGGTACGCCGTCTACACTGCGGTGACCTGTACTGATGTGCCTCGGGTATTCGAGACATTTGCTGTGGGGCACATCGATCTGACCGTGTTCGCCTCCCTGGTCCATGGCTGGCATCATCAGGAGGCGGAGGACCGGCCGCAGAGCATGCCCCGCAAGACCGACGATAGGTGGCAGACCAGGAACATTGTGCAGGAGGTTGACACGGTCAGCGCCAGGCAGCAGACTCCACCCAAGGTTCTCGTGGCGACCGACCTGATCACCCAAAGCTGCTATGACATCAGTGCAGACGCGCTGGCAGCGGCCGGCATCGAGTACCAGACCTATTCAGCCAGTGACCCTACTGCCATAGTGGACTTTCTGTAGCACTCAACCACGGTGGAGGACAATCGGCCGATGCGCAGCGCGACTGAGGGAGGGCTCCCGATGCGAACGCTTCTGATCGCGACCGTAATCGCCACCACTGCCACATGCGCTCTCGCTGCCGAGCACGAGATCGCGGTGGTCAGCGGGCAGGCGGGTTACGACGACATCACCGAACGCTTCCTGCAGAAGAGTGGCATCAGCTACGACATGCTCGGCCCCGACGAGGTCGTTGCCGACCGCATCGCCGCCTACCGCCTGCTGATCTTCCCCTACAACCCGATCATGGCCCGCGAGCACCGGCTCGCACCCGTCGCTGAGTGGGTGCGGGAGGGCGGGAAGCTCATATACATGTCGGGCATCCCCTCCGAGCTGCAGGAGCTGCTGGGCATCGAGCAGTGGGAGTCGCGCACGCCCGACGACCCCGGCGAGTTCTCCACGATGGTCTTCACCGATGACCGCCCTCCCGGCTTCCCGGCTGAGGTCTTCCAGGAGTCGCCCAACGCGCGGCTGGTCTCAGCCACGAACCAGCGCGGGCGGATCATCGCCAACTGGCACGACCGCAGCGGCGAGGACATCGGCTACGGGGCGGTCGTCACCACTGAGGACACCGTGTGGACCTCGCACGTCTTCTGGCATGGCGCCGACGTGGAGCAGCAGCGCCACCTGCTCGTGGCCTCCATCTGCTACCTGCTGCCCGACCGAGCGCGGCCGGTCGTGGAGGGCGTTCTGGCGGCGGCGCTCGCGGATACAGGCTACGAGGACCTCGACGCCCTCGTGGCTGCCGCCGAGGGCAATCCGGTCGGGCGGGAGCTCGCCGCCGAGGCGACGGAGGTCGCCGATGAGGCGGCCCGCCTGCTGGAGAGCGACACGCCGATTGCGGCGCTCGAGCCAGCCTGGAAGCTGGCGGACGTGGCGCAGGGCGCCGCCGCGGCGCTCTATCCCTCGCGGCCCTACGAGCTGCGCGGGGCGTGGATGCACCCGGACGACGCCTTCGACTACGAGGCGGTGGCCCAGGAGATGGCGGCCGCGAACTTCAACGCCATGTTCCCCATCGTCTGCGGCCCCAACTACGCCAAGTATCCCAGCGACTACGTGCCCCAGTACACCGAGCGCGATCACGTCGCCGAGTGCATCGAGGCCGCGCACGCCCGCGGGATCGAGGTGCACACCTGGAAGGCCAACTGGCAGACCTCTCCCTCGCGCAACCCCGAGCTCGTGCAGCAGTACATCGACGAGGGCCGCATGGTACTCAGCCTCGAGCAGGCGAAGGGCGAGGAGGAGCGCAGCAGCTACGGGTGGAGCCAGAAGTGGCTCGACCCCTCCGACGAGCGCAACCGCCAACTTGAGTTCGACATGATGATGGAGCTGGTGGAGAACTACGACGTGGACGGCATTCACTTTGACTTCATGCGCTACCCCGGCGCGAATTACTGCTACTGCGACCGCTGCCGGCGTAAGTTCGAGCAATGGGCGGGAGTCACCGTCGAGAACTGGCCCGATGACTGCGCCGGAGACGGCCCGCTCGCCGATCGCTACTTCGACTGGCGCCGCCATCTTCAGACGAGCCTCGTGGAGCGCATCGCCGAGGGTGCCCGCCAGCGCGATCCGGACATCAAGCTCTCGCTGGCCGCCCGCGCCAGCATGACCGGCTCGTATCGCAATGACGCACAGGACTGGGTCACGTGGGCGCACCAGCACTACCTGGACCTGCTCTGTCCCATGGACTACACCGCCAGTGTGCAGGTGCTGCGAGAGAAGGTCCAGCCGCAGGTGGAGGCAATCGACGGGGCCATCCCTGTCTACGCGGGCATCGGCGTCAGCAGCGGCCGCTCGGACTCGCCGGTGAATCTCTCCCGGCAGATCTGCGCCGCCCGCGAGCTTGGCGCCGACGGCTTCCTGATCTTCGCGCTGAGTCCCTTCGCGCGAAGTATGCTCCCGACCATCGCCCGCGGCGTCACCGCCGAGGCGGTCACCGTCATGCCCCACCATAGCCAGGCCGCGAGCGCGGAGTTCGATCTCCCGGAGACGCCGGGCGGCATCCCGCCCCGCACCTATGCGCCTGGCGATGAGCTTCCGGTGACGATCTACCTGCGCGCAGCGCAACCCGATATCGAGCGTATGACCGTGCGGGCGCTGACCATGCCGGCGACCGGCGGGGAGTCCGTCCCGCTGACGGATCGGGAGACGGTCACGCTCGCGCAGCATCGCCTGACGGTCGCCATCCCCGCCACGGTCGGCGCGCATAGCGTGATCGTGGAGGGCACGGTCGCCTTCCCAGGCGGTCGCGAGGAGGCGTTCTACCTGCGGAGCCTGCCCCTGCGCGTGGTCTCAAGCGCGGAGTACGGCGACCTGCTCGCTCTCACCGGGCCGCCCGCATTCGCGACTGAGGCCGTGCACGCCGGCGTGTTCGTGGACTGTTACGGGAGCGCGGGCATCCTCGAGGCCCTCCGGGCGACGGACGGGGTGGAGGCGATGCCGCTGGCGGAGCTGTCCCAGGACTACCTCGCCCCCTGCGACGTGGTGGTACTGCCCCAGCCCAGCGAGGCCCCCGATCGCGTGGACGCCGACGCAATCGCCGCTCTGGGGGAGTTCGTCTCAGCCGGCGGCGGCCTGATGGCCATGCGGGACGTCATCGGCGCATGGATCTACGACCCGATCCTCCCCGACGCGGTGAAGGCCGACGGCACTGTCGTCGAGGGCCGGGCGGTGCGCGTCGCGACGGAGCATCCGGCGACCGAGGGGCTGACGGTTGGCGAGACGCTCACCCACGCACACGATGATCACCTGCTGCTCGCCCCGGGCGAGGGGGCGACCGTCCTGATGACGGACTCGGACGGGAGGCCGGTCGTTGCCGCTGCGCAGGTCGAGCAGGGCCGCTACGTCGCCTGCGGCTTCGCCATCGGCCGGACCGCCACCCTCCCCGACGCCCCACCCACCGGCTTCGAGCGCGACCTGCTGGTCAGCGCCGTCAGGTGGCTGGCCGAGAAGTGACGTTCGCGCCCCCTCCCGCGCCCCCGAATCATCTCCGTGCCACTCCGCGGAAGCGGGACGGCGTCTCTGGCCGCGTGCTCACGCCCACGGATGCGGGCCGGTGCCGGTACGCGAAGTCGCCACTGGCTGGCCGCATGCGGTCGGGTCCTGCAGTCCCGTCACTCCTCGTGATCTGGGTAGTCGAGGCTGCTCTCGAAGCGCAGCTCCCACAGGTTCCCGTCCGCGACGGGTAGGTCTCCTCGAACCAGTAGGTGGCTCGGATGCGGTCCGCAGTGCGCTCCCGGGCGAGGCTCCCGGCCTGGTACTCCGCGGCTATCCACGCGCCGACACGAGGGGAGATTGCAGCGTGGTCCGGCTCCTCGTGGCGGATGCCGGCGAGGATGCGTGCGCGACCTGTCATCTCTGCATGGGCAGGCAGGCACCTCTCAGCGTCAGACAACGGCCTCCAGCGTGTCCTGCCAGGCATGGACGTCGCCGGCCAGAAGCTCGTCTACCCGTACCACGCGCCCCGCTGCGGCGGACTCGAGAACGGAGGCCACCAGTGCGACCGAGCGCAGACCGGCCCTCCCATCCGCCTCCGGTGGGCGGCCTGTGCGCACGGCCTCGGCGAAGTCGTGCATCTCCGCAGCGATCAGCTTCCGGTCGGTCTCGGTGCTGGTCAGCGAGTACGAGGAGGGGCGCTCAGACCCGAACAGCCTCGCCTCGATCTCGCTCAGCGCCCAATCCGGCACGGCCTCAACCAGCTCCTCCGGCGACAGCTCGTCCTCTCCGCGCTGCACGCGGGGCGGCCTCCCGGAGCGCTCGCCGGGCACCGACATCGTGCCGTCCGCACCCACGATCAGCCTGTGGCTCATCGTCTCGCCGGCGCTGGCGAAGTGCGCTGTCCACTGGCCGTGCGCCCCACTCTCAAACTGCAGCGCCGCCGTGAAGCAGTCCTCCGAGTCCACCTCGACGTCCACCTGCGTGCCGTCGTACTCGCTGCCCGAGCGCTCCACCTGCACCTGCTGCGCCTCTCCCGCGAGCGAACGGACCGGTCCCATGAGGCACTCCAGGACGTAGGCTCGATGCACCGCGACGTCGAGCAACACCCCGCCCTGCGCGCGGCGGTGGCGCCACGCCGTGCCGATGATGTGATCGCCGCGCGCGACCGAGAGGTCGAGGGCGAAGTTGGGATGGCCGATGACCCCCGATTTCAGCGCGGCCTGCGCCAGGCGCAGCATCGGGTCGCGGCGGTTGTTCTCTGCGGCGGCCAGCACGCGCCCTGTGCGCTGGGCGGTCTCAATCATGCGCTGTCCGCGCGCCACCGTCAGCGCCAGCGGCTTTTCGCAGATAACGTGCAGTCCGGCATCGAGCAGCCTCACGGCGATCTCGTCGTGGGAGCGGGGATCGGTGACCAGGTCCGCGGCGTCGAGGTCGGGCACCTCAGCGAGGGCCGCCTGCAGGGCGGTGAAGACCGCCGGGCGGTGGCCGAGAAGATCGGCCGCCTCGTCCGCCACAGCCTCGGCGGCCTCCCGCCGCAGATCGCACACTGCAGCGAGTCGCACCGCGCCTGGGGCCACAGCATCAAGCTCGGCCAGCCCGCGGGCATGACGCGCACCCATCATCCCGCAACCGACGAGCAGCATGCGCAGGGGACCAGCCATGGCCTATCCCCGCCTTGCGTCGCGTGCGGCGTTGAGCAGCTTCATGTACTCGCGCATCCACTCGGTGTTGTCGTGGAAGGTGCGCGCGGTCACGAGATTCCCGTCCACGACGACCGGCTCATCCACCCAGGTGGCGCCGCAGACCTCGGCGTCATAGCGGCACTTCGCCACACAGGTGACCGTCTTTCCGTCGATCACGCCGGCCTTCGCCACGATCTCGATGCCATGGCAGACCACACCGATGGGCTTGCCGGTCTCGGCGAAGTGCCGCGTGATTCGCATCAGGTCCTGGTCATAGCGGATGTACTCCGGCGCTCGGCCGCCGGAGATGACGAGGCCGAGGTACTCCTCCTCATTGATGTCGGCGAACGCGATGTCCGCGGCGAAGTTGTAGCCCTTGGACTCGATGGTGATATCCCAGTCCGGGTGTACGTCGTGCTGCACAAGGTGGTACATGCGCTTCTCCGGCGCCGCGACCACAACCTCGTAGCCGTCCTCGGGCACGCGGTAGTAAGGGTAGAGCGTGTCCGTCACCTCAGCAGCATCGCCGATCACCAGCAGGACCTTCTCCATCGTCGGAGCCTCCGGTTGAGAGTCTGCAGTAGATAGCACGCTCAGCCGCGCTCGACACCTGCGGCATCGAGCGCCGCGCTCAGTTCGTCATAGCAGTGGCGGGCGGCCGCCTCCGCGTCATAGCCGTCCGCGCCCCAGATCATGCCGCTGATCTCGAGGGTGATGTAGCTGCGCCAGCCCGCCTCCTCCATCGCGCGCACGTAGGCCACGGTGTCCAGTTCGCCCTCGCCGGGCAGTCGCGGGTCGAAGCGCCCGTCGGGGTGCCGCACCGCATCGGTGACATGCGTGTGGGCCGTCCAGGGGACGAGTCGGGGTACGCACTCGGCTATCTCCTCCCCGCCGAGGAAGAAGTGCACGATGTCGAAGTGCAGACGGACGCGGGGATCCCCGACCGCCTCCAGCACCTCAACCACGCGTTGCGTCGAGTTGACCGCACCGTTGGAGTGTGCCTCCCCCGCCAGCACAAAGCTCTCCCGCCCGGCCACCTCACCGAGGTCGCGAAGCTGCTCGATGAGACGTGGGCGTACAGCCTGCCAGTCGTCGGGCGAGCCCCCGAAGCCAGCGGCAATGACCGGCGGCTCCGGCAGCCCGAGGTCGCGAGCGAGGCGTGCGCAGCCGCTGATGCTCTCGCGGGTGCGGCGGTGCGCCTCATCGTCAGGCGTGTAGATGCCGCCGAGGAAGAAGATCGCCGGAACGCCGAGGCCGTGTTCGGCAAGTAGACCGCGGAGCCGGTCGCGGCGTTCCGGATCGAGCTGGTCGAGTGCGGAGCCGTGCCTCTCGCTGATGCAGATCTCGACGCCCTCGTACCCGATCTCCGCGATCAGCGGGATGGCGTCCTCGAGCGGCACGGTGGGCATGGCGTAGGTCCCGTATGCCAGCTTCATTGGCTTCCTCCGGGGCGGCCCGGTGGCAGTCGCCCTGGCGTTCCCCGGTCGGCAGCCCCGCACCTCCCGCGAGCCAAGCATCACGCATCCTTGGGCTTGATGAAGAGCACCTCGGCGTGCTCGACCCACCCCGACCTCAAGTCCATGCGGAACCAGCCTTCACTGTTCTTCTCATGGAAGCGTGTCGGCGATCGTTTGCCGAGCTCCTTGAGGTCGTACTGCGCCCAGGTCCGGCCCGCATCCAGGGAGACGATGATTCCTGTGTCCAGCGGCGATGCCGGCGCACAGTGCGAGGCGAGAATCACGTCGTCCTGGATGATCATGTTGCCGGACTCGACCTGCGGGTTGAACAGGAGAGTATGCGCTTCAGGGTTAGCGATGTCTTCGGGCGCACATCGGAAGATGCCGCGGTCGTAGGGCTCGGGCCCATTGGAGTCACTGATCCAGTAGAGCTCCCCGTCAACGAAGTTGATCCCGCCGGCCTTGTAGCGCGAGTTGAGATGGTCCGAGATGATGACCCGCCAATCCCACCGGTCCGCGCCCCGGTCATACGTGCCTCTCAGCCAATGGCACTCGTATCCCTCCGCCCTGTCGGCGTCACCGGTGCAGGCGTAGAAGGCGTCCTCCACAGGGTTGTAGGCTACGGCGTGTACGTGCCGGCAGCAGACCGGGTTGTCGGGGTTGCCAAGCAGCGTGCCCTCTCTGCCTCCGCCCGGGGAGCCGTCATCGCGCGTGTAGGGGTTCTGTCCGAACGCGTAGGCGATCTTCACGGTCCGGCCGCCGTCGGTGGAGTAGTAGATGTTCACCGGCGCCGCTCCGCCCAGCACGTTGCAGTAGTTGCCCCAGACCAGCATCTCCGTCCCGTTCACATCCCACGAGTTGACACCGGGGAGGGTGTGGAAGTACCAGCCGCGGCGGTCTGGATCTTGCGGCGTGTGCGGGAGGTAATCGGTGCCATCAAGGTCCTTCACCGTGATCTGCTCGCACGTCCGAAGGTTGTCCGTGCTGACGTAGAGCCTGGAGCGTGTGGCGAAAACCACATTCCCGCTTCTTTCCAGTATGCAACTGAACGTGATGTTGTCAGCATTGGGGAAGGCAAGCCTGTGTGGCCAGGTGTGAGCGTTGTCTTCCGATAGGAGGACCTGACCGTCGGCGTAGCCGAAGGCCTTGTTGTCTCGCTGCGAGTCAATGTAGGGGCCCTCCGGCTGCAGCCGGTACCAGAAGTGATCCGTCTCAGCGATCTCCGTCTGTGGCATCATCAGTCGCTCCTGTTCAGTGTCGTGCACCGGGCGAGTGTATTGAGCCTCCCAGCCACTCCTCGCCAAGATCGTCGAGGGAAGCAGGAAGTGTCAGCGTTCCAGACTCCATCGCGTGCGGGATTGACTGAGGAAACGCTCCTCAACGAAAGGGGCTCCCACGATTGCGGGTTCCTCCGTCGATCCCTGCCCGAGACTCACGTGAGGCGACCCTGGCGCTGTCATCGACTATCCTCATGGTTAGTCAGCCACTGGCGGGAATGGCTCGTCCTTGATATACGCCGTCCCCTGGAAGAGGGCTATGAGCTCCCCGGCCTCATCCGTGACACGCACTGTGCAGGTGGAAATCCGTCTGCTGCGGGAGACCTCCGTGGCCTCTGCGACAAGGCTGCCTGAGCGTGTGGCCTTCAGGAACGACAGATTGGTGTTGATCGCCACCGCTACCCGTCCGCCGGAGTTACAGGCCATCGCAAAGGCCAGGTCAGCCAGGGTGAAGATGGCTCCGCCCTGGAGGATGCCCACGCTGTTGAGATGCCTGTCCTCTATGGTGAGAGCGGTGCGGGCGTAGCCCGGCTGCAGTTCCAGTATCTCCACGCCACTTGTCGCCGCGAAGTGGTCCTCCCGGAAGTAGCGCTTCATGGCTTCCAGATCGGCCGGCCGCTCGGACATTCTGCATTCCTTCCCTTGTGCGCGCCCAGGCGGTGTTCGCCCATGGGTCCCCGAGGTCCTGCCTGAGCAGGCCCGCCTGTGCCCCTCTTCAGGTATCTTCTTGCTGGTGGAGGAATGCCAAGGCAGCGTGAGGCTGCTGAAGCTGAGGATTGAGGCCGCTGCTGTTCCACGAATGGTCCCCCCGCTCCCCGAACGCTGGCGCCCCATGTCATTTCCTGCGGTGAATGTGAAATCGGCGCCCAGCATCGGGCTGAGTAGCGCACACGCATTTGAGCAGAGCTATAACAAGTGTCCGATGAGGATAGTGGGCCGCGCGGCCGTTTGCCGAAGACCAGAGCTACTGCAGCACCACTGTGCCGAACAGGGCGGGCTCCATCTGCTCGAGGATATCCCCCTGCATCTCCAGCACCGGCGCCCAGTAGGTCCGCTTTCCCTTCGACTGAGTGCGGTAGCGGCCCAGGTTCATCGACACCTCCGTCCCGGCCTCGAGGGCCTCCATCCCGAGATCATCCCACGGGATCATGGCCTCCGCGGTCCAGGACTGTGTGTTGATCTGCGCTGCGCCGCGCCAGTCGGTGTCGTAGCTCATTGGGCGAAGGTGGACGCTGCCGGGTGTTGAAGTCACAGAATGCCTGCTGCGCGATCGTGCCACTGAGGGGATTCGAAAGGCCTCAGTCCGGCCCCGGCCAACACTGCTGGACTTGAGGATGGACGGGCCGCAGGCCGCCGCGCGCCACCTGTCGCAGGCAACAGAGCAATGGACCGAAAGGGCTGGTGGTCATGCTGCGGGAATCCAAGCTGATCGTCGCGATCGGTCTGAGCTTCCTGGTGTGCTCCCCGCTCCTCGCGCTTGACATCAATCAGGATCCGGAGCCCGAGGACTACCTGTTTGCGGAAGGGATGGGCGTGCCTTCCCAGGACCGCGAGACCGTCTTCCGACCGCAGGATGATCGGGCGAACTTCACCTTTCTGCACGAGGTGAAGGACGTGCAGGTGCGTGACGGCGCCCTGGCCTTCACGCTGCCCGAGCAGGAGGTGACACTTGGCTGGGGCACCTACAACGGTCAGCAGGCCCTCACCGAGATTCAGGACATGTGCCAGCAGATTGTCATTGTCCGACTCAGGCTCAAACAGTCCGCCGGCTCAAGCCGCTGGAGCCTGCGCCTGTGGCGCGACGGGGAACGCATCGGAGAGGTCGTTGAAGCGGAATTGGAGGGCCGGGACTGGCAGGAGATCGAGTTCGAGCCCCTGCACGCTGACGGAGCCAACCCAGATGGACTGGAGTTCACGGTTGAGGGGGAGGAGGGCACGCGCATCGAGCTGGAATGGCTGAAGCTGATTCAACCCACCTGGGAGGGGTATTGCCGCACGGAGTTCGTCCTGCCGGAGGGCAGAATCTGGCGCGCCATGGCGAACGTGGGCTCGGCGAATGACCCCAACTGGTACGGCCGGGACGAGATGGCAAGCCGTCTCTATATCAACGGCCAACTGGTTGAGCGGAGAGGGTCTCTTTACCTGTATCATACCGCCCCGGTTGATATTGCTCCCTATCTGAGGGCCGGCCGCAACTGCGTGGGCTTCTACGGCTTCCGCATCGGCTACCAGCCCCCGCTCTACTTCCAGGCCAGGATCATCATGCAAAGCGGTGAGGTGGTGACCGTCGCGTCGGGCAGCCACTGGACGTGCAGTCCGCAGGGGGCTGAGGGCTGGAACGAGCCCGGCTTCGACGACTCCGGCTGGTCCCAGGCGGTGAGAGGCCCCCAGATCAACACGACGCACCGCGATTCGGCGCACAAGACCTTCCTTCCGGCCTACGGCGGCCGGCTGCTGATGAAGAGCCCGAACCGGAGGGACCTCTTCTACACCGCCGCCCAGCCCGTGGTGGTTGATGTGCACGTCCCGGCGGGTCTCCGAACCAACACCCCCACGCTCTCCTATGTGCTCGGCAGGGCGGACGCGCGGGGCGAGTGCACTCCGGTCACCGACGGGGTCGTGCGTTCATTCACCCAAAGGCGCGGCTCGCTGGTGTACCGCGTGGACCTGGGGCAGCAGGAGGACGGGGTCTACGCCCTTGCGCTGAGCCTCGAAGATGCGGACGGCGCTGTCATCGATCAGCGGTATCGCGAGCCGCTTGTGGTGCTGCGCAGGATGGAGCTGCAGACGGTGGACGGCAACAGCTTCACGGAAGGGCTGGACCTTGAGCTGGAGGACACCATCGACTTCACCGACCCGGACGATCCTCACCCGTGGTTCGAGTGCCGCACCCCCCAACCGCTCTATGGGCCGGCGGCAGAGGCGGTGCAGGAGCCTGTCATCGTGCGCAAAGGCGGTCTGGTCTACCGCGAGGTGGCTGACCCGAAGCGCAGCTCAGGCTTCAGCTATCGCTTCGAGTTCGAGCATCCGGGCTCATTCTACTACATGGAGATGGAGTACCCGGATGACGCCAGGCGCATCATCGAGGTGTCCGTCAGCTCCAAGACCGAGGGCGTCTGGACCAACAGCCAGGCCGGAGTGGGTGCGGAGACCGGCGGCCGCTTCCTGCCCACCGGCAGGATGCGCACGCTGGGCTGGATACACGTGGCGGACGGGGGCCCGCATTCCGTGGACGTAATCAACGTGGTGGACGGCCAGAAAGCGGCGGCGAAGTCACTGAAGATATACCGAATCCACGGCGACCTGCCCTCGGTGGGGAGCGGCAATGGGCGGCGGTACGGCATCCACACGGAGCGCTGCTTCTACACCTCCGGGATCGGCATGAACTTCGGGACGGGGATGCCCCGTAACCCCCAAACGCAGAGAGAGCAGGAGAAGGACCTGCCACCGATGCAGCTCTTCATCAGGGATTTGGTCTGGCTCAAGGCGACAGGCGAGCGCTACGTGCAGTATCTCAAGTTCGCCGGCCAGAACTGCCACGTCATGGGGTGTTACCAGTACAGCAGCAGGAACACCCCCTACGTGCCAGCCCCACCGGTTGAGGACTCGCGGGTCCTGTGGTGCATGAGAAGCATGATGGCCAATCTCCTGGACGTAAACGGCATCGACTTCTTCGCGGGCGTGGAGTTCAGCCAGTC
>JAYENL010000164.1:0-1569 GCA_034722055.1 Armatimonadota bacterium
TCTCAAGTTCAACGATCCGTACGACGTCGAGAAGGCGTTCCAGGGATCGTCGTCGATCCCTGCCCCCGACGAGGACTCGTTGGACTTGGACGCGAACCTCGAAGAGTCATTCGAGGTCATGACCGCCTACCTCGACCAGGAGGAGGGCTAGACCCTCCCTTACGTAACCCGACCTACATTCTTCCGCTCACCGCGTCTCCTCGTCCGCCACCTTTTGCCTGTGTTCTCTCTAGGCACTGATCTCGGCCTTCAACCCGCGCTCCCGCTGACCGGCGTGGAGATCGCTTCGTCGCTTCGCTCCTCGCGATGACAGGGCTCGTTGTTGTCATTGTCTGTTCCTCAGCACGTCACGGACGCGGGAGACGAGCCCTTTCGCCCGACCCCGCTTCCCGCCCTTCCCGTCCTCGCCGTAGTACGCGTCGTACTCGTCGCCGTACCCGTAGTAGTAGCGGTAGTTGTAGTAGCCACCGCCGCCGGTGGGCACGTTGTTCAGGACCGCCCCCACCACCTTCGCCCCCGCCTGCCGCAGCGCCTCCGCCGCCTGCGCCGCCGCCGCCGCCAGGTTCGCCGCGACCACGCTCTTCCCCTCCGCCGGGCCCGGGCTGGTCACCATCAGGGTCCGCAGCGCCTCGTCCACCGCCAGGAACTCCAGGTTCGTGCGCAGCTTCCGGAACCCCTCCGCCACCGGCGACAGCGGCCGGTGGACCATCACCAGCTCCTCCTCTCCCCCGGCCTGGCCGATCACCCCCACCGTCTCCAGCCCCGCCGCCCGCTCCACGTCCTCCGGGCTGCGCACCGAATCGTCCAGGTACTCGATCAGGAACGCCGTCCCCACCCCGATCATCGCCCCCACCACCGCCGCCAGCGCGGTGTTCATCAGCGTCCGCGGCCGCACCGGCCTCCGCGGCACCCGCGCCTCCTCGTAGACCAGCACGTCGTCCGCGCTCCGGGCCGCCGTCACCCGCATGGCCTCGTAGTTCTGCACCAGCGTGGAGTAGGTGTTCCGGTAGCCGGCCAGGATCCCCTCCAGGCGCGCCTCCTCCGCCGCCTCGTCCCGCCCCAGCGCCTCCAGCTTCCCCTCCGTCTCCTCGATCAGCCGCGCCAGGTCGTCCATCTGCGCCTGCAGGCTGCTCATGGACTCGGCGTAGCGGCTCTGCTGCAGCGTCTCGGTGTAGGCCACGAACGCCTCCGCCACGGCGTTCGCCGCGCGGGCCGCGATGCCCGGATCGGTGTGCTCCACCTTCAGCCGGATCAGCTGGGTGTCCCGCACCAGCTCCACGGTCACCCGCTCCGCCAGCTCCTCCGCCGTCTCGTCCAGTGCCAGCTCGTCGATCACGCGCTCCATGATCGGCCGGCCCGTGAGCATCTCGCTGTACGTCCGCGCCAGCCGCTCGCTGGTGAGCAGGTTCTGGTAGTCGCTCCCGTCCCCCGACGGCGCCTGGTGCACCAGCAGCGTCGCCGACGCCTCGTACACCGGCGTGGTCTGCGTGCTCACCACAAACGCCGCCCCCGCCCCCAGCACCGTGCACAACACGATCAGCCACCACTAGCGCCGGATGATGAAGTAGT
>JAYENL010000165.1:0-1559 GCA_034722055.1 Armatimonadota bacterium
TCACCGGGCCGCCCAAAGACCACACCAACTCCTCCGTCCCTCCCTCGAAGAGCCGCAAGCCCAACCGTGGTGGCCGAAGCAACGCCAAACGTGGGCCGAAGAAGGGCCATCAGGGCCACTCCCGCCGTCGTCAGGAGCCGGACATTACGCTGCAGTGTCGGCCCACCCACTGCGATGATTGCGGCGCCGACCTGTCCCATCTGCCCGGCAGAGAAATCGGCTCCAGCCAGGTGGTCGAGATACCTCCGGTGCGGCCGGTGGTGATCGAGGCCCGGCGCTACGAGGTTGATTGCCCACATTGTGGTCACCACCAGCAGGCCCAGTACCCACCGGCTCTGGAGCCTGAGCGCACCTTCGGGCCGCGCATCGAGGCGCTGGTGGCCTATCTGCAGCACGTGCAACACATCTCCTACGAGCGCCTGCAGCAGTTGGTGGCGCAGGTCTTCGGCCTGGACATCAGCCAGGGCGCGATTGCCAACATTGTTCGCCGCGTGGCCGAGAGTCTGCAACCGCGGGCGGGACAGATACAGGAGGCCATTCGGGCCAGTCCGGTGATCGGTTGCGACGAGACTGGTGCCCGCGTCGATGGGAACAACCGCTGGCAATGGGTCTTCGAGACGCCTCGGGCCAGTTACCATCTGATCGCCGACAGCCGCGGCAGCCGGGTGATCGATGACGTGCTGGGGGACGCGAAGCCGCAGGTGTGGGTCAGCGACTGCTTCAGCGCCCAGATGAAGGCACCCGCGCAACGTCGACAGTTGTGCATGGCCCACCAGCTTCGCGACCTTGAATACGGCATTGAGGCCGAGCGTTGTAGCTTCTGCTGGCGAATGCAGCAACTGTTCAGACGCGCCATGCGCCTCGACACGTGTCGTGATGAGTTGCCCGAAGACCTCTTTGCGGCCCAGGTGCGGCGCATCGAGGCCGCTTGCGATGCACTGCTGGACGATGAGGTGAGTGGCGAGAACGGGCGACGCCTGCAGAAGCGCTATCGCAAGCACCGCGAGAGCCTGTTCACTTTCCTGCACCGCGCGGATGTGCCTCCGGACAACAACGCCTCGGAGCGAGCTTTGCGCAAGCCGGTGGTCCACCGCAAAGTGAGCGGCGGCTTCCGTTCGAGGTGGGGCGCGGAGGCCTACGCGACTGTGGCGACGGTGCTGCAGACCGCTCGCAAACACGGGCGCGACGCCCTCGAAACACTCACCGACGCTCTCGGCCCCTGTATCGACGATAACCTCCTACTACAACCCCCCTGACCCCACAAGGTGAGTAGTTACCGTCGATGAGCGTCATCATGGCGTAGTAGTAGGCGATACGCGTTTGAACCAGCCGCCGCGCCTCGGGTGTGGCCTCCTGCGCGGGACGGCGCATAAACTCGGGCCGGTCCGACATCTCCATGGTGTAGGTCTCGGGGAAGGGCATCTCGTCAGGGTCGTACATCTCGGCGTATCGGCGCGGCGGGTCGAAGGGCCCGTGCGGCCCACAGAAGCCCACCCACAGCAGCCAGGGGCGGTCCGGGTCCTGCGCGCGGTCGCGCAGGAACTGTCGCGCCATGTCCG
>JAYENL010000166.1:0-3089 GCA_034722055.1 Armatimonadota bacterium
CCCTACGTGGGGATCATCGACGCCCACACCTGGGCGGGCGCGGGCAGCGGCTGGCAGCCGCGCCCCGAGGACCTGGATCTGTTCTGGCATCGAGGGCTCTACGTTGACGACGTTGAGATCCGCCTCGGCGTGCATCGGACCGACCACGGCGCCGCCACGGCCTCCCTGGTGGTCGGCGACGGCACCGGGATCCACAGCGGCTACGCCGTCCGCGCCGAACAGCCCTCCGCGACCGAGCCCGTGGCAGTCAAGCTGATGCGCGCCGGCGAGTGGATCCTCACCCGCCAGGCGGAGGCCTGGTCGGAGGAGGGCTACGTCCTCAGCCTCCGTCGGGTCGGCGACGTCATCGTGGCGGGCGTGGATGGACAGAGCGTCTGCCAGCTTCGCGACCCCGAGCCCCTGCAGGGGCTGGACCGCGTCGGCTTCCGCCGCGATGACGCCATCATCGACCCCGGCGACATCGCGATCCTGTCATCGGCGGTGCGCACCTACACCTTCGAGGAGGCGCCCGTGCAGTGGCAGGCCGAGAGCGGCACCTGGGAGGTCAGCACACGGTGGTCCTGCCAGCCGGAGTGGACCTGGCTGGCGGGCTGGAACCAGGACGGGCAGGCCCTCACTCACACCCGCTGGCGGGCGACGGGGCGGCAGATGATCGACGTCTACGTGGGCGCGAAGATGATGCCCAAGCCCGGCGGAAAGGGCCACTACGAGGAGCTGCGTGACCTGCACTTCGGCCTCTGCGGCGATGGGAAGGGCGGGGGCTATCACATCGTCCTCGGCGCCCACAACAACACCGTCTCCTCCATGCGCCGCAACGGCACACTGGTGGCTCAGAGCACCGCCCGTTCCATCCCCCAGTCGGAGCGGCACAACAACTGGCTGCTGGTGACCATCCTCCGCGACGGTCCCACCATCTCCGCCAGAATCTGGGACCGTGAGGTGCTCAGCTTCACCGACACCCAGCCGCTGGAGGGCGGCGTGGTCTCGGTGGGCACCGCCAACAACGGCATCATCATCCCCCGCGTCACCATCTACGGCAGCCCCGCCCGCTGAGCGCATTGCCGCAGTCCGCACCGGCGTGTTACCTCACCCCGCGACCGTCTGCTTCGTTCACACTTGCCCCGAATCCCTAGTACCTGTCTGATTGATGGGAGGAACCGGGGCCGGTGGCGGGGAAACTGCCTCTGCCGGCGCGTGTGGGGAACGCTGGTACATCTCGTGAATCGTTTGGAGGTGTCCCGGTGCGGTTTGTGATACTGGTGGCGGCGGCGACGCTTCTCACCTTCGGGGTAGCTCAGGCCGAGGGGGAACACACAATGGGCAGCGAGCCGTATCATGCCGTGACGCTTCTGGATCTTAGCAACCCTCTGCCACATACGTGGCTGGAGCGGGCCCACGTCGATTACGTGTACGCCTCCGCCCCGGCCGTCGAGGAGGGCCCCGACGGCGCACCGGTCATCGCCGAGAGCCGCCGGGAGCAGTGGGAGGAGGTGCTGCGCCGCTACGAGGCCACCGATGTCCGCGTGCTGCTGATGGACAACTTCTACATCGACCCCGCCGAGGAGCACCGGGCGGTGGACGTCTTCGGCCGCCGGCATCCCGTGGCCTGCTTCCGCCACCGGGGCTTCCAGGAGGCCATGGCCGAGCGTATCGCGGACCTGGCGCGGGCCTTCGGCCGCTACGAGGCCTTCGGCGGCTTCGTCTTCGACGACGGCCCGCACGTGCGAGTGGACTGCTGCTATTGCGACCGCTGCCGGCAGCAGTTCGCCGAGCGTTACGGCGTGGAGCCGCCGGGCTTCGAGCCCGTGGAGGGTACCGACCGCATCGCCGACCACGATCCCCGGCTGCTGTGGGACCGCTTCCAGCAGGAGAGCTGGCACATCTACCTGCGCACCCAAAGCGACGCCGCGCGCTCGGTCTCCGACGACCTGGTGATGCTCACCATCCCCTCGGACTCCTACTTCTACGGCCGCTTTTTGAACGTGGACGTGGAGCCGGAGGAGACGCGACTGGGCCACGGGGCGCGCCTGCAGCGCATCGAGCGCATCCAGGTGAGGGACTGGGCGATCTTCCAGAGCTTCCCGCTGGCCCGGCTGCCGGAGGCCGACGAGACCGGCCTGCAGAGCTGGGCTACGGGCTGCCACATCACCGCCGACTCCCCGAAGATGCTCATGCAGACCGAGGGGCCATACGCTCCCGTCTACGGCCGGGTGCAGTACATGAGCCCCGCGGAGATCGAGCGCATGGCCCGCGTCACCCTCACCGGGGGCGGCTCCGGGATCTGCTACTGGACGCCCGCCGGTCCGCTGCCCAGCTACCCGCCGGCCTTTGACGCCATGGCCGAGGTCTACCGTGACGTTGCCGAGGTCCAGGAGGAGCTGGCCGGCAGGCGCCCACGTCCCGCCTCCATCGGGCTGCTCTACTCCACCACCACGGAGGTGCTGGAGCAGCCCTGGCGCACCAACACCTCCGAGCGCTGGCAGCACCTGCACGCCTTCGAGGCCCTGGCCTACTCCATGCGGCGCTGCAACCTGCCCTTCGAGACAGTCATGGAAGACGAGCTGACCGAGGGGGGACTCGATGGCCTGCGGGCGCTGGTGCTGCCGGCGGTGCGCTTCCTCACCGAGTCCGCCGCCTCCGCCATTGAGCAGGCCGTCGCCGCGGATGCTCTCCAGGTCTTCAGCGCCGGCGAGTGCGTGCCTCTGCGGGGCATGACCAACGCCCGCTGCGACCCTCTCATCTGGCACAGGCGGGCCGCCCGCGGCTACCGCCAGGAGCGCTACGCCAACCAGCAGTGGCAGGAGGTCCGCATCACGCTCGCCAAGCACCTCCGGCCGCTGATCGAGGCGCCGGTGCAGGTCTACTCCGAGCGGGCCGTGGGAAGGCTCTACGACCTCCCCGACGGCGACATGATGCTGATGATCGCGAGCTGGGACCTGGAGGAGATCACGGAGGTGGCCGTGGAGGGCGAGGGCCGCATGATGGACATTGTCAGCGGCCGCGACCTGGGGCCCATCGCGGAGCTGGGGCGCCTCACCATCCAGCCCGCGGGCTGGCGCGTGCTGCGCATCACGCAGTAGGTCGGTCAC
>JAYENL010000166.1:3189-8503 GCA_034722055.1 Armatimonadota bacterium
AAGGGAATCCCTCGCCACGCGGTGAACAACTCCCCGCCGTGACCGACCCACGCGACAGCATTCCCATCCGACGCGGAGGTGCTTGCAGTGCGCCTGATCCGCTGCCTCCTGGTCTTGCTCTTCGTGGTCGTCTGCGCCTCTGCCGGCGCGCAGGACATGGTCACCAACCCCACGCTGGCTCCCGGCGAGGCCGGCGACACGCCGGCGAACTGGCGCTTCACGGACTTCGGCACCGGGGGCGCAGCGGTCTACGCCACCGACGGCGGACGCGACGGCTCCGGGGCTGCCGGCGTGCGCTGTGAGACCGACGAGCAGCGCGGCGCCTGGCAGCAGCACGCGGCGCTGGAGGGGCGGAGGCGCATCCACGCCAGCGGCTGGTATCGCACTGAGGGGGTAACCAAGCCCGGCGCGGCCATGCTCAGGCTCACCTGGCTGCGGGCGCTGGAGGGCTGGGAGTTCATCAGCGATTCGCGACTGCAGCTTCCGCCCGCCGAGCAGTGGACCCCGTTCGAGGGCGTCTTCACGGCACCGAAGGAGGCCGTTGCCGTCGCCCCGGAGCTGTTCAACTTCTTCGATACCGGGACGGTCTGGTGGGATGAGCTTCACCTCCGCGAGGCCACTGGAGAGGAGATCCGACAGATGGTGGAAGCCCAGCTTGACCGAGATCCTCGGAACGGCGAGGTGCGGTACTCCCCCGCCGATGGCGAGACCGCCGCCACGAATCCGCCCGCGTTCGTGTGGCTGCCGGCCGAGGGCGCGGACGGATACGTGCTGCAGTACGCGCCGGAGGGCGACTTCGACGGCCCGGAGGCCGTTACGATCGAGGGATGGGAGATGACGGTCTATACTCCGCACGAGACCCTCACTGCCGGACAGTGGGCGTGGCGCTACGGCCTGCAGACCGACGAGGGACCCGTCTTCAGCCGCGTGCGCCGCTTCACCATCCCGGCTGACGCCCAGCCCTTCCCCCTGCCGCGGATCGAGCAGGTCATGGCTCAGATCCCGGACGTCCATCCGCGCGCCTACTTCCACCATGGTGAGATCGACGCGCTGCGGGAGAGGGTCGCGAACGATCCCGACTACGCAGCCATGGCCGAGCCCGTCATCCGCTCCGCCGAGGGGAAGCTGGGCGAGGAGCTGTACCCCGAGCCGGACTATCTGCCCGAGAGGGGCATCGAGCGCAGTCGCGCCTACCAGGAGTGCTTCCGCACCATGCGACCCTTCACTGCCGGGATGGAGACCTGCGCCAAGGCCTACGTCCTTACCGGCGACGAGCGCTTCGGGAACGAGGCCAAGCGCCGGCTGATGCACTTCATGACCTGGGACCCCGACGGGCCCACCAGCGTCAGCGCCAACGACGAGGCCGCCATGGACCTGGGCAAGCGCGCGCCGCGCACCTACGACTGGATCTACGACCTGCTCACCGAACAGGAGCGCGAGACCTGCCGCCAGGTCCTCGGTCGCCGCGTCCAGCAGATGAACGAGCTGCACCGGCGCATGCCATTCACCAGCAGACCCTACTCCTCGCACCCCGGCCGCATGATCGGCTTCGTGGTGGAGGACTGCATCATCCTGGCGCACGAGGTCCCTGAGGCCCGCGAGTGGCTGGACTACACCCTCCGGCTGCTGTGGTCCGTCTACCCCGCCTGGGGCAACCCCGACGGCGGGTGGGCTGAGGGGCCCGGCTACTGGAACGCCTACATCGGCATGCTCCAGCCGGTGGTGCTGCTGCTCGACGAGATCGGAGTGCCGTTCAAGGACAAGCCCTTCTGCCGGAGCAACGGCTGGTTCGGGCTCTACGGCGTGCCGGTGGGCGGAAAGATGACGCCCTTCGGCGACGGCCACGGCGGCTCAGTCGGCCGCGGCTTCGGCCACACCCTCTACCGCTGGTCCACGCTCTACCGCAATCCGTACTGGCGATGGTACGCCGAGCAACTGGGCGCCGGCCCGGGCACGCGCGCGGGACAGTTCGGCTTCTACGACCCCACCGTGGAGGCGAAGCCGCCCAGCGACATCCCGCGGGCCCGCGTCTTTCCCGACATCGGTCTGGCCGCGCTGCACTCGAATCTCGCCGATCCCGCGGGCAACGTCTACCTGCTGATGCGCTCCAGCCCCTACGGCTCGGTCAGCCACTCCCACGCCTCCCAGAACGCCTTCGCCATCGGCGCCTACGGCGAGGCCCTGGCCATCAGCTCCGGCTACTACCAGCTTTACGGTTGCCCCCACCACGCGGAGTGGACGTGGGAGACGCAGGCGCACAACTCCATCCTCGTGGATGGCGAGGGGCAGATCAAGCGCAGCCCCCGCTCCCGCGGGCGCATCGCGGCCTTCGACACCCAGGATGAGTACGCTTACACGGTTGGCGACGCCACCGAGGCCTACGGGGGCCGGCTGGACCGCTTCCTGCGCCGGGTGCTCTTCCTCCGGCCCGACACCTTTGTTATCTGCGACGAGCTCGACAGCGCCGGCCAGTCCACCTACCAGTGGCTGCTGCACGCCCGCAACGAGATGGCGCTGGACGAGGACGCCGGGACGGTGGTCATTTCCGCCGGCGAGGCCCGACTGCTGGCCCGGCTGCTCCGACCCGAGGGCCTGAGCTTCTCGCAGATGGAGGGCTTCCCGGTGGAGCCGGAGCGGGAGGCGCCCGACCAGTATCATTTCACCGCTGACACCGGTGATCCGGCCGAGGCGGTCGTGTTTCACTCAGTGCTCACCGCGTATCAGGAGGGCGGCGAGGACCGCGTCCCCGAGGCGGAGGCCATCGAGGGCGAGGGCGGCGCGGCGGTGAGGCTGCGGTGGCCTGCCGAGAGCGCCCTCGTCGTCTGGAGGCTCAGCACCGCGGATGAGGTCAGCGTGGCGGACGTCGTCAGCGAGGCCGACGTGGCGGTGCTTCGGCGCGACGCCGACGGGAAGCTGGCCTCGGTCTACAGCTACGGGGGCGGCGCCGTAACCGTGGCGGGGGAGCAGGTCAACTGATGACAGCACGCTCCGCCGGCCCTGAGGGTGTCCATGCTGCGAGTGGCGATCTGACAGGACAACGCGGCTGGGGCGGAGGATGCTCATCCGACTGGCGAACGATTCGTGCAGGAGGACGCTATGGCCGATGAGCGCTCCGGACCCTCCGGACCAGAACAGGCCCAGCGAGATAGCAGGGACGCCACCTCCCCGCCGCCGGATGTCCAGCCCGCTCAGCGCCCTGAGGTGCCCGAGTCGCAGACCCCCGGCGGCTTGGGCGGACATAGCTGCATCATCATCGGCCTGCTGGCCGGCTGCGGCTGCCTGGCGCTGGTGGTGCTCGTCCTGACCGTGTTTGGCGGCCTCGCCTATCTGGGGATCACGGAGGAGGGGGAAGAGGCCCCCAGGGAGCAGATCGAGACGGTGGAGCCATCTCTGGAGATCGAGCAGCCCGAAGCAGGCCCCACGCAGAAGCCGACCGGCGAAGGGGACGCGCCGCCCGCGCAGAAGACTGCCTCTCCCGGCCACGCGGCGGCCATGGACTTCGCGCGCAGTCGCCGGTCTGACTGGCGGGCCACCGTCGCCGAGCACTCCGGCGACTGGACCACCCTCACCCTCCACATGGCGCCCCCCAACTCCAACTGGACCACCTGGCTTCACCTGGAGTGGGACTCCGCCGCCGGTCGCTACGTGCTGATCGACGAGGGCCCGCTGGCCTACGAGGGCGAGGAGGAAGCGATCCCTGAGATCTATCAGCCCGGCGAGGAGGTCGCGAAGGAGGCCGCGCTCGGCTATGTGGAGGAGCCGGACTGGGTCACGAAGATCGTGGAGCATTCGGCCGACTGGCGGACCGTGACCGTGTGGGTCGGCCCGCCGGCCTCCGAGTGGGTCTACGAGCTCAGGCTGACGTGGAACGACAGCCTGGACGTCTATGATCTGGCGGACGTAAACGAGATTCCCTATCCCTGACGAGGGAGGCGATCGGATGCCCAAGGAAGTCATGCGCCGACAGGCATCTGACAATGAGTATCTGCACAAGGACTTCCATGGCGCGCTGAGCTGCGCCCTCATCTACCTGGAGGAGAACTTCGGGCCCGACGCCGTGCGCGACTATCTGCGGACCTTCGCGCGCCGCTACTACGCTCCCGTGAGCGAGGACCTCCAGGAGCGGGGGCTCCAGGCCATGGCCGACCGGCTGCGGCGAATCTACGACATCGAGGGCGGCGAGGTGGAGATCACGCTCAGCGACGACGAGATGATGGTCCGCGTGGAGGCCTGTCCGGCCGTCACGCACATGCGCGAAAACGACTACCCGGTCTCGCCCATGTGGCGGGAGACCATCCGCTGCGTCCACGAGGCCATCTGCGAGGGCACCGCCTTCGACTTCGACCTGATGGACTTCGATAAGCGTACCGGCGCCAGCACGCAGCGCTTCTACCGCCGCGAGGGGGCCGCCTCGCCCGAGGAGGGCTCTGCATGATCTCCTGCACCGAGTTCATCCCCGCCTACAGCGAGCTGTTCCGCTACCTGGAGGACCAGGGAGGCCCGGAGGCGGTCCAGGACTTCTGGGAGTACCTCGCCGACAACTTCCTGGGGAATCTGCGCGAGCTGGTCGAGGAGCATGGGCTGCGCGGCTGCTGGATGTACTGGTCGCACACGCTCAACGAGGAGGCCGCCGACTTCACGATGGAGCTGGACGAGGAGGCCGGCGAGTTCTCCATCACCATGCACAAGTGCCCCTCCAAGGCGATGCTCCTGGAGCTGGAGCACATGGAGCCCTACCACGACTACTGCCGGCACTGCGACGTCCTCTATCGCCGGGTGCTGGAGCCCCTGGGCTTTGAGTACGTCTTCGATGACACTGGCTGCGAGGAGGCCCGCTGCCGCCTCGTCGTGCGCGAGAAGGCTGACGAGTAGGCGCTCCAACCCAACGGAAGGCCGGACAGCAACGAGAATCGCCCTCACGGGCGGGGCTGTGGACGCGGGGAGAGACGCGTCAGCGTCTCCGGGCGATGGCCGGCTTGGGAAAGCCGGCCCTCCTGTGCAGCGAGGAAGAGGCCAGCCGTGTGTTGTGAGCCGTCGTCGTCCGGAGCGGCGGCGTCTTCGGACCCGCCGGCCGTGTGTCGCGCTGGAAGCCCGACCTACGCGGTGGAGAAGCGACGCGGACGGGGCCTTTGCCGTTCCGTTTGGAGGGGCCGGTCTCCGTCCCGGCCCGGTCGTTCGTCGTTCCGTTTGGAGCCGTGTGTCGCGCTGGAAGCCCGACCTACGCGGTGGAGAAGCGACGCGGACCGGGCCTTTGCCGTTCCGTTTGGAGGGGCCGGTCTCCGTCCCGGCCCGGTCGTTCGTCGTTCCGTTTGGA
>JAYENL010000167.1:0-1557 GCA_034722055.1 Armatimonadota bacterium
ACCACTTGTAGCTGGGCCACTGGAAGTCGGGGTCCTTGCTGCCGCCGTTGCTGCCGCGCATCACGCACAGGATGCGGTCGTCGGGCATCTGCGCCAGCGTCGGCTCGTAGAGGCCCCGGGCGGTCCGATCCCCGTCGCCGGTAATGCGCTCGGAGGCGTCCCAGATGATGTGATTGTCCTCGGTCCACCGGCCGATGAGGATCATCGAGTCCAGCCAGTACCATCCACCGCCGGGATTGTAGAGACCCTCGCCGTCCGGGTTCAGCGGCGGCGTCTGCATGGGCACGAGGACGGTCCCCTCCCGGGTGCGAATCGGCCGGGAGCCCGAGTCCCCCAGGAAGAAGCAGTTCTCTCCGATGTGGACCCCGTCGATGGGGTGCTTGGGGGAGTACTCCTCGCCCTCCTGCACGATGGGCTCGTCGAAGAGATAGGTGCGCCCGCCGTCGGCCGAAACGCGATAGCGCAGGTAGTACCACTGCCATTGCCACTGCGGCTCGTGGGCCTTGGGGTCCTTGCCGGGCGTGTCCATGCAGTTGAGCAGCAGCATGATGTTCCCGTTGACCGGGTCCAGCCAGGGCGTGTGCGGCGAGCGCCGGTAGCCGTAGGGCAGGTCGCTGTCGAAGTCCGGCCCCATCTCCATCGGTTCCCATGTCTGTCCGTTGTCCGGCGAGTAGCCTCCGAGCTTCATCATCTCCAGACCCGTGGGGTGCTGGTAGATGGCGCCGGCCAGCGGCGACATGGCCTCCAGGAGCGTCTTGCTCTTCAGGCTCAGCGTGCTCACTTGTGTATCCTCCGCCGCCAATGATACGAACGTCGTCATCGCCGCCAGCGCGGCGACCGCCACAGTGATGGCGCGTCCCGTAGCTCGCGTGCACGGCCAGTCCATACGCCCGCCTCCTCCTGCGCGGCGTGACGGCCCCGAGCGGCCTGACCGCATCGGAGCGCATGCCGTCCTCCTTTGCTGGTCTCCTATGCGACGCTGGCTCAGGAATCCCTTCGACGAAGTGTCCATCGGTGTGGCGGGGTGAGATGATACTGTGAAGATAGGACATGCCTTTTCCGGTCGTCATGGGAGGAGAAGTCGAGTGGCAGGTGGAAATACCATATGAGTAACGGCCCGACCGGGCGGATAGGACGCAGCGTGAAGGGGGCCTCCGGGTGGGGCCGTGGCGCGACGTGCCAACGCCTCATGGGTGGGGCATGGCGGTGGGGGGATGCCCTTCCCGGGTCTCAGCCGGTCAACTTCCGCTCAAGGAGGGAGTGCGATGCGAAGAGGTTTCACCCTCATCGAGCTGCTGGTGGTGATCGCGATTATCGCCATCCTGGCGGCCATCCTGTTTCCTGTCTTCTCCAGGGCCCGTGAGAAAGCCAGACAGGCCTCGTGCCTGTCGAATCTCAAGCAGATCGGTCTGGCGACGATTATGTACGCCACTGACTACGACGACACCATGCCCCTGACCTGCATGCCCCACGCCGGGACACCGGGCCGTATCTATGGGGACCGCCGCTACGTCCACGAGCTGCTGCTGCCCTACATGAAGAATGACGACCTGTGGC
>JAYENL010000168.1:0-8456 GCA_034722055.1 Armatimonadota bacterium
GAACCCTCGGCCTGTTCGCTCCGCTCACAGGCCTCACCGGGCGCTGCGCGCCCGGCGGCCCCTCCACAGACGTGCTGGCCATCCTCATCCTCACGGCAACCAGGTCCGGAGGCGAATGGCGTGGACGCGAGCGTTGCTTGTAGCGGGAATGCTGGCGCTCGTGCCGGTCTGCGCGGCCGATGACTGGCCGCACTGGCGCGGGCCGAATCGGGATGACACCACCGCCGAGTCCTCGCGGTGGGACGACGGCGCGTGGCCGCCCGGGGAGCCGGCGTGGACGGCGCAGGTGGGCGCGGGCGGCAGCTCCCCCATCATCGCCGGCGGCCGCGTCTACACACTCGGCTGGATGGACGGCGTGGAGGTGGTCTCCTGCCTCGACGCGGCCACCGGTCAGGTCCGGTGGCGGCGCAGCTATGAGGCGCCGGAGTACGGCCGCCATCATCGCGGCGACGAGGGCCAGTACCGTGGCCCGTCCTCCACGCCCGAGCTCGACACCGAGACGGGCCTGCTCTACACATTGGGCATCGACGGTCACCTGGGCTGCTGGGACACGCGCCGCGACGGGCAGCCGGTGTGGGGGACGAACCTCTACGAAGAGTTCGGAGTCGGTCAGCGCCCCGACGTCGGCGGCGGGGTCCGCGACTACGGTTACACCACCGCTCCGCTGGTGTATGGCGAGTGGCTGATCGTGGAGGTCGGCGCGGACGTCGGCAGTCTGATCGCCTTCGATACGCGCACCGGCGAGGTCCGCTGGGCCTCCGAGGCTGCAGACCCGGCGGGCCACTCGGGCGGCCTCGTGCCGCTGGAGGTCGAGGGCGTGCCATGCGTGGCGGTCGTGACGCTGCACCGGCTCCTGGTGGTGAGGCTCGACGCCGGCCACGAGGGTGAGACGGCGGCCAGCCTCGACTGGCAGACGAGCTACGGCAACTCCATCGCCACCCCGGCGGCTCAGGGCGACAGTATGGTGCTTACCAGTGGCTACAGCCAGAGCCGAACCGCGCGCGTGCGAGTTGAGCTCGGCGGCGCGGAGGTGGTGTGGGAGTCCTCGCGCTTCTCGAAGGTCTGCAGCCCGGTGGTCCACAAAGAACACGTGTACTTCGCCTGGCAGCGGCTGCGCTGCCTGGACTGGGAGACCGGCGAGCAGCGGTGGGAGGGCGGCTCCTTCGGCAATGATGCGTCCCTGGTGTTCACCGGCGACGGGCGGCTGGTGGTCTTCGGCAACCGCAGGCTCGCGCTGTGCGAGGCGGCTGGACGGTCGCCGGACGCGTACACGGAGCTGGCCGCGCGCACCGGCGTGGGCGCGGCGGAGTGCTGGCCGCACGTTGCGCTGGCCGACGGCCGCATCTACTGCCGCGACCGCGAGGGCGCTCTGATCTGCTTCGACCTGACCGACTGACATCAGCAGGGGAGGAACGACCCATGCGCATGCTCGCGCTCATCACCAGCGTCGCGCTCACAGCCGCGTCCGCGCTCACCGCCGCAGCCGTTGAGGTGCAGCTCGTCAGCAACGGGGGCTTCGAGGCCGCCGAGCGGCCCACCGGCTGGGGCGTCACCACCTGGCGCGGCGCCGGGCAGGCGGCCATCGACGCCGACGTGGCTCACTCCGGCGAGCGCTCCCTGCGCCTGACGGGAGAGACGGAGGACGGCACCGTGGTCGCCCAGCAGAGCATCGGCCTGCTGACCCGCGGGCCGCTGCGGCTCACCGGCTTCTGGCGCAGCGATGTGACGGAGGGGACTGGCGCGCGGGTCATCCTGCGATGGACCGATGACTCCGGCGGGAAGCTGCATGACGAGGACGCGCTGACGGGAGATGACCCCTTCGACTGGCAGGCATTCGAGCTGACCGCCACGCCGCCCGACGCGGCGGCCGGCGCCATCGTCTTCCTCGAGATCTGGGAGAGCGCCGGCAGCGTGTGTTTCGACGACCTCTCGGCCACGCAGTCCATCGAGACGCTGGAGCCGGCGGCCTTCAAGATCGGGCGCTCGCCGGAGCTGGTCACCGTGGGCGTCTTCGACGCCAACGCCGCCGGTGGGCGCGGCTTCGGCGCGCAGGGCATCCACGATGTGCTCTCGGCCGCCGACGGCGTGCGCAGCGAGCTGATCACGGATCTCTCACTGGCCGCTCTGGGGCGCTTCGATTGCGTGGTGCTGCCCAACGTGCATCACTGGGGCGGGGCGGCCGCGCCGGGAGCGCTGCGCCGGCTCCCGGACCTGGCCTGGGCCGGCGATCCGCGAGCCTGCCTGCGGGCCTATCTGCGCATGGGCGGCGGGCTGGTGCTCACCCACCAGTCCAACGGCACCTCACCGGCCCTGAGCCCGTCGATCGTGCCGCAGGTGGTCACCGTCCCTGACAAGACCTTCGAGGTGACGCCCGCCGAGACCATGCAGCATCCCGTCACTGAGGGGATCGAGGCCCTCACGCCCACCTTCTCCGACGCACGCATCCTCCAGCCCGGCCCGGCCGCCGAGGTGCTCATGCGCAATGCCTCCGGCGAGGCGCTGGTCGTGGCGGGTCAGGTGGGCGCCGGACGCGTCGTGGGCGTCGGCCTTTGCCCGGGCATCGACCCCGAAGAGCAGGCGGTGGCGGTCTCCGCCGGCGAGGCCTGGCTGCTGGAGAACGCGGTGCGCTGGGCGGCGGCCCAGGGCGTGAGGCCCTACGCGCTGGTGGTCGCGCCCGACATCATCGATCTTCGCGTGCCGGAGGACGATATGGAGCTGACGCTGACCGTGCTCCCGACATCCGACGAGGCGCCCGAGCGGGTCGCGCTGAGCGTGGGGCTGCTCGACGAGCAGCTCCAGGCGGTGGGCGAGGTCGATCCGGTGCGGGTTGCGGCCGCCATGGGCGAGTCCGTGTCGGTTGTGCTGGAGGCGGATCAGCTCGCGGACGGGACCTACTACCCGGCGGTGCGGCCGCCGGATTCCGACCGACCGGAGGTGGTGGCCACCGTGCAGAATCACGCCGGCCTGGCGCGCTTTGCGGACTCCCTGCCGAAGCCGGACTTCGAATGGACGTGCATGAACGTGCACGGACCGGGAGGCCTGAAGACCGAGGAGGAGATCGCGGAGATGGCGCGGCGCGCAAGGGAGATGAACTTCGACGCCGTGCTCTTCGCCGCCAAGCCACCCAACGCATATCTCTACTACAACACGCAGATCGGCGAGAAGGCGCCCGGCTTCGAGGACATCGACCCGCTGGGCCTGGCGGTCAAGCACTGCCACGCGCAGGACCTGCAGCTCCTGGTGCAGTTCTGCACCTTCCGCGAGGGCAGCGCCGAGAACCCCAGCAGGTTCATGCGCGAGCACCCCGAGTGGGCGGACTGGAACCCCGGCGACGGCCCCGACCTGTCCCAGCACCAGCACGGCGTCTTCGGCTGCCCGGACCGCCCGGAGGTGCGCCAGTACGAGCTGTCGCTGATGCGCGAGATGGCCGAGAACTACGACATCGACGGCTTCAGCTTCGACTACATTCGCTACAAGAACGACCGCTGGTGCGTCTGCCCCTTCTCGCAGCAGCACTTCCAGCAGTGGTGGGAGCAGCACCCGGATCTGGGCGAGGCCGAGGCCCGCGCGAAGCACGCCGAGGAGCAGATCGTGAGCTTCACCTGGGAGGTGCGCGAGATGCTGGATGAGGTGAAGCCCGAGGCCATCCTGCACGGCTACTGCCACCCCACCTGGGCCAACAGGTTCCCGCTGCAGTATCTGTCCTTCCGGGCCTCCGCGCACTGGACCCAGCCGGGCCGGGGCGGTCCGTGGTCGCTCCATCGCGTGCTGGAGGCGTCGGAGCGCAACGTGGAGCTGGCGGACGATCACGTGGACTTCATGCAGGCCGCGCCGATGGCCGATACCGGCTACCTGCCGCATGAGAAGCCGCCGGAGCGCTTCCGCCGCGAGCTGCGGCTGATCGGCCATGCCGGGGCGCCGGCGGTGATGATCTACCTCTACTCGACGCTGCGCCACGCCCCGGAGCTGCGCCAGGTGATCGGCGAGGAGCTGGCGGACTGAGGCGCGTACCACGAACCAGTAGTGCAGGCGCCCTCGCCTGCACGCCGTTCCGTGGCCGGGACCCGGCGGACCGACGCGCCGCTGGCGCGGCGCAAACAGGGGAGGGCGCCTGTCTTACGGGGACGGGCGCCGCACCACGCTCGTTGCGAAGTGTCGTGGTGAGCGTTGGTTCCTACTCGATGGTGACGACCTCATAGTCGGTGCTGCCCAGGCCCATCTGCTGGGCCTGCCGGACCTGCTCGTAGGGGTCCTTGCCGTGGATGCGCTCAAACAGGTGCCCTTCGTCCTTCATCGTGGTGTACTGATCGGGCAGCGTGCCATCGATGTAGTCCTGGTGGCGGATCATGTCGAGGCCGGCCTGCTCGATGGCCACGATGTTGTCGCTGGCGATGATGCCTACATCAGGGACCAGCGGCCGGGTGGAGAAGCCCCAGCAGTCGCACAGCGGCGTGATGTTGGTCAGCACCGTGATGTAATGCACGCAGCCGTCGTCGAAGTGCTTCAGCATCTCCCTGCACGTGGCGGCCATTCCGGCCTGAAAGAGCTCGAACTTGCCCTCCGGCTCCTCCATGGTGACGGCGCCGGTGGGGCACGCCAGCGTGCAGTGCATGCAGTAGCGGCAGTGGTGATCGGAGATGCGCAACTCGCCCTCGTCGCTGAACGAGATGGCGCCGGTGGGGCATTCGCCGATGCACTGCTCGCAGTGGGTGCACAGCTCACCGTCCCAGTCGAAGTGCCCCCGCATGAGAGTGTGGATCCTCCCGCGCGTGGGGTAGCTCACGCAGCCCATGGCGATGTTCTTGATGGCGCCGCCGTAGCCGGAGTTGCCGTGGCCCTTGCCGTGGGAGAGCACGATCAGCCCGTCGGCGGCCAGGACGTTGCCGCACAGCTCGACCTCCGGGAGGCCCGGGACGTCGGTCGTGGCGGTGACGAGGTAGTCGTCATGCTCGCCGCTGGCCCCGACGACGCGGGCGCCCACCACCTCCGGCACGTAGCCGCGGGCGACGGCCGCAGGCGTCGAGAAGCTGCCATCGGTGAGGAACGGGCTCCCGCCCGCCTCCCGCACCGCATCCACCACCATCTTCACGAAGATGGGGTGGATGGTGTAGAAGCCCAGGCCGCTGCCCACGTGCATCTTGATGGCGACGCGCTTGTCCTCGAAGCGCCGCCCGTAGTCGCACCGCTGCAGCAGCCGCTCGAACCTGGCCGGAAGCGACACCTCCCGCTCAAGCCGGGGAACGTGCGCGGACGCGAAGAGAACCTCGTGCATGCCAGATCATCTCCCTGCGGCGCCGTCAGCCGCCTGGCGGTTGTCGCGAGCTGTGTGTACCCTTTCCCGCGTGCGATGCGATTCCTGCCTCAGCATGGGCAGTCCATCAGCGCTTCATCAACTCGACCGTCCCCCCTCTCCGCGCCATCTTCGCCAGTCCGGGTTTGGTGCAGCGATGAGCGCCCGGAACTTTTCCTGCGCCGGGGGCGCTGCACTGTCCGACGGGTCCAGCATCATCGGCGGAGGTTGCGATGAGAGGCGACAGGCGACGCTCACAGCGACGTGTGGTACTGGGAATGATCCTGGCCGCTGTGGCCGCCGGCGGGCTGATTCTGAGCGGCTGCGGGCAGCGCCAGCAGCAGGCGGGCGGCGGTGAACTGGAGATCCTCGGTGAGGAGCCGGCGCCGCGCGAGGCCACCGCGGCCGCGCAGCCAGAGAGCGGGGAGGAGCCCCCGCATGAGCCAGCGGCCGAGGAGGAGACACCGCAGGTGGAGAGCGAGGCCGAGGAGGCCACCATGGTCACGATAGAGACCGAAAAGGGGACCATTAAGGCCAAGCTGTATGACGAGAAGGCTCCGATAACCGCCGGGAACTTCATCCTGCTGGCGGAGAAGGGCTTCTACGACGGCCTGACCTTCCACCGCGTGGAGCCCGGCTTCGTCATTCAGGGCGGAGATCCCAACGGAGACGGTACCGGCGGCCCCGGTTTCAGCATCCCGCTGGAGACCTCACCTGAGCTCCGCCATCATCGCGGGACGCTGTCGATGGCCCGGTCGATGGACCCCGACAGCGCGGGGAGCCAGTTCTTCGTGTGCCTCGCCCGGGAGGCGGCCAAGCACCTCGACGACGAGTATGCTGCCTTCGGGAAGGTCACCGAGGGGATGGACGTGGTGGATCAGATCCAGGTCGGGGATCAGATCACGAAGGTCACGGTTACGTCAGAGTCCCCGCATGCCAAGAAGGCCCGTGAGGCCGCCAGGGAGGCCCGTGTGCCCGACAGTGAGTGAATGCAGGGAGAAGAGGGCGAGCCCGCGGTCGCCGATGCGGGGGCCCGGACGCTTCTGAGGTCGGCGTACCGGCCGCGCGCGCGGGCCAGTATATTGTGCAGCGAGAGGCCGGGGAGGGCAGAGCGCGAACGCTCCGCAGGTGTCCTCATCCAACCGGTGATCATGGCGACGTGCAGCAGCTCAATCCGCGTCGCCACCGCCGTCCCCAGCCTCTCGCAGCATAATCATACCTCTTGTCAACGGATTCCTCAACCCTGCAGTGAAGGTTTAAGCCGCGCGCCTCCCGGTGAGCCCTGCCAGGGGCGATGCGGCGCTGGGCGGACCGCGCGCGTTGGGCGGGCCGCCTCGGGTGCGGCCTCAGATTGCCGGTTGTGGACGGGGGCGCCCGGAACCCACGTGGTTACTGGGGCGCGGGCGCCGTCGCCGCGCGTTCCACCGACACTTGGAATTCGCACCCGCCGCCTCAGGGCGGTTGCCTCGCGCGCTCCCTCCGTTTACCATCAGTGCACAACCAAGCCCGCCGCAGGGAGGACTGGTCAGATGGACTTCGAGCGCGCGACGACGGTCGTCGGACTTTCCGATGACCGGAAGTGGAACGGGATCGCCAGCATCGAGCGCACGCCCGGCGGCCGCCTCTACGTAGTCTCCTACACCGGCGGACCGCAGGAGCCCCATCCGGACAACCGCGTCATCCTCTGCTGGTCGGACGACGCGGGCGAGACCTGGACCGAGCCCATCACCGTGGCCGAGCGTCCCGGCACTGTCTCGTGCGTGGACCCCTGCCTGTGGATGCACCGGAGCGGGCGGCTCTGGCTCCAACACACCGTGGACGACGTCGGCCTCAGGCGCCCCCTGTCGGTGCGCGCCAGCCTGCGCTGCAATGATCCGGATGCCGCAGAGCCGGAGCTTGAGGACCTGGGCGTCTTCTGCCCCGAGGCCGGGACGATCTTCACCCTCAACCGCGCCACGATTCTCGGCGATGGCCGCATCCTCGTCCCCCTGGTCTGCTGCCAGGACCCGACTGAGCCGCACCAGCACTACTTCGCCCGCCCGCAGCTTCTCGGCTGCGCGCTCTCCGATGACGAGGGCGAGACATGGCGGCTCTCGGACCGCGTGGAGGCGCCGGACTCGTGGAGCAACGAGAACATGATCGTGGAGCTGCGCGACGGTCGGCTGTGGATGCTGGCGCGGTCGAGGGCGGGACATCTGTGGCAATGTTACTCTGCCGACGGCGGCGAGAGGTGGAGCGAGGTGACGGCGTCGGAGATCCCCAATCACTCCTCGCGCTTCTTCATCGGGCGCCTTGCCTCCGGGCGGCTGATGCTCATCAACAACCCGGAGCCGGGCCGCGATCCCATGGAGGTGTGGCTCTCGGAGGATGAGGGACAGAGCTGGCCGATCCGGGCGGAGCTGATGCGCGGGGCTGTCATCGCCTACCCCGACGCGGTGCAGGACCCCGACGGGCTGATTCA
The DNA here is from genome assembly GCA_034722055.1 of Armatimonadota bacterium. Classification (GTDB taxonomy): domain Bacteria; phylum Armatimonadota; class Zipacnadia; order Zipacnadales; family UBA5352; genus JAYENL01. The sequence continues at coordinate 7,752 of JAYENL010000168.1, forward strand.
CTGCGTGTTGGATGTGGACCGCCAGCGCGTGGAGTATCGCTGCTTCACCGAGGACGGCATCGTGGCCGCGGCCCGCTGACGGGTGCGTGAGGGCAACGGGTTGGGCCGGGGTGGAACCTGAGAGCTGCACGGTGTGCAGCTCTCACCGCTCGCGTCGCTCGCGGCGGCCCCTCCATCGGAAACGACCCTCGCGCAACGTATGGGTAAAGGCCAGGCCGTATGGAGGGGCCGGACCACCGTCCGGCCCGCCGTTCCCCTCCGGCACGCAGCCAGGCTCGAACCCTCGCTCAGACGCAGGGCCCCAGCAACAGCCGGCGGGCTAGGCAGCCCGCCGCTCCGTACGACATCACGGCGATGGCCGAGGAAACCGATCGGCGTGGCAGGCGTGCGCGTCCTCAAACCGCTCCGCACGCCGCGCCTGTGCCGTACGGAGGGGCGGCGTGCCCACGCCGGCCCGCCGTTCCCCTCCGGCACGCAGCCAGGCTCGAACCCTCGCTGAGACGCAGGGCCCCAGCAACAGCCGGCGGGCTGGGCAGCCCGCCGCTCCGTACGACATCACGGCGACGGGCCACGAGAATGATCGGCGTGGCAGGCGTGCGCGCCCCACGACAGGCCCGCACGCGCCGCCTTTGCCGTACGGCTTACCTTTACCCACATCGTGGCGACTGGCGATTCGCTGTCTGCCGTCCGGAGGGGCCGTCTGAG
>JAYENL010000169.1:0-8434 GCA_034722055.1 Armatimonadota bacterium
GGAATCGAGCACGACGCTGCATCGTGGGCCGCGCTGTCGCACGGCGATGTCAACCCCTTCGGCTACCACGTGCTGATCGCCGCGATGGACAGCGGCCGCACCGGCACGCTGTGGGCAAACCGGGAGAGGATGCGCGCCTTCGTCCAGTCCGGCGGCGTCTTCCTCGGGATGCGCAACAACCACGTCGATACCTGGCTTCCCTCAGGCCTGAGCATCGACCGCGCGTATCATCTGGGCGAGATCCTCGCGCCCGATCACCCTATCTTCCACCAGCCCAACGAGCTTACGCGCGAGCTGCTGGCGGAGGTCCACATGGGCAGCATCTACTCCGGCTACTGGGGGCTTGGCGAGGGATGGGTGCCGCTGATCTCCACCGGCCGGCAGCAGCAGTGGGATGACGGGACGGCCGCCAGCGACGGCCCGCACTACGGCCTGGTGGAGCTGCAGTATGGCGACGGCCTCATCGTCCTCTGCCAGATGATCCCCGAGTACCACTGGTTCCACGACTGCGGCGGCGATGCATCCTGCGAGGGGAAGCTGATGTTCGAGAACCTCGTCACCTACGCGCTCTCGCAGGCGCCCGACTGGCCCACGGATCGGAGGAGGCTCATGCCTGAGGAGTACCGCGATGACATTCGAGAGGTCCTGCCGCCTCCCACTGCCGGCGGGAGCTGGCCGCTGGATGAGGAGGGGTGGACCTTCGAGTCCGAGGGCCAGTTCAGCGGCCAGCCAGACCGCCGCGCGGTGTTCACCATCTCGCACCCGCACGTTCCCAGCGAGGCCGGCGCCTTCGGCCGCCTCAGCCGCACCATTCCCGTGGACACCGAGGGCGACTGCTGGCTGCGCTTCTACGTCTCGGACGACTACTGCGGCGGCAATGACCACATCTACGAGGGCGACCGGCGGGTCAAGGCCATCGAGAACCGCAAGCGTGACATGCGCTACGCCCAGGTCCTCATCGACGGCGAGCCGGTGTGGGAGATGGACGTGCTGGGGCGGAATCCGCTCCCGGCGAGCCGCCGCTTCCACCTGGTGGACATCTCCGATGCGGTCCGCGGCAAGGACGAGGTCACCATCAGCCTGCAGGTTCGCGACCGCACGGGCTCCGGCGACGCGCCGTTCTACACCGACGTCTTCTGGGCCGGCGTGGAGCTGCTGGGCGGTATTCAGCGCCTGAACCTGCGGACCATGCGCAGCGAGGGCTTTGAGACCGATGGGGAGGGGGTCCGCCTCGCCGACGGCGCCGCGGAGGGCTCTCTGAGGCGGACGCACACTGGCCCCGGCGGGGCGTACTACGTGGCACTGCGCCTGCGGGACGAGCACCTGGGGCAGTCGCACCTGACTCTCAGCATTGGCGGTCGGGAGGCCGAGACGCTGGTGATGAGCGCCGATGACTTCGGCGAGTACTGGGCCATTCAGGGCCCGGTGGCCCTCGAGCCGGGCGACGAGCTCCGCCTTGCGGCGGCTCGCGACGGCGAGGAGTCCGTGGCCTTGAGCGCCCTGGTGCTCCTTCCGGTGGAGCTGGTGGAGCGTAAGCCCGTGCGGCCGCCGGCTCAGCTTGCGGAGCGCTGCTACCAGCAGGGCTCGCCCGCCCGCCGGGACTCCTTCACGGTTCGTGTCACCGAGCGCGCGGGCGTGGCACGCGAGGGGGAGGTGGCGACTCACGGGATGCCCTTCGCCTACGGAGCGTTGAGCTCCGTCGAGCACATCCGCGTGCTCGATGCCGCCGGCGTCGAGGTCCCTGTGCAGGCTCGCGCGCTGAACCACTGGCCGGACGGCTCGGTGATGTTCGCACTGGTGAGCTTCCCGGCATCCGTGGAGGTCGATGCGACCGCCGCGTACACAGTCGAGTACGGGACCCAGGTCACACCATCGGCGCAGCCGGAGCACGCCGTCTCGCTGGGCGAGGACGAGGGCCAAATCATCATCGACACCGGCCCGCTCCATGCCACGATCAGCACCGAGCGCGGCACGCTGTTCGAGTCCGCGGAGCTTGGGGGCCGGGAGATGGTCGCGGGCGACGAGCCGTGGGCGGCGCTGGTCACCACGGAGGATGGCACCCAATACTCCTCGGCAGCAGGCGAGGTCACGGACGTGCAGGTGATCGAGGAGGGGCCGCTGCGCGCGGTCATCCGCCGCATCGGCCGCCACACCGCCGTGGACGGCTCCACGCTGCTGGAGTTCGACATTGTGCAGGAGTTCTACGCCGGCTCGCCGATGACTCGGCTGAGCTACGTCTTCACACACAAGGAGGACTCCGGTGAGGAGAAGCTCCGCCGCCTGCGGCTGAGCATGCCGACGCCGTGGGCGGGGTCGAATGCCGCCGTCGCCCGCATCTGGCACGATCTACCCTACCGCGCCGAGGCGCCGGCGGCTGGTGGCGCGGCAGTCAATCAGCACGATCTTGACGCCGCGACCATCACCGCGGCCGACATGGACCCAATCGAGCGCGAGCCCTGCCGCACCGAGGGCTGGGCGCGGCTCCATGACGGCGCCGGCCTCGCGGTGACCACCCGCTGGTGGTGGCAGAAGTGGCCGAAGGCCGTGCAGGTCAGCTCTGACGGCATCATGCTCGACTTGGTCCCGATGGACAGCCACGTGCAGTTCAGCGACGGCCCCTTCGTGCTTCATCAGGGCGAGGCCATCCCCCACGAGGTCATGATCGCCTTCGAGCCGGAGGGCGCTGACGCGGAGTCCACGGACATCTTCCGTGCCTTCCGCCGGCGGCTGCTGCCTGCGCCCGACCCGGAGTACGCCGTCGCCACGCTGGCGCTGGGGGAGATGACAGCCGAGAATGAGCTGCTCTTCCCACGCTATGAGCAGCACCTGGACGGCATGTACGAGGGCTACATGAACAAGCGCGAGGCCCGCTCGGAGTACGGGATGGAGAACTACGGTGACGACACCTTCGAGTGGGGCTACGGGCCGGTCTACACCTTCTGGAGCAACCAGGAGTACGATCACCACCACGGCTTCCTGATCGAGTGGTTCCGCTCAGGCGACCGGCGGTTCTTCGAGATCGGCGAGGAGGCCGCACGGCACTACGAGGCGGTGGACTGCTTCCACTGGGCGCCCGGCCGCGAGCACCTCATCGGCGCCCCGCACCACCACAACACCAAGCACATCGTCGAGGAGGGCTGGTACCCCGACCACGCCCTCCGTGGCGCCTCCAACGGCCACTCCTGGGTGGAGGGGCTGCTCACCTACTGGCTGCTGACCGGCGACGTCCGCGCGGAGGAGACCGCCCGTCAGATGGGCGACTGGTACATCTGGACGGTCGAGAACAACCACTATGGCGCCGGCGGCCAGGAGCGCGGCCCGGGCTGGACTCTGGTGGCCCTCTCGGCTTTGTACCGCCTGACTGGCGACGAGCGCTTCAGGGCCGCCGGCGACGAGATCCTGGACTGGATGGAGCGCGCTCAGGACGCGGTCCGCGGGGTCGTCTCGGTCCCCATCTCAGAGCAGCCCTCCTACGAGGGTGGCACGTCCTTCATGCACGGGATCCTCGGTCGGGGGCTGGGCCGCTTCTACGAGGCCACCGGCGAGGAGCGGGCCATGCGCATGGGCCTCGGCGTCGGCGAGTGGCTGAGCACCGAGCCCATGGGCCCGCCAGCCAAGTTCTGGTACAAGCAGTCGCCCCGCTGCAAGCGCGGCGGCTACGGCGCCACCAGCCAGTGCATCAACGCCCTGAGCTACCCCTACCGGTACACCGGCGACGAGTGGTTCGGCTGGCTCTCCGAGGAGCTGTGGTCGATGACCGGCCCCAGCTCCCGCTCGTGCGCCTGGATGTACTCCACGCTGGCGCACCTGGCGCCGCGGCGCACACCGCTGGACCTCAATCTCGGCGGTCGCGAGCCCGTCGTCGCGCCGGGCCATCCCTTCGAGGCCCCGATCTCGCTGCGCAACACCACTGAGGAGGCGGTCGAGGCCCGGCTGAGCGTGCAGGCGCCTGAGGGTCTGACCGCCCGCTGCCAGCCCTCGACGATCACGGTGCCGCCGGCCGCTGAGGCTCAGGTGAAGCTGCAGGTAACTGCGGCCGAGGGCGCCGAGCCGGCCGCGCACGACGCCAGGATCGTGATCGGCACTCAGGCCGGCATGCAGCGCCAGCCGATGACCATGCACGTGCTGAGCGCGATGGTCGAGGTCGAGGCGGGCGTCGAGGACGCCACACTCACCGACCCCTTCACCATCAGCCGCGAGGGCGACGAGGCGTGGATCGGGGTGCCCCGGGACGTGCGCTTCAACCCCGATCCGTGGGCGCCAGACGATGACGCCGGCTCCATCACCTGGACGCTTTCGGTGCCGGAGCCGGGCGAGTACACGATCCTGGGGCACTGCTGGTGGCTCGATGCCAAGGGCAACTCGTTCTACGTGAGCATCGACGGCCGCGAGCCGGTGGAGTTCGGCAATGACGAGGAGATGGAGCGGTGGAAGTGGGTCACCGGCCCGCGGCTGCGCCTCGAGGCCGGCCAGCACACGGTGACCTTCCTGTCTCGCGAGGACGGCGCCCGCATCAGCCGCGTGACGCTCAGTAACGCCATCATCGAGCATTGAGACGCCGACGGTCACACCCGGACGCGCTGGACGCGATTCTGCTCCTTCTCATGCGTGCGGCGCGTCAGGCGGGTGAGGTGTGAGAGCATGGCCTCCACCAGGCGTTTCTCGACCGGCTCATAGCCCGGCTCGCCCGCCAGGTTCTGCAGCTCCTGGGGGTCGCGGCGGAGGTCGAAGAGCTGCTGCACGCCGCCCTGCTCGGGGTCGAAGACCAGCTTGAAGCTAGCGTCGCGGACCATGGTGGCGGTGCCCAACTCACTGAAGACGCGCTCGCGCCGCGGCCCGCGGTCGGCGGCGGCGTCGATCAGGCTGATCCCCTCCCGGCCGTCGGCGTCGCTCCGCTCCACTCCCGCGGCCTGCAGGAGGGTCGGGTAAAGGTCCAGGCTGCTGACCAGCCGCTTGCAGGTGATTCCGCCCAGCCGCGGATCGGGCTCGATCCCCGGCCCGGCCATCACGAGGGGCACACGTGCGGACTGGTCGTAGAACCACCGCTTGTCCCAGATGTCGAAGTCGCCGAGCATGTCCCCGTGGTCGGCGGCGAAGACGATCAGCGTCTCTTCCAGCACGCCTCGGTCGGCCAGCGCCTCCACCAGTCGCCCTACGTAGTCGTCGATGAGCTGCACCGCGCCGTAGTAGGTCGCGCGCCGCTGCCGGCAGCGCTGGATCTCGTCCGGATTCTCAACGCCCTTCGGTGGCGGCAGGTCGTCCGGGTCCAGCCGGTCCGCGTACTCCGCCGGTGTCCAATAGGGCGGGTGCGGGCCCACGAAGCCCACGTTCAGATACAGCGGCGCGACCGGGTCGTAGTCGCGGATGTAAGCCACCGCGCGCTCGCCGATGTAGCCGTCAATCGTCTCCTCCGGCGCCAGCTCCCGGTAGAAGCGCTGGCCCTCGCCCCGGACGCGCTCGCGCCACTGCCCGAGCTCACCGCGCTCGCGCAGCATCTGCGTGAAGCGGTCATCGTTGTGCAGGCTCTCATAGACATCCACGACCTGCCAGACGTGGTCGAAGCCGAAGCCGCGGATCTCCTCGTCATCCTCCGTCACGTCCATGCCCACGTTGAAGCGATCGATGAAGTGGTGCTTGCCGATCAGCGCGGTGTGCCAGCCGGCCTCCTGCAGGCGCGACATGTAGGTATCCGCGCGCATCTCCGGCGAGATCGGCTCGTTCATGTTGCCGCAGACCCCGTGCTCGGTCGGGAAGCGGCCAGTGGCGATGCAGGCGCGGGCGGGCTGGCACAGCGGCGCGGCGCTGTAGCAGTTCGCGAACTGCACGCCACGCTCGGCCAGTCCTCGCACATTCGGCGCGTACGCCAGCGCATCGGCGCGCATCTGGTCGCAGAGGATGAAGAGGATGTTGGATGGCATCGAGCGCCTCCCCACGCGGGTCGCGTTGCCCCGGTCACCTCACCAGCACGGCGATGGGCTTGTACACCCCGGCCAGGCCACCCTCCGTGTAGGAGCGGATGACCAGGTGGTTCGCGCCCACCCTGCAGGCCATCCGGAAGCTGGAAGCTGAAGGGCTCATTCCAGCCCTCATGCTCGCCGAGCTTCTGACCGTTGAGCCACACCATGGCCTCCGCGTCCACGCCGCCCAGGTAGATGGCCGCGGGCCTGCCGGCCTGCTCGGCGGGGACCTCGAAGTCGATGAAGTACCACCCCGGCCGGTACCTATCGCCCACCTGCTTGTTCCACGGCCAGCCGACGCGCACATTGCGGGTCTCCTCGGGCCGCTGCCCGGGATTGAACCAGCCGGCCTCGATGCCGTTCGTGCCGCTGGCGAAGCTGAAGGGCACCTCGCCGATGATAATGTGCTGCCACGCTGGCTGGCCCTCGATCCCCAGCTCGGGGAGCGCCTTGGCCAGCTCCTGCTCGAAGGTCTCCAGCTTATGCTGTCCGATGTGGTCCCAGTCCACCCAGCCGCGCGTCAGTCTGGGCCGCACGAACTGGTCCTCGATGTCCCACTGGCCGTAGATGACCTGGTTGTCGCCGGCCTCGCAGCCCTCCACCAGGATCGGCTCCCCCCGCTGCTGGTCATCCTCCCAGGCGTAGATGGTGTTGCCCTCGATGACGCCGAGGCCGTCCTCGCTGCGCACGTGCAGCGCCTGGGCGGCATGCCTGCCCTCTGCCTGGGGCATGAAGATGCGGTTGTTCACGATGGTGGGCGACCTGCCGCCGTAGCTCTTGTTCTCCTGGGCGGGCCGGCCGAGAGTGATGCCCTCGCGGAGGGCGGTACAGCCGCGGATGGTGATGTAGTCAGCGTTGTGGCACGAGAATCCGGCGGCGATGCAGTCGATGACCTCGGTGTGCGGGGTCGAGACGGCCATGCGGGAGTTGGGCGAGTAGCAGCGGATCAGGCGGTTGTTGGCCTCGGCGCCCTCGATGTCCACGAAGCCGTAGCTGCGCCAGTTCACGTCCCCGCAGCGGCAGTCCACGAAGGTGTTGCCGCGGGCGCCCGAGTGCGAGGCGCACAGGTCCCAGCGGAAGCAGTCATACGCCTCGCAGTCGCGCACGGTGTTGGCCCGGCCGCGGATATAGAAGCCGTCGCCCGACCACTTGTCCCACGCGCCCTGGTAGAAGTCGGCGCCGAACTTCACGTCGATGTAGCCCACGTTCTCGGCCCGGCAGCGGATGAACTTGGAGTAGTTCGCCCAGGTGCCGAAGGCGATCCCGGGATTGTTGTAGACGAAGCAGTCCTCGATGACGCACTGGCTCCGGCAGAGGATCCCGTAGTCGCTCTTGCCCAGGTCCTGGAACTGCGGCCAGTGCGCGTACTTGTTGCCGTCGATCACGCAGCCGGTGATGCGGCAGCGGTGGCCAAGCCGCAGCAGCGCGCCCTCGCTGGGCAGGCGCCGCACCAGGGAGTTGGGTCCGAAGACCAGCACGCTCCCGTCCCGCACCTCCAGCGGCGCACGCAGAGCGTAGACGCGCGGGCTCTCGGGGTCGTCGCTGCCAGGGAAGTAAAGGGCCGAGCGCTCCTTCAGGGCTCTGTCGACGTGTGCGGTCAGGTCGATGGAGCCATCGGTCGGGGCGCCTTCGGGGAGATACTGGTCGATGCTGGTCAATATGCCCTGCCCGGCTGCGGTGGGAGCGGCGGTCAGCGCGGCAGCGAGCACGAGTGCGGTTGACGTCCTCACCATTGTCGAGGGCTCCTCGGGTGCATGATGCGTCATGTGCCTCGGAGGCCCTTCGCCGGTCCCGGCCGCCGGTCCTGCGTAGTGCGAGGCAGATCGGCGCTTGGCGCCTGAAGCCGCAGCGCAGCCCCTACATAGAACCGCGGGCCGGCTGACTGCCGACCCGCCTCCACCGTCCAGGGCGCCGCGGACTACTCCAGCGCGTCATCCAACGTTCGCTCGAAGTGCTCCTGGGGCTGAACGCCGACCGTCCTATCCACAACCTCTCCATCCTTGAAGAGAAGCAGTGCCGGGATGGGGCCAATGGAGTACTTCTCGCCCAGATCCGGGTCGTGCTCCAGATCCACGCGCGCGATCTTCGCCCTCCCCGCGTAGTCGCTGGCCAGCGTCTCCAGCGCCGGTTCCAGCATCTGACACGGCATGCACCAGTCCGCATAGAAGTCCACCAGCACGGGCACGTCGGACGTGAGCACCTCTTCCTCGAAGCTGGCGCTTGTGACCATCACGGGCTCACCGCTGGCCTCAGTCTGCCCCTCGGTCTCCTCGGTGGTCGGCTCCGCGCCCTCACTGCTCGCCTCCGGGTACTGCTCGGTGCTCGTCTCAGGCTGCTCGCCGGGCTCTGCGCTCTCTGTGGCCTTTGTCCGCTCAGCCGGCTGAGTGTCGGCCGTGCCGGCCCCTTCTGTCCCGGCCGTCTCAGAGGGGTCCGCCGGCTCACTCTCCAGTAGCTGAAACTCGGCGTCCTGCTGCTGT
>JAYENL010000170.1:0-1530 GCA_034722055.1 Armatimonadota bacterium
CACGTGATGTGGTGGCCTGTCCACCCGCTGGGCATGCTGATCCCGTGCGGGTGGCAGGTAACGGCGCAGTGGTTCTCGGTGATGATCGGCTGGGCCGTCGGGAGAGCGGCCACCAAGTACGCCGGGCCGCGCAGCTATCTGGGCCTGCGGCCGCTGTTCCTGGGGCTGGTGCTGGGCGGGGCGCTGGCCCAGGCGCTGTGGATCGTCGCGGACCTGATCGTCGGCTCGGCCGTCTAATGCTGAGGAGGAGCGAGGATGAAGGTCGCTATCATCGGCTGCGGCAACGTCTCACGCGGGCACATCCGGGCCTGGCAGCGGCACCCTGAGACGGAGGTGGCGATGCTGTGCGACGTCTCGGAGGAGCTGGCCCGCGAGAGGCGAGACGAGCTGGAGCTGTCCGGGGACATCCCTATCACCACCCGCTACCAGGACGCCCTGGAGCGCGACGATATCGACATCGTGGACATCTGCACCCCCAGCCACCTGCACGCCGAGCAGATCATAGCTGCGCTGCAGGCGGGCAAGCACATGGTGACCGAGAAGCCCACCGGCCACACGCTGGAGGAGTGCCGGGAGCTGCGCTATCATCGGCTGCAGCACCCCGAGCCGAAGGTCGCCGTCGCCTACTCGCTGCGCTACTATCCCGTGAACGTGGAGGTCAAGCGGCTGGTGGACGAGGGGGCCATCGAGGAGGTCTTCGCCGGCCAGTTCACGTGGAATCATCCCCATCGCTCCAGACCGCCCTCAGAGCGCAGGTCCCCGGGCTACGGCCTCCTGGCGGACCTGGGAGGCAGCTACATCCCCTCGTCCGAGGCCTGCGGCCCGACGCACGTGTTCGACCTGGCGCGCTACATGATGGGCGACCCCGAGGAGGTCTTCGCCTACCGCAAGCGCTACGGCGTCACAGCGGTGGCGGTGTTCGAGGGCGGCGGCGCCTGCACCATGGTTGCCGGCCGCTCGCCGGCCGAGGGCCTGCGCAACCCCACCGTGGTCTGCCTGCAGGGCACGAAGGGGAGCATCCATACGGTGATGGACCAGCAGGGCGAGTACACCGGCGTTATCGCCGACGCCGATGGCGAGCGGGCCATCGAGGCCGGCTCTGACACCGGCCATGGCGACCACACGCGCACCCAGAACATCGTGGGGGCCATCCTCCGCGACGAGCCGCTGATCGCCCCGCTCGAGGAGGGCATCGCGACCTCGGAGTTCCTGCATGCCATCTGGGACTCCTACACCCTGGGTATCCGTGTGCCGGTGCATCGCGCCGGGAAGACGGGGTGACCAGTGCTGACCGGCCGAAGCCGGCCTATCATTCCGCGTCACGACAGTACGCCTCATCCGACCATGGAGGGGCCGCCGCGAGCGAAGCGAGCGGTGAGCCGCGCGTTCTGCGAACGCGCCGCTCAGGTTCCATCCCGGCCCACAGCAGGGGAAGTGAGCGGGCCGGGGTGGAACCCTCGGCCTGTTGGCTACGCTCACAGACCTCACCGGGCGCGGCGCGCCCGGCGGCCCCTCCCCAGACGGGCTGGC
>JAYENL010000171.1:0-1525 GCA_034722055.1 Armatimonadota bacterium
CGGCGTCAGCGTAGGAGGGCCGGCCGTCGCCGCCGGGGGAGGCGATGCGGGAGCGGCGAGCAGCGAGTAGGCGGTCACGCCGATCAGCGCCACCACCATCACCAACGTCAGCGCTTGTAGCCATCGACTTGTCGGTAGTTTCATGAGTTGTCCGTGGTCACTCCGCCCACAAGAGCCGCGCCCCCCTCGAGCGTGACGTCATCGAATCGAAGCTCCGCGGTCGGTCCACAATCGCCCCCGGGCCAATCGTACAGCCCTGCCTTCGGCCTCCATCCGGCGACCCCCGCTGAGCGGAGTGGACCGACTCGGCCTTCAATCAGGCGAGTTCTCCTTCAGATTCTACCACCATCCCCGCTGACGAGCAACGGGCCGCGCGTCACGTGGACGAGCATCATGGATCGGAGACACCTCTGGCGCAAGAGGATGCTCTGCTGAGACACGAGTCAACCTGTGGGCGTCGGCAACGTCTGGAGACAGGGGGCTACTCCGCCGCCCCCCAGAACAGCTTGCGGGGCGGGCTTTCCGGGCTGAGCTGCCCCATCATCTTCCCGTCTTGGCCTCGGATGACGGCCACCGACCAGTAGTAGGTGACACCTGGGTCGCCGATCAGCGCGTAGGCGCCCTCCTTTGACCATCCCACGCCGTAGTGGGGGGCTCCCTCTCTCCAAAGCCGCACGTCGAAGTGTTCGTCCTCGCCCAGCTCGCCCTCCCAGGTCCAGTGCACCGGAACCTGCGCGCCTGCCGGGAACCGGGCCCCGTCGTCCGGGGAGAGGAGGACCGGGGTTGGGTACCCCCCGGGCGGCGAGGCAGGGGTTCCAGGCGGGACGTAGAGCGCCTGCCCCGTGTAGACTGTGTAGCTGCGCATACAGTTGGCTCTCTGAATCGTCCCCGTTTCCACATCGAAGCGGCGGGCGATGGAGTAGAGGGTATCGTCGGGTTGCACGGTGTACGAGACCCAATCTGAAGGGGGGCTGCACGGCGTGGGCGCTGGCGGAACGGGTGTCTTTGTGGGGGGGGACGTCGGCGTGGGAGCCGGCGTTGGTGACGCCGTGGGCTCCTCCGTGGGGGGAACCGTCGCCTCTTCGGTCGGAGTCCTCGTCGGCTCGACCTCTGTGGGAGACGCGGTGAGCGTGGGCTGAGGCGTGAACGTGGGCCGGAAGGGGGTGAGCGTCGACTCCTGGGCGAACGAGTCCGTGGGCGGCGCAGCCTCGTCGGGCATCTCGAGTTGGCTGAGCAGGAAACTGCCCAGCAGCATGCCCACACTGACGATCGTGACCAGAAGCGCCCGCACCAGCTGCTTCAGCCGTGCCGCCTGGTCTGCCCTGAAGCGGTGTCGGTCACTCACCGCCGCCCGTCAGGCCCTTCCAGGATGCCCTCACGTCTCGGATCTTCCTCTGAGGGCGTTAGGGGCAGAATGAAGTGGAACGTACTCCCAACCCCCATGTCACTCTCCACCCAGATGCGTCCACCGTTCGCCTCCACCAGGGCTTTGGCCACCGAGAGGCCCACCCCGGTCTCGCCGAGC
>JAYENL010000172.1:0-1525 GCA_034722055.1 Armatimonadota bacterium
TCACAGCCCTCCTCAGGACGGCCCCTCCGGAGCGCTTGTCGAGTCGTCTGGGGGGCCAGCCGGGTCGTTGGTCGTTCCGGTTGCAGGGGCCGGTCTCCGTTCCGGCCCGGCGGTTGTCGTTCGCAGTGATCGACGGGAGAGGGCGCACGCAGAGGAGGGGCCGCCTGAGCGCGCCATAAAGGCGCGCGAAGTCGGCCCGGTGGTTGATTGCCGGACGCAGGCCGGCTTCGTCGGGCTTCACAGCCCTCCTCAGGACGGCCCCTCCGGAGCGGGTGCCGAGGAGGTGCTGACAACGGACGCGCAGGTTCTGCTGGAGCTGACGCAGAGAGCGCTGGTCATCGCCCTGTACGTGGCGCTGCCGCCGCTGGCGGGGGCGGTGGTGGCCGGGCTGCTCGTCGGCGCGGCGCAGTCGGCGCTGAAGCAGAGCGACCCCACGCTGGCGGTGGTGCCGCGGCTGCTGGCGGCGGGCGGGGCGGTGCTCATCTTCGGCGGATGGATGGCGGCGCTCATCGCGGGCTTCTGGGTGGACCTCTGGGGAGCGCTGCCGCATCTGCTGCCATGACGGCATCATCGGAGGGCGACTGAGCTGGCCGGCGAGGCCCCGCTGCTGGGCCTTCTGTTCGCGCGCTGCGCGGCGATGCTGGCGCTGCTGCCGCCGCTGAACGCGCGGCAGTTTCCGCTGACGCTGCGCGTCGGCCTGGGTGTGGTTCTGGCGGCGGCGCTGCTGCCGGCGGTCCCGCAGGTTGTTGCAGCGCCGCAGATCACGCTCCTGGCGTACTCGGCGCTGCTGGTCCGCGAGGCGGCAGTGGGGCTGGCGATGGGCCTGGCCGCGGCGCTGGTGTTCTGGGCCTTCCTGGTGGCCGGCCAGCTCCTGGATGCGCTGCTCGGCGCCGGGGATTCCCGGGCGCGGGCGAGCGGCCGGGGGCCGGTGGCCGGCCTCGTCTACCTGCTGGCCGCGGGAGTCTTCGTGGCCGTGGACGGTCACCACTGGCTGCTCGGCGCGCTGGCCGACAGCCTGCGCGTGCTGCCACCGGGCGGCGCGATCGATCTCGGCGGTGTCGCGGCGGTGGGGGAGGCCGCGCGCGTGATGCTGGGCGCGGGCGTGCTGATCGCGGCGCCGGCGATGGCTGCCATCTACGCTGCTGAGGTCGCCCTGGCGGCCTTCGACCGGATCGCCCCGGGCCTGGGGCTGTCAGACTGCGCCCAGCCGGTGCGCTGGACCAGTGGCCTGCTGGGGCTGGTCGTGTGCGCGCCGCTGGTGGTGGCGCTGGTGGCGGAGCACGGCGCGCGCGCGGCGGAGGCGGCGTCCGCGGCGGTCTCCCTGCTGGCGGGATCGCCTTGAGGTGATGATCGTGGCCGACGAGATCAGGAGCTATCCGCCCACCGAGAGGCGCCTGTGGCGCCTGTGGGCCGCGGGGATCACGCCGGCGAGTCCCGGGCTTGTGGCTTTCGGCGTGCTGGCCGCCGCGTGGATTGGGCTGACCGTAATGGGACCATGGCTGGCGAGGTGGGCCCAGGCGGTGGT
>JAYENL010000173.1:0-77439 GCA_034722055.1 Armatimonadota bacterium
GCGCCTCCGGTGCATCCCCGGCGAGGGCGCCGGGGCCACGACGACAAAGGGTGACGACAAACAGCCTCCAGCCCTGAGGTGGCTCGTTGCGGGGCCGTGGAGGGGCCGCCTGAGCGCGCCGCAAAGAGGCGCGCGAAGTCGGCCCGCAACGGGCGGTCGGGAAACGGCGTCGGGCTGGAAGCCCGACCTACGCGGGAGGAACCTGCTGTCCCGACGGCGCGGGGACCGGCTTCGTCGAACTTGGGAGCCGTCCTCAGGACGGACCCTCTCACGACGTTTGCCGTGCCGTTTGGAGGGGCCGGTCTCCGTCCCGGCCCGGTCGTTGTCATTGTCTCCATCCTTCGCGTAGGTCGGGCTTCCAGCCCGACAACGGCACACGACGCACGGACAGGAGTGTCCGGAGGCTCGCAGGCGAGCCAGGTTGCGGAGTTCGCTGCGCGAACGTCCGTGCCACGGAACGGCGGCGCACACATGCGCGTGAGGGTCTCGCAAGGGGCCTGGGAAGACGGCGCCGCTCGGCACGGGGAACCCAGGAAGGCCTACCTCAACGGAGCGCGCGCTCGAGGAACTCCCAGGCCTGCTCCCGGACCTCGGGCGGGAAGTCGTGCCCGCACTCCGGATGCACTGCCACCAGGCGATCGGCGGCGTCGTAGAGCTCGTAGACCGGTGTCGCGGCCTCGATGCAGTCGATGACCCCTGACAGCTCGAAGTTGGCGTCCCCGGTGGGGGCGTTGATGAAGACGTGGCGAGGCACGATGGCCCCCAGCACCTCGGTGAAGTCAAAGGGCATCTTCGAGGGGTCGGCGTCGTACTCGTTGATGATGCGCGGCATGTAGCCCTTGTGCGACCAGCCGCTGAGGTCGCCCTCCATGTACTTGAAGAACGAGTTGAAGCCACAGCTTGTGACCACGGCGCGCACGCGCTCGTCGAAGACCGCCACGAACAGCGCGTTGTGCCCGCCCAGCGAGTGCCCCACCGCGCCGATGCGCTCGGGATCGACCTCCGGCAGCGACTGCAGGACGTCGATGGCCCGCTGGTGGTTCCAGATGCCCTTCATGGTGGCGCTGGCGTAGCCCATGGCGTAGGGGTCGATGTCATACTCCCCGTAGCCGGGATAATCCGGCGCCAGCGTCACGAAGCCGCGCTCGGCCAGCTCCCGCGCGTACTGCCGACTCACTCTGGGGCCCATGCCCGCAGGCTCCGCCTTCCCGATGGTCGTAGTGGGATGCAGGCACAGCATGGCCGCCGCGGGACCCTCAAGGTCATCGGGCACGAGCAGGTACGCCGGCACGCGGTCGCCCGGCTCGCTGGCGTAGGTGATCTTGCGGCGCACCCAATCGTCGCCGGTCTCCTCCTCCAGCACCTCCACGTCAAGCGGAACGCGGCGCTCCTCGCCCGGATGCTGCCCCATGACGCGCTGCATGTTCGCCAGGATATGCTCCCGGCGGACGAGCCACTCATCGACGGAGGTGACGGGCTGGCGGTCGCCGCCCTCGTGGATCACATGCAGCAGGTGGTGATGGTCGCGGTAGATGGGAGCGTCGGACATGGCGGTCTCCTCCTGGGCTGGAGCCGATACGAAACTGACGAGCACCACAAGTGCGGCCATCAAGCGAGTCACCGTAATTCCCTCGATTCGCGCGTGGTGATGTGGCGGACAGTTCGCCACGACCGGGGGCGGTCTCCTCCTTTGGCACCCGCTGGAGTGGGCCTGCGATGGCGCCTCCCCTGGTGTTGCAGGGCGGGAGTGCGGGCGCCGCGAACTGTGCGCGAGGGCTGAGAGGTCGCAGCTCCTCGCCGCCGAGGAGGTCAGCCGTGAGAGCGCTGCTTGCCGCCGTTATGATCTGCCTGCCGCACGTGTGCCTGGCTCAGCATCCGACCGTCCTGGTTATTGAGGACTTCGAGGATGAGCCGACCTGGGAGAACGTGACGCTCGACGACGAGATGGCGAAGGAGGGCGAGCGCTCCGGGCTGTGGATCCCGGCTCAGCAGGGAGGCTCCGCCAGCACCGACAGGATTCCTCACGACTGGACGCCCTACGACCGCCTGTGCCTGTGGATGTACTCGGAGACGGCGAACAACCAGCGGCTGACGCTGGTGGCCAACTCCGACAATGAGGCCGATGATGAGGGCTGGGACTACTTCTACCACCACTTCACGGTGGACTGGTCGGGCTGGAAGCACCTCTCGCTCGGCTTTGGCCGGGAGATCCGCCCCACTCGCAAGCCCCGAGGCTGGGACCAGATCGACTCGCTGCGCATCAGCGCCAGCGGCTGGCAGCACCATCCATTGAAGGACACGGTGATCCGCTTCGACGAGGTGAGGCTGGTGCGCGACCCGGTGGCCATCGAGCAGCTTAGCAAGACGCCGGACAGCAGCGGCGGGCGCTATGGGCTCACCTGTCGCTTCCGGATCACCAACCGCGGCGACCGGCCGCAGTCATTTCCCCTGCGGCTGGAGGGAGCGTTTGAGGTCTTCGAGCCCGAGTTGGGCGTCGAGGAGACCGGGGAGATCGGTCCCGGCGGCTCTGCTGAGGTGCAGGTGCAGCTCTCGGCCGACCGCGATGCTCTGGCAGCCGCGGAGCCGCTGATGCGCGAGGCCGGCCAGTTGGTGGTGGAGGCGGGTGAGGAGGCTCCGGTCATCGCCGCCGAGGTGGCGGCGTCGGTGCCGCTGCCGGAGCTGCCGAGGCCGCTGCTGTTCGCGTCACAGGCCGAGATCGACCGGGCGCTGCAGCGCGCGAAGACCTATGACTGGGCCCGGGAGCGGGTGGAGGGCATCATTGAGACCGGCGAGCAGGAGCTTGAGCGCGAGGTGGATGTGCCCGACGAGCCGGGCCAGTGGGGCCACCACTACGTCTGCAAGGAGTGCGGTGTGGGGCTGAAGGCCGAGAGCCCCACGCGGCACGTCTGCCCCCGGTGCGGGAGGGTCTACACCGGCTGGCCCTACGACCAGGTCTACATCTCGCGCATCCACCATGGCCTGACCGGCGCCGTCCACCGCCTGGGCCTGGCCTACGCCTTCACCGGGGACCGGCGCTTCGCCGAGAAGGCCCGCGAGATCCTCCTGGCCTACGGCCACAAGTACCGGGAGTTCCCCCTGCATAACGTCCGCGGTCACGAGTCCCGCTCCGCTGGCCGGCTCTACGCGCAGACGCTGGACGAGGCCGTGGACATCATCAGGGTCTGCTGGGGCTACGACCTCATCTACGACAGCGGCGTGTTCAGCGACGAGGACCGCGAGATCATCGAGGAGGGCTACCTGCGGGCCGTCGCCGAGACGGTGCGGCGCAACGATGCCGGCAAGAGCAACTGGCAGACGTGGCACAACGCCGGGCTGGCGGCCATCGGCTTCTGCCTGCGCGACCCGGAGCTGGCATCGCTGGCGATCAACGGGCCCCATGGCATGCGCTACCAGCTCGACGCCTCCGTGCTCCCCGACGGCTTCTGGTACGAGGGCACCGCGGCCTATCACTTCTACGCGCTCAATGCTCTGCGCTGGACCGCCGAGGCCGCGCTGCACTCCGGCATCGACTTCTACCGCGATCCCCGCTACGAGTCGCTGTTCGAGGCGCCGCTGCTCTACGTCTTCCCGAACCTGACCTTCCCGGCGGTCAATGACAGTGATGTGATGTCCCTGCTGGGGCGGGACGAGCTCTACGAGCTGGCCTACGCCCGGTTTGGCGACGAGAAGTACGCCACAGTGGCGCAGGCGGGGAACCGGTCGAGTCTGGAGGCGCTGCTGTGGGGCGTCGAGGAGCTGCCGCCGGCCCCGCCGCTGGAGCTGCCCAGCCGGGACTTCGAGGGCCTCGGCGCGGCCGTGCTGCGCGCGGGTATGGGCGACGATCAGGCCTACCTGCACCTGGACTACGGCCCCCACGGCGGCGGCCACGGGCATCCCGACAAGCTCACGCTGATCCTCTTCGCCCTGGGCCGGGAGCTGGCGCCCGACCCGGGCCGGCTGGCTTATGGCGCGCCCCTGCACGGACAGTGGTATCGGCAGACGGTGGCGCACAACACGCTGGTGGTGGACGAGCGCAGCCAGCGGCCCGCCGAGGGGACGCTGACGCTGTTCCATGATGGCGCGGTCGCGAAGATCGCTCGGGCCACCTGCGACACCGCCTATCCCGGCGTCGAGATGCGCCGGACGGTGGTGCTGACTGAGGGACTGCTTCTGGACGTGGTGGAGGCGGAGAGCGACGAGGAGCATGTCTATGACTGGGCATGGCATAACGTGGGCGAGATGGCGCCTGGGCTTGAGACCGAGCCGGTGGACGGCCGCATCGCTGAGGACGCCGGCTATCAGCACATCACCGACCTGCACCGCGCGGACGGCTCAGGCACCTGGCACGCCGACTTCGCGATCCCGCAGACGGGCTCCGTGCGGCTGATGATGCTCGGGGAGCCGGGCACGGAGCTGCTCTTCGGCACCGGACTGCTGGGTCGGGGTGTGGAGCCCTGTCCCATGGTCCTCGCGCGCCGCAGAGGGCGGCACGCGAGATGGGTCTCGGCGGTGGAGTGGCGCAAGCCGCGCGAGGGGCTGACCCTGACCGGGATGCGGCGCCTCCCGGTGAGCATCGACGGCCGCGAGGCGGAGGGCGGCGAGGCGCTGGCGCTGGAGGTGCGGCGTGAGCGCGGCTCGCAGATGCTGCTGCTGGCGCCCGGTGTGGGCGAGAAGAAGCAGTTCGGCGGCGTGACGACGGAGGCGGACATCTGTTACGTTGCGCTGCGCGACGGCGACGTGGTGGCGATGGAGCACATTGATCTTCCTTACTGACGCGGCTGATGGAGGGCGAAACTCATGCGAACGCTTGTGCTGATGGTGGCCGTGCTGGTTGCGGGCTGCGGGACGCAGGCCGAGATGACGCTGGCGACCGGCGGCGAGACGAGCTACGCGGTGGTGGTCGATCCTGAGGCCACCGTGGCCGAGAAGCACGCCGCCGATGAGCTGTCGAGCTTCCTCGGGCAGGTCACCGGCGCGGAGTTCGAGGCCGTGGAGAGCGCGCGGCCGCTGCGCAGGCCATGCCTGGTCGTGGGGCCGGGGAGGGCGGCGCGAGAGATTGCGCCGGATCTGGGCTACGATGATCTGTCCCCTGACGGGATCGTCATCGAGACGCGTGGCAACAACCTCGTTCTTGCGGGAGACCGCCCGCGGGGGACGCTCTACGCCGTGTACACCTTCCTGGAGGACGTGGTCGGCTGCCGCTGGTGGTCCTCGACGGCCAGCACGATTCCGGAGCGCCCGGACCTCACAGTGCCCGACCAGCACGTGCGCTACGTCCCGCCCCTGGAGTATCGCGAGGTCTTCTGGTGGGACGCCTTCGACGGCGACTGGGCGGTGCGCAACAAGAGCAACGGCCACCGCGCGCGGCTCGACGAGCAGCGCGGCGGCAAGGTGACCTACGCGGGCTTCTTCGTGCACACCTTCCGGCAGCTCGTGCCCGACACGCACTTCGCCGAGCATCCGGAGTGGTTCAGCGAGCGCAACGGGCGGCGCATCGGCGGCGAGGGAGCTCGCACGCAGCTCTGCCTCACCAATGACGAGGTGCTGAACCTGACCATCGAGCGCGTCCGCCAGCGCCTCAGGGACCACCCGGATGCCATGATCGTGTCGGTGTCGCAGAACGACTGGGACAACCACTGCCTGTGCGCGCAGTGCCGGGCGCTGGAGGAGGCCGAGGGCTCCCCGGCCGGCCCCCTGCTGCGCTTCGTCAACAGCGTCGCCGAGGCGATCGGACCGGACTACCCTGACGTCGCGATTGACACCCTGGCCTATCACTACACCCGCAAGCCGCCTAGCCAGACGGTGCCCCTGCCCAACGTCATCGTCCGCCTGTGCAGCATCGAGTGCAGCTTCCTGCAGCCACTGGCGTCGGAGACCAACGCCAGCTTCGGGGACGACATTCGCGGCTGGGACGAGATCTGCGACCGCCTCTACGTGTGGGACTACACCACGAACTTCGGCCACTACATCCAGCCGCACCCGAACCTGCGCGTGCTGGCGCCGAACGTTCGGTTCTTCGTGGAGCACGGCGTCAAGGGCATCTTCGAGCAGGGGGCCTACCAGTCACCGGGAGCGGAGCTCGCGGAGCTGAAGGCCTGGATGCTGGCCAAGCTGCTGTGGGACCCCAGCCGCCAGACGGACGAGCTCATCGAGGAGTTCTGCGACGGCTACTACGGCGCGGCGGGCCCCTTCATGCGGGAGTACATCAAGCTGCTGCACGATACCGCTGAGGCCACCGACCACTACCTGAGCATCGGATCCAGCCCCACCGCTCCCTTCCTGACGCTGGAGCTGATGGGCCGGGCGTGGGAGCTGTTCGACCAGGCGGAGGCGGCCGTCGCCGACGATCCGGAGGTGCTCAACCGCGTGCAGGTCGCCCGCCTGCCGCTGCGGTACGTGTGGGCGGTGCGCTGGCAGGAGTTCGAGGCTCAGGCCGAGCAGGAGGGCGTCGAATGGCCCGGTCCGGAGGACTTCGTGACCAACGCGCAGACCTTCATGGATGTCGCCCGCGCCAACGAGATCACCAAGCTCTCCGAGGGGCGGGCCATCGAGGCCTTCGAGCGGCGGACGATCGGGCTGGGCCGAACCGCATCCCCGCCGCCTCCCGGCTGCGAGGACCTGCCGCGGGAGAGGTGGATCGACCTGCAGGACCGGACCTTCCGGCTGGCCCATGAGGGCCAGTGGGCCACGCTGGAGCAGGATGAGAGGGCCTCCGACGGCGTGGCCTCGCGCATGCCTGGCACGCACTACGAGTGGGCGACGCAGCAGGACCTGGCCGTCGCGGGCCTCGACCCGGATGCGACCTACACCGTATACGCCTCCATCCGCTGCGAGAAGACCGGCGACGAGGGCCTGGCCTTCACGTACGGGGTCTACGACCGCGAGGCTCGCAGCGGCCTCGGTGGCGGGCGCGTCGAGTGCGCCGACGTCCCCGATGCGGATTACCACACCTACCAGGTGGCGACCGGGAGGCTGCACGACCGCATGTACATCTGGGTGGCGCCGCCCAGGAACCCGGACAATGTGGCGGCCGTGTGGGTGGACCGCTTCTGGCTCGTGAAGCAGGAACAGTAGCGTCCGTCGGACGCTGGAGGGATTGAGATGCAAGGAACCGGGCTGGCCTGGAGGGTGGGCCTCCTCGTCACATTCGTGGCGGTGGCGCCGCACGCGCCCGCCGCCGAGAACCTGGCGCGAGGACAACCCTACACGCTGGTTCCGGCGCCGAGCTACTCCCTGTGCACCGATGAGGGCGACCTGCAGCAGCTCACCGACGGGCGGCTCGCCGCCGACGACCAGCAGATGTGGGTCCAGGAGGGGTGCGTGGGCTGGAAGCTGCCCGTGGACGGGGAGGCCGAGGTCATCGTGGACCTGAGCCAGGTCCAGGCCATCAGCGCCATCCGCTTCCGCAGCGCCTCGGGGCCCAACGCCGACGTCTATCTGCCATCGGCGACCTTCGCGGTCGGCCGGGACCGCTCGACCTTCCGGGTGGTCGGTCGGGTGAACACGCGTCACGACCGGCAGCTCGCCCGGCGGTGGATCGGCGTGGAGGACCTGAGGGCCGCCGGGCGCTTCGTCATGGTGCGGCTGCGGGCCAACGGAGTGTTCGCCTTCCTCGACGAGGTGCAGGTGCTGGCGGGGGAGCACGACGTGGCGGCAGTACAGCCGGACCGTGAGGCGGAGGTGCTCCAGCCGCTGCAGGAGGCGGTCGAGCGCACTCCCCTGCAGCGGCGGCTTCTGCGCGACCTGGCGATGATACGCGGACGGGTACAGGGTTCGGGCATGCTGGCAGAGCAGGAGTTGCTGAGGCGCCTCGACGAGCTGGAGGGGCGGATCGAGGCGGTGGATGAGACTACGGGCGAGGAGGCTGACGCGGCCGAGGCGGCGGTGGCGGAGGTCCACGCCGACCTGTTGGGGATGGTGCGTGGCGACGCGTCTGTAGTGGCCTGGAGGGCTGAGCCCTACGCTCCGCTCTCACCCCGAGAGCTGCAGCCGCTGGAGCACGAGAGCGAGATCGAGATCGTGCTGGCGCGCAACGCCCACGCCTCGGCGGCGGTGAACATCCAGAACCTGACCGACGGGGAGGTGGAGGTCCCCGTTCGGCTGGAGGGCCTCGAGGAGCTGGTTACGCTGCGGGAGGCGCGCTTCATCCCCACTCGCCAGGGCAACCTGCTGGCAGATGCACTGCCGTTGGTGGATGACGGGGCGATCACCCTTCCGCCGCATGAGACGGGTCAGGTGTGGCTGAGCGTGGCCAGCGCCGAGACTCCGCCGGGCCGGTATGAGGGCGCGCTGTCGATAGATGCCGCCTCCCCGCGTGCGGTCCCAGTCGCGGTCACGGTGACCGAAGCGCGCATCCCCGACGATGTGCCCATCGCCACCTACTCCTGGCAGTACCTGGACACCTGGCCGGCGCTGCAGGGCATCGAGAAGGAGGCCATCGCGGACCTGCTGGCCCATCACACCAACGTGACCGTGCTCACCAGCAACAGCGCGCCCTGGCCCCAGGAGGTGGATGAGGAGGGCAACCTGGTGGGCGACCTGGACTTCGCCGAGCACGACCGCGTGGTGGAGCTGTGCCGCCCGATGAGCCGGCGCGGCATCATGTGGTTCTGCGGCTTCCACGGCGGCCAGCCCGGCTTCCGGGAGTTCGAGTGGATGGACGAGCGCTGGAGGCGCCTGTTCGGGCAATGGCTGCGAGCCTGGGTAGCGCACCTGCACGAGATCGGGATCGGCTACGATGACTTCATCTTCTACCCGCTGGACGAGACTATCGACGAGAAGTTCGTCGAGATCGCGGGGCTGACTCGCGAGGTGGACCCCAAGGTCCGGATCTTTGCGGATCCGCTGGCCAGGGACTCCGATGCCCGCCTCCGCCAGGCGCTGCCGCTGGTGGATGTGTGGTGCCCGAACCTGGATGCCTACCAGCGCCGGCCGGAGCAGCTTGCCATGATCCGCGACACTGGCGCGACCGTCTGGTCATACATGGTGGGCCGCCGCGAGAGGCCGCCGCTCGAGTACCGGCTCCACCTGTGGCGGGCCTGGCGGGATGGTGCCACCGGCGCCGGCTTCTGGACCTACGCGCAGGGCGGGGACTGGCGGGATGATGACCTGTGGGATGACTTCAGCGGCAGGGGCTCGGACTACGGGGTCATCTACACGCTCAACGGGGCGCCCGAGGATGTCACCCGCGCCGAGCAGATCATCCCGGGCAAGCGCTGGGAGGCGTGGCGGGAGGGCATCGAGGACTGGGTCTGCCTGTGGCTGCTCGACCGGGAGCTGGAAGCGGGCGGTGGAGACCGGGAGTGGCTGCAGGCCACGGTCGGTGAGGTGCTGGCGGCGCCCGATGATCCGTCCCGCGCGAGCGAGGCCCGCGCCCAGGTGCTCCAGCGCCTGGCCGGGGGCTGAGGGAGGAATCCGGCGTCCCCGTGAGGGATAGACGACCTCCGGCACTGACCCAGAGGCCGCACAACCGAAGGGGCTGATCTGCCGTAGGGGATCCCGCCGTCTCCGCGCGAGCTGACGAGCATACCATCGGCGCGCCCGAGCGCACCGGCCTGACTCCCCGCGCTATCGCCATCGCCTTCGTGCTGGTGATCGGGTTCACGGTGGCCGGGTGCTTCTCGGTGTTCCTGCGCTACGAGATCATCGGCACGGGCTATCTGCCCCGTGGCGCGGTGGCGCTGATGCTGGCCCTGGTGGCGGCGAACGGCGTGCTGCGGGGCGTCAAGTGGCTGCGCATCCCGCCGCTGACTGCCGAGGAGCTGCTGCTGATCTTCCTGCTGCTGATGGTGGTGGGGGCCATCGCGGGACAGGAGTACGCCCAGCACTTCTACCTCAACATCATCGGCATCGTCTACTACGCCACGCCCGACATCGCGCCCCCCGAGCTGTATCTGCAGGACATCAATCCGCTGCTGCTGCCGGCTGACGACCCCGCCGACCCCGTGGCCGTGTGGGCGCACGAGGGCCTTCCGCCGGGGCAGGGCACCCCGTGGCGGGCGTGGGTGAGGCCGCTGCTGCTGTGGACGCCGTTCCTGTTGGCGGTCTACTTCATGGTGCTGTGCTTCGCCGCCACCGTAGCATGGCGCTGGGAGCGGGAGGAGAAGCTGCTGTATCCGCTGGTCGAGGTGCCGGTGGAGGTGGCGCAGGGCGAGCCGGCCTGGTACTCGTCGATCTTCCGCGACCCGCTGCTGTGGCTGGCATTCGCCCTGCCGTGCCTGCATTACACCATAAAGGGCCTGCACGGCTACTGGCCGGCGATCCCCTATGTGGACCTGGAGCCCCGACTGCGGACGCGCTTCTCGGGACCGTGGGCGGCCTTCAACGGCGTCCTGATGTTCATCCGCTTCGACATGATCGGCATCGCCTACCTGCTGGCGGGCGAGGTGGGCTTCTCGCTGTGGTTCTTCTTCTGGCTCCGGCGTATCCACCAGTTCGTCCGGCTGGCCTTCGGCGTGAGGACCAGCCACCATCGGTTCTTCGAGTTCCAGTCTCTGGGCGGCTACCTGCTGCTGGCCGGCGC
Organism: Armatimonadota bacterium; assembly: GCA_034722055.1. Lineage (GTDB taxonomy): Bacteria > Armatimonadota > Zipacnadia > Zipacnadales > UBA5352 > JAYENL01. The sequence goes on from JAYENL010000173.1 coordinate 10,523, forward strand.
GCTGCTGTACTCGGCCCGCCATCACCTGCACCGCGCCATCGGCGTGGCCTTTGGCGGACTGCGGCGCGACCCGGACGCGTCGGACATCGGCGAGCCCTACCGCGTAGCGGTGCTGGGCTTCATGGGGGCGCTGGTCTTCGTGGTGTGGTGGTGCAGCTACTTCGGGATGGAAACCGTCTGGGCGATCGCCGAGTACCTGCTGTTCCCGGTGGTGGGCATGGTCGTCGCGCGGGTGATCTGCGAGGCCGGCATGTTCATCTACAGCTCCCCGTTCGGCGGCTACACGGCCGGCTACAATGAGGCGCTGTTCAAGGTCTTCGGCACCCAGCGCATCGGCTCCAAGAACGTGACGCTGCTGACCATGACGAGCTGGTGCCAGATCCGCTCCACCGCGACGCAGAACATGGCGGCGGCCTTCCAGAGCTATCGCATCGGCTCCAGGATCGAAGCGCCGCGACTGAACGTGATGCTGCTGGCGCTGGGGGCCGTCGCCCTGGCGATTCTGGCCTGCCACGTGACTGCGCCCTATGTCATCTATACCTGGGGCGTGCCGAAGCTGGCGCCCTGGCCCAGCAGGTCCGCCCTGAATGCGGCCACGAGCCTCTCCCGGTTCATCAAGACCCCGACGGAGATGGGCGGCGAGGACTGGCTGGGGCTGGGCCTTGGCGCTGGCAGCACGTGGGCGCTGTTCGCGCTGCGGCGGCGGTTCGTGTGGTGGCCGCTGCACCCGCTGGGCTTCGTCACCTGGCTGGGCTGGCCCATCGACCGCTACTGGACCTCGATCTTCATCGGCTGGCTGATCAATGTCACGGTGACGCGCCTGGGCGGTTTCCGCATCTTCCGCCGGCTGCGTCCGGCGGCCTTCGGGCTGATCCTGGGGATGAACGTCATCTTCACCATGTGGCTGCTGATCCACTTCATCTGGCCCGGCCCGCCGGCGATCATGATCGACTGACGCGCCCCTCGCGTCCTCGGGCCGGGGCAGGCTCCGACCCAGTCTCTGGCAGTCTCAGGAGGGGCCGTTCCGAGCGTGGCCGCCCCAGCGGCGCGAGCAGTAAGGCCCGCCAGAGCCGAAGGTTCCCTCCTGCGCTCAGGCGGCCACTCCATGGTGGCAGCAGACGCGCCACCGTGACGCGGCATGATCCGCGAGCCTCTGCTGGTCAGCACTGGCTGCGAGCGGCACGGCGGGTCCGGTCCCTACTGTGTGGCGTCAGCCTCAGGAGCGGCCTCCTCGCCGGCCGCCCGCGGCTCGCCGACGGTGAACGTGAGCTGCTCCTCGCCCAGGACCGTGTCGCCCTCGGTCATGCTGATCTCGAAGCGGTAGTCGCCATCGCCCGGCAGGTCGGGCCGGAAGGGGAAGTGGGCGGTGCTGCGCGGGGCGATGCGGATGGCACGGTCCTCGCTGTCAACCTCGTGCTCATCGGCGGTCACCACCCGCATCCGGGCGGTGGACTGCAGCTCGCGTTCGGTGTTGTTGATGGCCGAGATGAAGATGCTCACCTGGCGCGCCTCAGGGAAGACAGTCTGGGCGCCGGCTCCCCGCACCTGCAGCGTGAAGGGTTTTGTGCGCCAGGCCGGCACCTTCCTCCGAGCCTGCGCCACGCGCAGGTCCATCGCCCCCTCGGCCATGATGCGGCCGTCAGCGACGAGCGTGACGATCAGCCGGTAGTCGCCGGCGACCTGCAGCTTGGGCCTCACGGGCAGTGAGGAGAAGCTGCGGGGGCCGATGCTGACGCTTCGCGCCTCACTGTGGACGGTCTTCCCCTGCGCGTCGCACACTGTGATCTGTGCAGCGGCATCCAGCGCCTGGCGGGTGCTGTTCTCCAGCGAGACGAACACGCTGACACCGCCGGGGTCCTCGAAGCTCGTGCGTCCGCCGACGCCGCTGAGCTGCAGCGTCATGGGCCTCGGTCGGGCCGCCAGATCGGTGGGAATCGGGGCCACCACGCCCGGTCCCGCGATTGTCAAGAGCTGCAGATCGGCCGCCCGCGGCAGGAGGCTCAACCGTGGGGTAAGCGCCTCGGCGCCAGGGCATGACTCGCCGCCGGCTCGCTCAAGCTCGCCCTGGAAGAGGACAGTTGTGCCGCCAGGCTCCAGGAACCGGTAAAGCAGGTGCACCGCCTGGGCCGGCGGGACGATCGCCGAGATTCGGTGCGGAGAGGACACATCCACGCGGACGGGCGGGGTGACCCATACTCGCTCGTCGTCGGTCTCGCTGCTCACCGATATCCGGCGCCAGGCCGAGCCGCAGCGGACGGCCGCCGGCAGCAGGTTCGCCATGCTCAGCGGTTCTCGCGTGGGGGGCGAGACCCACTGAGGTGCCCCCTGCCCGGGCGCAGTCAGCGTCACCTCATCCAGCCCCAGCGCGACGCGCTCCTTGCTCAGCCCAGCCACGACGCGCAGCGAGGAGGTCCCCGGCGGGATGTCCGCCGCGGCCAGCTCATACTCCCAGCGCGCCTTTCGCCACGCGTCGTGGGGCTCCAGCGCTGCCTGCTCCACCGGCCCGACGGCCCTGCCAATGGCGTCACACGGCTCCAGGCCCACCCAGGCGCCCTCGCCGGAGGCGTGATAGGCGAACTCCAACGCGACGGTCAGCCCCGCACTGACCGGCAGATACCCGGCGCTGCGCAGCTCCATGTCAGGATGGCTATCGGTGGGGAAGACGTGCAGCGAGCGTTCGCCCTGCCACGTATTGTGTCGGACCGTGCGCCACAGGCCCGTGGCGAGCCAGCCCACGGGCGTGGCGTCGGCTATCATCTCGAAACCGCCGTTGAGCGGGAAGGTGGGCTCACCCGCCGCCTGTGTGGCGGCGAGGGGGAGGATGAGCAGCATCAGCGCGGCTCTCGACATCGGACAGGCTCCTGACCATGACCTCCTGCGGCGTCGCCAGCAGTATAGCCCTTTCGCAGAATCGTGTCACACGGCGAAGAGCAGGACACGAAGCCAAAGCCGCGAAGAGGCCGGCGAGGCAGCGGCTCTCTGATCGTGGCTTCGGCCGGGAAGGGACTACCTGCCTCCGAGCAGTGGCTGACGGCGCGCGGCGGTGATTCTCGTGACGTGCCGGCTGTGCGGTTCTGAAAACGTGTATCTGCTCCTGCGCGGTGGACAGCGGGCCCACCACCGGGAGTTCTTGCACTGTCGGCGCTGTGACCTGGTGTTCGTGCCGGACCGCTTCCTGCTCTCACCACCAGAGGAGCGCCAGCGCTACCTGCTGCACGAGAACGAGCCTGACGACGAGGGCTACTGGCGGTTCCTGGCGAGGTTGCGGGACAGCGTGGTTCCGCTGGTGGAGCCCGGCGCCGAGAGCCTGGACTACGGCTGCGGTGAGCCACCGGTGCTGGTCATGATGCTGCGGGAAGCGGGCCTGCAGGCCCGCGGCTGGGACCTGTTCTTTCGCCGCGACGACAGCGGGCTGCAACGCACGTACGACCTCATCACCTGCAGCGAGACCGCGGAGCACTTCCGCGAGCCCCTCGAGGAGTTCGAGCGCTTCGACCGCCTACTGCGCCCCGGCGCGGTGCTGGGCGTGATGACCGGGATGCTCGACGACTGGCGGGACTTCGGTGACTGGCACTATCGCCTCGACGCCACGCACATCAGATTCTACAGCCGGCGCACCATGGTGTGGATCGCCCGGCGCTTCGGCTGGGGCGTGCTCTTCCCGCGCACGGACGTGACGGTCTTCCGCACGCGGCGTTGAGCGCAGGTCCGGGGCCCTGCGGTACGGAAGTGTCACCCAGCGCCACCCGCCATACGGGGAGGACGGACCATGATGTCGGCCATGCTCGCCCTGGCCCTAACCGCGGCACAGCCCGCGGACGCACCGGTCTTCCACTACGACTTCGAGCAGTCCGAGGACTTCGCCGACTACGAGGGCCTGAGCACGGGCAATGCCACCCCGGCGATCGTCACGCCAGGCGCCGACGGGCAGGGCCACTGCGTCCGGCTCACCTCCCTCAGGCGCGGCAAGTACTGCACCCTCACCCTTGCCGGCCCCATGCCGGTGGTCAAGAACCTGGTGCTCTCCTTCGATTACCGCACCGAGATCGAGGAGGGCGTGCAGGGGCAGTACCTGGGCATCCTGTTCTTCTATGAGGATGGCAAGCAGTTCGGTCGCTTCGACCACCATTTCTCCCCCGAGTGGCGCCACGCTGAAGTGCCCATAGGCTCACTGAGGTCGCCGAACGAGGGTGTGCTCGAGATCGGCCGCGAGTTCGCGCGGCTCAATCTCTACGGCCGGGCGCCCGAGGACGGCGGCCTGATGACCGTGTGGCTCGACAACATCCGCCTCGGAGTCAAGCCTATGCTCAATGTCATCAGGGACCGAGTCGAGACCTCCTACGCCAACCCGCCGATGTTCGCGTGGGGCGAGAGCCTGGTGCGGAGCAGGCTGCAGTACTCGCGCTCACCCGAGTTCCCCGAGCACCGGACGGTCACCGTCGCCACCGACTGGACCTTCCACACGCCTCCAGCGCCCCTCGAACCCGGCGAGTGGTTCTGGCGCACCTACACCGAGACCGAGCTGACCGAGGGCTGGGGGGAGATCCATCGCCTCCGCATCCCGGAGCAGGCCCACCAGTTCACGACGCCGCCGGTGGACGCCGAGGCCCTCGCGGCCATGCCCCGCCCGCGGCTGATCGACGTGGAGGCGGAGCGCGAGCGCCTCGGCGAGGACGGTATTGCGAGCCTCATCGCGCGGGCGGAGTCATCGGCCGAACAGCCCATCCCGGACGACCCGCCCATCTGGGAGGAGGGCGACGAGCGCTGGCCGGACTGGATCGACTGGTACCGCGATGTGGCAGGCGGCATCACCGGACGCACCGGGCGGCGGCTGGAGCAGATGGCCCGGTGGGCGGCCATCACCGGCGACGAGCAGGTGGCGAAATGGACGACGGAGCTGGCTCTGGCGGTCGCCTCCTGGGACCCGGACGGTGGCAGCGCCATGAGCCGGGGCGACATCGCAGCCCAGCACCTGCTGCGTGGCCTCAACACCGCCTACGATGTGCTGCACGAGCGCCTGACCGATGACGAGCGGGCGATGATGCGCGATGTCATCGTGACGCGAGCGCAGGACTTCTGGGCCTACCTCAACCCGCTGCGGGCCAACCCCCACAACAACCACGCCTGGCTCAAGGCGCTGGCGCTGGGACAGAGCGGCCTGGTGCTCGTCGGCGACCACGACCAGGCCCACCAGTGGGCCGAGTACTGCCGGCAGCTCTTCGTGGGCAAGTTCCTCAGCGGCCTGGGCTTTCAGGGCGAGAACAATGAGGGCCTCAGCTACTGGTCCTACGGCCTGAGCTTCATCATCGAGTACGCGGACATGATGCGAACGGTCTGCGGCATCGACCTCTACGAGCACCCGTGGCTGAGCCGGACGGCGCGCTTCCCGATGTACTGCGCGCCGCCCAATGCCTGGGGCGTGTCCTTCGCTGACACCGGGAGGCCCAATCACGGCGCACGGGGGCCCTACGCGCAATCCTACGTGGGCATGCTGGCGGAGCGCACCGGCGATCCCTACGCGCTGTGGTACTCCGGGCGCCGGGAGGGTCTGGATGATCTCGCCCCGCGCCCACCGGTGGACCTCCCGCAGTCGATCCACTACCGCTTCATCGGCCTCGCCATCGCCAACACCTCGCTGATCGATGGCCGCGAGGGCGCCACCGTCGCCATGCACTCGGGGCCCTTCTGGGCCGGCCATCAGCACGCGGACCAGAACGCCTTCGTCATCCACGCCTACGGCGAGAAGCTGGCCATCGACTCCGGCTACTACGACTGGTACGGCAGCCCACACTTCAAGCAGTACTCCATCCAGACCGTGGCCCACAACTCCATCCTCGTCGATGGTGAGGGCCAGGCTGCGGTGACTAAGGGCGCCGACGGCCGCATCGACGCGTGGTTCGACGGCACGGGGCACACCTGGATGGTCGGCGACGCGTCCGATCCGGAGGTCTACGGAGGAAGGCTCTCGCGCTTCGACCGCCGCGTGCTGTTCGTCAAGCCCGGTCTCGTCATCATGCACGATCTGCTGGAGGCGCCGGAGCCGTCGAGCTTCCAGTGGCTGCTGCACACGGTGGCGCCCATCGAGATCGATGAGAGTCGCCGTGCGCTGGACGTCGTCTCGGGTGACGCGGCGATGAGCGCCGAGATGCTGCGACCCGCGGAGCTGTCGTTCAGCATCGCAGATGAATACCCGGTGCATCCCTATGACGGCTACGGAACCGTGCCCGTACCGGAGGAGGAGCTGGCCGAGGAGTGGCACCTCACCGCCGAGGCGCAGCCGGCGGCCGAGCGCCAGTTCCTGACGGTCTTCGACGTGCGACGCAGCGCGGAGGACGCCGCGTCGATCCGGGAGATCGACTGCGAGGGCGGCGTGGGGCTGCAGGTGGCGCGGGGCGGCGGCCGCACGACGGTGCTGCTGGCGCCGGACCGGCAGCCGGTGAGCCTGTCGGCCTCCGAGCTCGCGGCGGTGGCCGAGGTGGCGTCGGTGACCACCGAGCGCGGCGCGCTGGCCTCGGCCTGTGCCGTACACGCGAGGGAGCTGCGCTGGCGCGGCGAGCTGCTGTTCGCGATCGAGGAGGGCAGCGGGGACTGCAGCCTGGTGGCGACGGAGCGGGGTCTGATCGCGGACCTGTCCCTGCACGCAGCCGCGACGGTCCGGCTGCCGGCGGCGCACGGGCAACTGATCGTCGATGGCGAGCACGTGCGAGAGCGCGTCGAAGCCGACAAGCACCTCACCTTGGCGCTTCCCGTCGGCGAGCATACGATCGCCTGGGGCCGGAGTCCGGACCGCGCCCTCTCGCATCCGCTGGAGCCGCTGGCGGTTCGCGTCGGCGACACGGCCTCGCAGCTTCAGGGCCACGCCCGCCGGCGGGCAACGGACCTACGCAGGTACTGGTGGGGGCCGGTGGAGCTGCCGGCCGACGACCGCTACGAGGTCCGCCTGGAGGCCGCCGGCCCCCGGTCGCGCGTGACCTGGGACGGCCGGGGGGTGGAGCTGGAGGCAGAGGGCGAGGCGCTGACCGGTGTCATCTGGGACGAGCCCGGCCAGCATCACATGACTATCAGCGCGGCCGGGCCGATCCGGTCGGTGGCGCTGGTGCCGCGCGGCGTCAGCAGCGTCGCCGCGGAGATGCTGTCGAGGGAGTGGTCGCCTCCCGAGGGCGCGATCCTGCACGAGGCCGAGGACGTTGCCGAGGAGGGGGGCGTGAAGGGGCGGCTGATGGAGAAGGTCGGCGCCTCCGGCGGCATCGCTCACGCCGTCTGGGACAGCCCCGGCCAGTGGGCACGGTGGCGCATCGAGGTGTCCGCGGAGGGGGACTACCAGGTGCTGATCCGGGCAGCCAGCGTCTACGACCGCATCGCCCGGGACCTGCAGCTCGACGGCGAGCTGCTGCAGGTGGCCTCGTTCGCCTCCACGGGCGGCTGGTGCCGGACCACCGACGACTGGCGCTGGTTCCGCCTCATGACTGAGGCCGGCCAGCCACTCGCCATCCACCTGAGCGCCGGCGAGCACGCCCTCCGCATGACCCGCCTGGCGGGCTCGATGAACCTGGACCTGTTCGCCCTCGTGCCGGCGCAGTAGGGCCTACGGCCCGCGCGCTGGACCCACGTGCTTGATGCCAGAGATGCGCCAGCTCTGCGGCCCCACGCGCACCAGGTTGAAGCGGTAGGCCTCATCGCCCAGGTCGGCTACCGCGTGGCCACTATCCCGGTGCAGGGCGCATCTCCGGAGGTCCCACGGAGAGAAGAAGTCCCGGCCCGTCAGCCTGAAGAGCCCCATCCTGCGCGCGTCGTCCACGACCGTCGGCGAGGTGCAAACGTTCAGCGCCATCTGCTCGCAGCCAAACTCAATTGCCTCCGTGAAGCGGAACACGACCCTCCGTGGCTGCTCCGACTTGGCGTACCAGACCTTGCGGATGCGGTCGCCGACGCGCTTGTAGACGTAGTAGTCCCTGTCGAGGGAGGCCGACGTGTGAGGGCCAGTCCAGCACTTCCCGTAGGCGTGCGAGGCGACGACCTCCATCACACCGTCGCCATTCATGTCGTCGAGCGCGCACCACCCCTCGTGGAAGCGGGCGTCATAGCCCGCAGGAGGCGAGTCCCACAGGTGCCAGGCTGCCACCGGGGGCCGTCCGCAATAGCCGACCAACCGCCACTGCCCTTCCTCGCTGTCCAGGAAGCCGCCTAAGGGAAACGGGGATGACCCCGTCCCGCCTGTCTCCCATCCACCACCGAACGCCGCCTCAAGGCGATCGCCATTGCGTGACACCGCGACATCGCCATACCACGCGCCATATACCTTCGGCTCGCCGGGTTGCCGGCCGATGTACTGCCGCCACGCGCCCGCGACGGGCCCATCAGGGCCTCTGCCGACGAGGACGTAGGTCATCGGCAATTTCGGCATGGTATAAGGATACTGCGACCCGAAGGGGACCAACAAGGCGATGACCCGCCCGGCCGTGTCGCGTATCACCTGGCATTCCGGCTGCCACACATTCGTCGAGTAGCCCAGCTCCGGGTCCCAGGTGCGCGCCACGGTGTCGCGGTAGCGCAGCCAGGACGGCAGTCTGTCCTCAACGAACTCCGGAAGCTCCGGACGATGGTGGTCCAGCATGTCGATTGTATCGAGCCACCCATACCCGGGGAAGCCCGCCGCTATGCCGGAGGTCCTGAGCAGCTCGCACACTCGCTCGACGAGGGCCGGGTCGTCCCACACCCCCTCCGCCTCGATCATCTCGCCGAGGCCGCGCGCCACAAGCTGCCAGCCCTCGTGCTCCTGCGCGTCGGAGGCGTCACGCTCCGCTACCAGCCGCAGCCCACGCACGGCCACGTCGCACGGCCGCTGAGGGGCTCGACGAACACACACAGCCAGCAGCGCGCCCGCCGCGAGCGCGCCCAGCCCCCACCGAAGCCATCGGCGCCACGCCATAGACATCTCCCCCGCCGGACCGGCTTCCTCCTGCTGATGGTTTCTCCGCAGGCCCTCCCTGACCTGCTGGTGCAGGTGTCGCGCATGACATGCGCGAAGAACTAGCCGGCAAGCAGCTCGTCAGCGGGAGGGGCAGGTCATGCAGTGGGCAGTCATCTTCGACGTGGACGGCGTTGTGGCCGACACCGAGACGCTCAACGCGCGGGCCTCGGTGATGATGTTCGACGAGCTGTACGATACCCAGGTGCAGCCGGAGGACTTCCGGGCCTTCGTGGGCACCGGAGATGAGCGCTATGTAGAGGGCGTGGCGGAGAAGTACGGGGTGGAGATCGACACCGAGGCGGCCGTGGAGCGGCGCAAGGAGAACTTCTTCACGCTGCTGGAGAAGGCGCCGCTGCCGGCCATGCCGGGCGTGATGGAGATCGTGCAGGCGGCGCAGGTGGCTGCGGACGTGAGGATCGCCATCGCCACCTCCGGCAACCAGGACAAGCAGTTTCCGGTGATCGAGGGCACGGGGCTGAAGCTGGAGTGGTTCGACGCGGTCATCACCGGGGATGATGTCACCAGGAAGAAGCCCGACCCGCAGATCTACCTGATCACGGCCGAGAGGCTGGGCGTCCCGCCGGAGCGCTGCGTCGTGCTGGAGGACGCGCCCGCCGGCGTCGGGGCCGCCAAGGCCGCCGGGATGGCCTGCGTGGCCGTCACCAGCTCCGTGAGCGCCGAGAGCCTGCAGGAGGCCGACCTGGTGGTGGACAGCCTGGCGCAGGTCGGCCTCGGCGCCCTCCGCAAGCTGGCCATGTCATAGCCGCAGCCTGCCCACGGACGAGGGCGGAACGGTGGCGCGTCTGAAGCCCCCCTTGTCTGATAGCCGCCAGTGGTGAGCAGGAGTAGTGCAGGACGAAGGCGCACTGTCTTGGCACAGCGAAGTGGCGCCCTGCCCCTGGCCAGGGGCAGGAGGCCGAGGGAGGCGACAGACCGTCTCCCTTTTGTTGTGCTGTCTGGAGGGGCGGGACTACGCTCGCGCCCGGTCATTTGCCGTTGCCGTGCCGTCTGGAGGGGCCGGCCTCTGTTCCGGCCCGGCCGTTGTCCTTGGGGTTGATCGAACGGCAAACGGCAGCGTGCCTCATCGCTCGGCCCGCTCTCCCGAGCGTCCATGATGCACGGCAACCGCGGCAGGCAGCAGGCCCGCCCCCCGGACGAAGCAAAAAACGGGACGCCCGTGCCACGCAATGTCCGCGCCGTTGTCGTAGCTCGCAGCTCGTCGCTCGCAGCTCGTTGCTCGTCGCTACAGCAGCACCTTCACGACGATCTTCTCGATGTCGCCCTCCCCCACCATCGGCGCGTGGGCATCCCCGGGGAAGAACACCACGAACGTGCCCTCCAGCAGCGGGAAGTAGGCGTCGGGCTCATCCTCGAAGAGGATGACGTCCTTCGCCGGGTCGTACGCCTGGGTGGGCTGCTGGCAGTCTCCGGTGGCCTTCCAGCCGAACAGCTCGTCGCCGGACACCACGTACTGGATGTCCACGTACCTCTCGTGTGCCTCGAGGACCGCCTCCTCCTGTGCCTTCAGCTCCCGGCGCAGCACATTGATGGTCAGGCGCTTGCCGTCGATCTCCGCCGGTCCGTCCGGCGCGCTCTCGAAGTCGAACTCTCGCAGCAGATCGAAGGCGGCCTGAAAGCGCGGGTGCATTTCAGCGTAGCGGTCGGCGTTGTCGAGCCTGTCTAGGATCATGGTCATGTCCTCTCACAGGGGGGATATGCTCACATCCTGTGCATTCCCCGCAGCATCCCTGGCTCCCTCCGGTGCGCGACAGGGAAGATTCGCGAGGTGGGGCGGGGAATACGTGCTCCAGGTACAGGCTTCGCGCCCTGGTGCGGAGGACGCTTGTTCGCGTGCTGATGTCACGCTCGAGGTGACGACCGGATGAAGCTGCAGTGCGTTCCGCCCACCGCGCTGACCGATGAGGAGATCGGGCAGATCACAGAGGCGGCCGTGCGCATCGCCGCGGACGTGCCGCTGCGGGTGACGGGAGCCTCACCGGGCGGGCGCGAGGACACGTACACCGACCAGCTCCTGGCGATGCTGCGCGCCTTCGGCTGCCGGGTCAGCGACGAGCAGGACCGCGTGCACTTCCCGGAGGAGGTCATCGGCCGCGTCACGGCGGCCATCGCGGGCCACCGCGCCAGCATGCCGGAGTCGGAGGCGGACTATCCCGAGGAGCTGAGCATCAGCGCCTCCGGCCAGGCGCTGTGGTGCTGCGACCCTCAGGACGATCATCTGCGGGCGGCGACAGTGAAGGACCTGGCAGACCTCTCGCGCGTGGTGGACGCCATCGAGGGCCTCGGCCGCAGCCATCCCACCTTCATCCCCCAGGACGTCCCGGCGGCAACTGCGGAGGTCCACGCCTTCGCCACCATCATCCTCAACTCCAGCGGCCCCTACCGCGTCTCGGTGTACACCGCCGAGCTGCTGCCGCACTTCATCGAGCTTGACACCATCGCCCGCGGCGACCGGGAGGCGGTCAACTCCAGCCCCACCTTCGCAGCCAAGGCCTGGTGGAACACGCCCTTCATGCTCACCGGCGAGAACATCGGCATCGCCATGAAGGCCCGGGAGTTGATGGGCCTGCCGGTCACGGTCTCCACCATGCCTGTGGCCGGGGCGGCCACGCCCACGACGCTGGCGGGCTCGCTGGCGCTGATGACGGCGGAGGTGCTGCAGTGCAACGCCATCTCGCTGGCGGTGGACGACCGCGTCATGGGCTGGACGGCGGGCCCGCTGACCATCGACCCCCGCTCGGGCATCCACACCCAGAGCGGCCCGGACACGCAGCTTCTGGGCCTGGGCGCGCAGCAGATCGCGGCGCACCTCTTCGGCGGCACGCTGATGGTACAGGGGGGGCCGACCACCGGCGCCAAGGTGCCCGGCGCCCAGGCGATGATGGAGAAGACCGTCAACACCACCTGGGCGATCCTGGGCGGGCGGCGGTCCTTCGGCTCGCTCGCGACCCTGGCCTTCGCGGACGTGGGCAGCGTGGTGCAGCTCATGCTCGACATCGAGATGTGCAGCCACCTCCAGCGCCTGTTGCGAGGCATTCGGGTGGACGCCGAGACCATCGCGGAGGAGGTCATCCGCGAGGTTGCCCCCCGCGGGGCTTACTTCCTGGGCCACGAGCACACGGTCGAACACTTCCGCCAGGAGCTGTGGCTCCCGGAGCTGGTGGACCTGCGCGTGCCCATGGCGTGGATCGACGAGCCGGGGACCATGGTGGACAACGCCCGCGCCAAGGCCCTGCGGCTGCTGGAGACCGGCGAGAATCAGTGCCCGCTGACCGACCAGCAGCGGCAGCAGGTGCGCGAGGTGGTGGCGGACGCCGAGCGCCTGGCGGATGAGAAGGGCCTCGAAGATGCGAGGCGAATCTAAGGACCGCGCCCTCCGGTGGAACCGACCTGCGCCATGAAGCGTCGAACCTATGCGGCACCGCGATGCGATCTGAGGGGCGTGACTGGGGGATTGCCGATGCGTATCTGCACTCGTTCCCTGCCGATCCTCGCCGCACTGATCGTCGCCGCATCCGCCGCCCTCGCCGACGGGATGTTCATGCCGAAGGACGCGTACCGGCGCCTCTATGGGGGCCAGGGCGCGGTCTCCACCGAGCAGAAGGGCATCATCATCGAGCTTGACGACGGCCGCGAGGCCCTGTTGCTGCAGACCACTTACCAGGGCCCCGCCGACGAGTTCGCCTGGATCGTTCCCGTCCCCGGCGAGCCCGGGGAGCAGGACGTCTTCATCGCCTCCTCGCAGTTCATCAGTCAGCTTCTGGAGACGACCGCGCCGGAGGTCGAGACCCACATCGAGACGCCCCGACGCCCGAAGATGGGCCTGACAGAGGAGCCGATGATGGAGGCCGAGGGCCCAATGGGAGGCGCGCTGCCGCCCACCGTCACCGTCCACCGCCGCATGGAGGTGGGCGATTACGACGTCTCGGTGCTCAGCGCCACCGGCCCGCACGTGCTCATCGACTGGCTCAACGAGCACGGCTACGCCACCCCTACCCAGCACGTGGACGTCATCGACCACTACGTCGAGAAGCGCTGGTACTTCGTGGCCCTGCGGGTGCTGCCGGGGGTGGTCGAGGAGAGGCCGGTCCTCGACGACGTCAAGCCCATCGGTATCCGCTTCGAGACCGATGAGCTGGTGTATCCTCTCTACATCTCCCGCGCCAGCTCCCCGCAGAAGACTGCACTGACGCTGGTGGCCCTGACGCGCGAGTCGGTGGAGTGCTCGGAGCTGATCCGGGCGCGCCTGCCGATCGGGGAGGCGCTTGAGGACACCTCCTATGCCATCCTGCGCCGGGCCGCCGTGGAGCGGGCGCCCGGCCCGGCTGCCGTCCTGGAGTACGCCGGCTACAGAGGGACGCACAGCGACACCCCGCATGTTGCGGAGCAGTGGCCCCAGCCGGGCCAGCCCGATTTCAGGAGGTTGTGGGCAACGCGTCTGTGGACGGTGCTGGGCGTCGAGGAGATGGTGGACCTGACCTTCGAGCCCGCCGACGCCGTCGGCGACCGCGTGGTGGTTGAGCGCCGCGGGCGGCTGCCGACCTCCGTCCTGGAGCCGCTCAAAGCATTGCGCGTGCCCGCGTGGCTCGTGGCGGGAGTGTTGGTCATCGCACTGGCAGCCATCCGAACGTGGCGAACGGACGCGCCCCGGGAGGTCCTGGCCGCCGGACTGGTAGTGGGGACTGTGGGGCTCTTCGCGCCCCTTCTGCCGATGGCTGTCACCAGCATCGTGCTCGTGGTCATATGCGTTGTCATCGCTGCCCTGGTGGCGCAGGCGGCCGCGGGCGCGTCTTCCCGCGACAGCGGACGGGCGCCTGCCAGGCCCTGGGGCGCCATGCTGCGCTGGGCCCTGCTGACGGCCGGATGGGTGGGGATCGTGGGGGTGGCCGTCGGCGGGGGGCGCTTCGACATCCGTCACGGACATCTCATGGGGGTTGCTGTGCAGGGGATCTGGCAGATCCTGTGGCTGCTGTTGGCCGTGTTGGAGATGTTCCGGATGGCCCGCGGTTGGCCGCTGACGACCCGGGTCGGCGCGGGCCTGGGAGCCCTGGGACTGGGCACGCTGACGACGGTCCTCGCCGTGGCGAACAGCCCTGGCAGTTTCAACATAGTGCTTCTCGGACTCTACCTGTTGTGCAGCGCCGGTGCGGCCGGACTTGTGTTGCTTGTCCTGGGCTCGCTGCGCGAGACCGCCCGCGGCCACCGAGCCGCGCGCGTTTTCGCGGTGGCAGTCCTCATTCTGGGTGCCGTCTCCATCCTCGGACAGCTCCGGATGCGGCAGGCCTACGGCGGCCTCGTGATGGAACGGCACACCGGTCTTACTGAGCTCGACAGGGCCCTCACAGAGCTTGATGGCGCGCTGCTGTCATTCCTCGAGGACACCGGCTCCTACCCGGCGTCACTGGAGGACCTGACGTCGAAGGCCCCGCCGGAGGAGGGCCTGGACTCCAGCGGCAACCGCGTGCAGGTCCGCGGCGACTATGGGGGCCCCTACCTGCCGCAGCTCCCCGAGAACCCGCTCACCGGCACTCGCCAGGCGTGGGTCTACGAGGTCACCGGCGCGCCCATGATCGATCCGGCGGGGCTGAAGATCACCCTCCGCCGGGAGAGCACGGCGCGGCGGCCGCCGAGGGCCTCGGCCCGGAGAGCGACTCTGCCGGAGTACCCCTTCGAGCTTGATCTGGGTAGCGTTCGCGAGGGGCTCACTGATCCCCCGGAGGGCCAGCTCCTGCGCGTCCCGCCGGGGGAAGGGATCGTATTCCTCGCCCGTCCGCGCCAGCACGAAGCCTATTACGGCCGGGTTGAGACCGGAGTGGCGCCCCTGGCCGTGAGTGTCTCGCCGGATGGCCGCCGGGTAGCGTTCGCGATGGAGACAGGCCCGGCATCCATCAGGGTGTGCGATCTCCACGCGCGCGCCGAGGACCCCCAGACCGGCAGGCCGGACAGGGAATTCGGCCGGAACTCTCGGGAGCTGATACCCGGGCTGTGGCCGGTGGCGATTCGCGACATCGCCTGGCATCCCCGGGAGCAGCGGTGGGCGGTGGTGGTGACAGTCTCGGAGGAGATCCTCGGGAATGAGCAATCCGGCCGCGCGAGCCGCGTCTACATCATCGACGGCGAAGCACCGCCCCAGCCGGTGCCGGGCAGTGACGGCTGCGTGGACGTGGCGTGGACTGCCGACGGCACCGGGCTCATCGGACTGTTCTCGGAGCTGCCGAGGTATCCGGGGGACTCGGTTCCCTCGGGCACCGTGGAGCGCATCATTCCGGGCCAGCGCGTCCACGTACTCGCAAGGGACGTGCCGGCCCACCTGTGGCGGGCCGCCGGCGGGCGGATCGCTGCTGCCACGCGGCAGGGGATGCGGGCCAACGGGGTGATGGCGGGCAACCCGAGAGTGGTAATGATCAGCCCGGAGGGCGCGTACACGGAGGTAGC
Organism: Armatimonadota bacterium; assembly: GCA_034722055.1. Classification (GTDB taxonomy): domain Bacteria; phylum Armatimonadota; class Zipacnadia; order Zipacnadales; family UBA5352; genus JAYENL01. Next base: position 25,947 of record JAYENL010000173.1, read on the forward strand.
GCCGCCGCGTGTCCGCATGGTCGTGGACGACCTTCTCATCGAGGATGGCCGGGTCTGCGTCGCCTGGGGCACCGATGATCCCGAGGGCCCCGGCCTGGTCACCGTGTACGCCGCCGGCGACCCATCCCCCACGACCATCGGGGCGTACACGCGCGACATCAAGTACGAGCGCGATCCCGGCCGCATTCTGATCGTCGGCAGGGATCGCGGGTCGGATGCGTGGGTAGTGGCCCTGGTTTCCGGAAGCAGGCGGTACGCGGACGTCCACAGCCTCTACGCCCTGCGGCCCGATCAGCCCCCGGAGCGCCTCGTGCTGGGCGGCGCTGACCTCTTCACGGACCGCGAGGCACGGCTTGACTCCGAGGACGTGACCGTCAGCCTGGTCGGCTGGCTGCCGGGATCAGCGTTCGCGGCCGGAGACCTCTTCCGGGAGTACGATCCCGCCACCGAGACCATCTTCCACAGCCGACCGCTGCTCATCCACCGGATTGACTTCGTACGCGGTGGCGAGATCGCCTTTGATAATCGGCGCATCAGCTTCGAAGCGGGGCAGCCCGTGCTGGGCCGCACCGAGTTCTTCCTCAAGTTCCGGCGCGTGGACTGACGGCGGAGGCGAAGGCCTCTCGACGGGCGAAGTGGCTCCCATGCAACGGCCGCAGGCTGAAAGCCTGCCCCACGAGAAGCCGACGGGAGTGCCGGTCATGCGCCGAATCGCCATCATTGCGCTTGTTCTGATCGCCGCGTGTGCCGGCGCGACTGCAGCGCAGCCGCGGGGCCAACTGACCTGGAGATCGAGCCTCAGCGCTACAGGCTGATCGTGTTCGGCGAGCGCATCCCGATCCCCGAGAGCCCGCGTATCGACTGATGCCTTCCCCCGCCTCACGGAGGACCTGGCGGCGGATGAGACGAACATGGGGGCGGACTGCCAGAGGCTCGGAATGGAGGATGCTCCGGTGGCGGGGTCACTGAAGACGGTATTACGCGGCGCGTTCAGTTGGGTGCCATTTCCCGTCCTCAGGGGCCCTCTGCGGGGCTTCCTGTGGGTGCTCGGCAGCGGCGGGAAGCGCGGGCGCATCATCATGTCCACCTACGAGCCGGCCTCCTCGGAGTGCCTCCGGCAGCTCATCAGGCCCGGCGATACCGTCTTTGACATCGGAGCACACGTGGGCTACTACACGCTGCTGGCCTCAACGGCGGCCGAGCCGGAGGGGACGGTGGTGGCCTTCGAGCCCGAGCCGCAGAACGTCCACTTCCGCCGCCGGCACATACGCTGGAACCGGCGGCGCAACGTGCAGGTGGAGGAGCTGGCGCTGGGGGAACGGACCGCCACGGTGCGCTTCCAGCCTCAGGGCAGCGGCACCGGCCACCTGGCCGAGGACGGCGACATCACGGTGCGGATGACCAGCCTCGACGACTACGCGGCCGCAACCGGCTGCGAGCCGGACGTGATGAAGATCGATGTGGAGGGCGCAGAGGCGGCACTGCTGGAGGGCGCCCGCGAGGTTCTCGCCACCGCGCGTCCGCAGATGCTCCTGTCCACGCACGGCCCACAGGTCGATGAGCGGTGCCGGCGGCTGCTCGACGCGGCCGGATACGATGTGCAGACGCTGGTGGAGACCGATGCGGGAGGCGGCTCGGAGCTGCTGTGTCTCCCCCGCCCATGACTCGACCGCATCCTGTCTGCAGGAAGTGAGCGCTGTGTTCTACGTCGAGGCCTCAGGCAGCCCGTACGAGATCGGCAGGCAGCTCGGCGAGGCCACCAAGCTGGCGATCGCCAACAGCCTCGACATGCTGGCGGCTCGCTTCCGGCACACCGACGAGGCCTGGTTCCGCGAGATGCGCGACCGGCACATGGCCTACACGGAGCGACGCGCGCCGGAGCTGGTCGAGGAGGCTCAGGGAATCGCCGACGGCTCGGGCGTTGACTTCCGCTGGATCTACCTGGCCAGCTTCTACGCCTCCATGCGGCGGGGGCTGGAGGGCTGCTCGAATCTCATCTTCACAGACACTCCGGATGGTCCCATCCTCGCCCGCACCTGCGACCTGCCGGCGCGGGAGGGGAAGCACGCCGGGCTGGCGCTGGTGCGGCCCGATGGCGGCATGGCGGTGCTGGCCTCCTACTGGCCGGGGACCACCTGGCGGGGCAGCGGCATCAACGAGGCCGGCCTGGCCGTGGGCGGCTCGAGCTGTGGGGCGAACGTCCCCATGCCCGAGGAGTGTATGAACCCCCACGCCCTGCCCACCGTGGTCCTCGCCCGAGCCGAGAGCGTGTCAGAGGCGATCGCGCTGCTCAGCGAGATGCCGGCCATGCCCTGGGGCGCCAACCACGCCCTGGTCGATGCCGGCGGGGACGCCGCCATCGTGGAGAAGGCCGGGGCCCACCAGGCCGCGCGCCGGGCCGAGGACGGGCGCCTGTGGTGCACCAACCACTCGATCACGGAGGAGCTGTTGCGCTTCGTCATCGACGATGAGGAGAAGCTGCGGGAGTCCCGCCAGCGCTTTGACGCCATCGACCGCCTCAGCGCACGCGGACAGCCGGGCGTGGAGCTGGCCCGGGAGGTGCTGTCGTACACGGAGCAGCCCGGGGCGATCTGCCGATATGCCGACGACGACCCGCGCGGCAATCAGACCGAGTGGGCGTTCATCGCGAGGCCGGCCGCCGGCGAGCTGGAGGCCTGCTTCAGCCACCCCGACCGCGACCCGTGGCGTACCTTCACGCTGTAACGATCAGCCGGCGGACAGGTCGCCGGACTCGATGCGCCTGACGAGCTGCTCCGTGCCCGCGTGGTCGTCGCCACGAGCCACCACAACCAGGCCCTGCCACGGCTCGTCGCCGTCAGCGGACTCCACGGTCAGCTCGGCCGGCGACATGTCCACGTAGAGAACCTCGTCGCCGGTGGGCACGAAGCCCTTGGCGCGGTAGATCTCGCGCTCGAGCCCCTCAAGCTCCTGTCGGAGCCGCTCGATGTCCACGGGCTCCTCGAAGGCCACCGAGAAGCGGGCGAAGTTGGGGTCCGGGCCGCTGGCGTACTCGCCCGAGAGCGTCCTGACGTGTGCGGAGGCGAAGATATCCAGGTCCACCCGGCAGCGGACGGTGCGAATGACGCGCGCCTGAGCGGAGATCTCGCGCACGATCCCCTCGGCGGCGTCCACCTCCTCAGGCTCGAAGAGGTCGGTCTTGTTGACCAGCACGATGTCCGCCGCCTCCACCTGGGCGCGGATGTTGGGCAGGGTGTGCACCAGCTTGGGCAGGCTCCCCGGGTCCACGATCGAGACCACCGAGGCCAGGTCGTAGACCTCATCCAGCCCGGTCTCGGCCAGCATCTGCTCCACGACCATGGGGTTGGCGATGCCGCTGGCCTCCACGACCACGCCACGCACAGGCTCCTCGGGGGAGTGGAAACGCTCGGGGATGGACTTCAGATGCCCCACGAACTGCGTCACCAGGCACTGGCAGAAGATGCTGCCCCCGGGGATCGCAACGACGTCCTCATCCTCGCGCTCCAGCAGCGCCCCATCCAGGTCCAGGGGTGAGAACTCATTCACCAGGTAGACAATGCGCTCACCGGGATGCCGCTCGATGATGTGCCGCAGCAGCGTGCTCTTGCCGCTGCCCAGGAAGCCGGTTACAAGGCAGATCGGGATCATGATCCGCCCTTCTCCTCCATGCGCTCTCTGATCGCCGAGGTCAGCGTGTCCTCGTCGGGGATGATGGACACGAAGGTGGGCCGGCCGTCGATGCAGATGGTGGGGACGTGCCCGGCGTCGAGGCGGCAGTAGATGCCCAGACCCTCGCGCCTGGTGATCTTGTGCTCGCGCACCTCCACGCCCTGGCCGATGCGCTTGGCCGCCCTGGTGGCGGCGTCCATCATGTACTGGCACGGCGCGCAGGTCGAGGAGTCCAGGGTGATGACGTCCAGGATCACCTTCTCCTCGGCCTCGTAGTCCGGGAGCTCGATGTCCTCAAAGGTCTCCTCCTCGGCCTCCACCACCGTCTGCCGGGCCACCTGCCGCTCGTACTCGTCCACGGCCATCAGCCCCGCCGCCGCCACGTTCGCGGGCGGCGTGTCATACGGCAGGTCGCAGCCCGGCGCCAGGATATACCCCTCGCTGTCGCCGATGTCAATGCACTCCAGCGCCGCCTGCTTGGCCTGCTGCTCGGTGCCCAGCAGCAGCACCACGGTGAGCTGGAGGTTGCCGCCGAAGGAGGTGTCATGCGCCCGCGCGATGTCCCGCAGGTACGCAAGGTCCACGTTCTCGTCCACCGAGATGTTGTCGCAGCGGGTCCGCGCCATGACCTCCAGGTTCCGGGTGGCATCCCCGCAGCAGAACAGGGAGCCCAGCGAGCCGCGCTGGTGGATGTGATCGAACAGCTCGTTGGCGGGCTCGGCCACGAACTGCTGGAAGTGCTCCGGGGAGATCTGGCTGACCATGGGATCGACGACCGCGATGATGTCCGCGCCATTGTCGATGTAGGCGTCGGCGGCGCGTTTGCCCACCTCCGCGCAGAAGCTCATCAGCTCCCTGACCCGCTCCTCGGTGTCGAACATCTCCAGGAAGATGTCGTTGCCCAGCAGATGCAGCCCCAGGGTGAAGGGCCCGCAGATCAGTCCGTAGAGCGCCACCCGGTCACCGATCTCGGCCTTCACGGACCCCAGGGCCTCCATGGTGAGGGGGAAGCGCCCCGCGTCGGTCGTGAACTCCGGAAGCTCGGACAGCTCCGCGCCTTCGGCGAGTGGGTGACTCACGACGTTGGGCGGCCCGTCCGAGGCCCATCGGAGCTGGCAGCCGAGGATCTCGGCCTCCACCTGCAGGTCGAAGGTGATGGGCAGCCCGTCCGGCCGATACAGCTCATCGGCCCTCAGCAGCCCCTGCGCGATGAGCTCGCTCGACTGCAGGTAGTCATCGGCGGGCGCGCCGATGAGGGCGCCGCCGTGGCAGCCCACGAAGGGGATCCACGCCGGCCGCGGCGTGGCCTCGTTCCGGAACGCCTGGAGCAGTATCTCCTTGCCGGTCATTTCCATCAGCCGCTGTCCCTTGAGAATCTGGGGGGCAGGCGCCCCCGCCCGCCCTCGAACACGGTCAATACGCGCCACCGGCTCCTGTTCGTCCGGTCAGTAAGGAGGCACTCGAACTGCCGCCCTTTGAGCGCTGCAACGCCGGTTCGAGCGGGCTCAGTTCCGAATCTGAGCGTGGTTTGCCCGTGTGAGCTGAGAATCCTCCCTGACAAGCGGATGCCTTACGCGCCCTCGGCCGCCAGCAGGTGCTGGAGGCCCACGATCAGCTCCGCCGTGCGGCGGCGGGCCTCCAGGATGACCTGCATGTCGCCGGTGTGTCGCTGCTCGCGCACCCGCTGCGGCAGCTCCTCCTCACAGCCGGCCTCCATCATGCCGGTCGTCACCCACTCCGGAACCGCGGCCATCTCCCGCCCGCGCCGCAGCAGCGTCGCATGCCTCTCGCGGACATCCTCGGGCAGCGCCTCCGCCTGGCTCACCAGCTCGCGCAGCATCGCCAGGTAGTCGCAATCCTCCATCCCCTCGCGCCAGTACTCAAAGGCCACCGTGCTCAGCGGCCGGCCGTCCGGTGCCCGGCGGATCAGCCCGCCCCACGTGAAGCTGCGGCTGTCCTCATCCCGGCTGCCCGGCTCCGGCCACAGGCCCTCGCCGTAGGGCCCGGCGCCCCCGCCGGCCGAGAGGTTCCAGTGCAGCACCCCGTCCAGGTCATCGTGCATTGTGGCCCAGTACTGCACCCGCATGAGCACCTCGTCGCGCTGGGCGGCGCGCAGGTTGTACCACCACACCTCCATCCCCTGCTGCCTGAGCAGGTCGCACACCTCCGGCGACAGCAGCCGCGTGACCACCGCCACGATGTCCAGGTTCTCGATCCGCTCGTAATCCTCCCACAGCGGCACGTTGACGGTCGTCATGGTGCGCACCTGCGGGTAGCGGCGCTTGAACTCTCCGTACATGTCCTCCAGCGCCGGCACCAGCCCCGAGCCCAGCTCATCGAAGCCGTAGAGCACCAGATGGTCCATCAGCCACGGCGCCCGCTCGCGGACCTGCTGGATGCGCTTGTCCACTCGCCTGAGATAGTCGTTGCGCACCGAGTCCTTGAAGCGCACCTGGCCCTCCGGGCCCTCCTCGAAGCGCCCGGACCCCATGCGGCTGATGCGCTTGAGGTTGAACAGGTCCGCCCCCCACTGGTGCCACCGCAGCATCGTCTCCAGGGGCGGCGGATCCGGCCACTGATAGATGCTCATGGCGTTGAAGCGGTGTGAGATGACCAGACGGGCGTTGGCGTCGGCCCACTCCCCGCTCCGGCCCCACCCATGTGTCGCGGTCTGCAGGGAGGCGTACTTCGGCAGCGTGAACGGCCACACGGTCAGATGGACCCCCACCTCCTGCGGCTCCATGCCCTCGGCGCTGATGGTCACGGTGCCGGAGTACTGCCCCGGCGGCGTCTCCGGCGGCACGTAGACGTTGATCCAGACCGGCTGCACGCCCCCGCGCTTCACGTTGAAATTGCGCACGTCCGGCCGCAGCATGTCGGCGTAGTGGATGCCGTCGCCCGGGTGCGGCCGCCAGCCCATGGGCGCGACCTCGATGTTCTCCGGCGCAATGGCGCCCGGCCCGCGCAGCGCCGACACCTCCAGGCGCACACCCGTCAGCTCCCGGTCCCGCGCGAAGATGACAAGCTGGAAGGGCTCATACTCACGCCGTGCCGCCGCGATGCGCACCTCGCGGCCAAACGCTCCGGCGTAGTCCGCCGGGAACTCCGACAGCGTCTCGGGCGCCTCCGGGATGCCGATTGCCAGCGGCGCGTCCGGGAAATGCCGCTGCATCTCCGCCTCCACCCGTGCCGCGCCCAGCCGCCGCTCAACGGCCGCCAGCGCCCCCTCCAGCGCCCGCACATCGGCGTCAGCCGGAACGTCCGGCGGCGCATCCAGCGGCGTCATGAGCTGCGCCTCCTCGGCGGGGAGGGAGAGGGCGGTCAGGGCATCGACAGCGTCCGCAACCGTCGCATCCGAGAGCGATGCCAGCATCCCCCGCGCGTTCGCCGTCAGCTCAGCGACTCGCTCGCGCAACTCCTGACGCGAGCCGGGCTCATGCGTGTCGGCCAGCGACGCCGCCAGCTCCTCCGCGCGCCCGGCCAGCTCCAGCACCCGGGCCTGCTCACCGGCAGGAGCCGTCTGCGCCGCGGCATCGAGGCGCGAGCGGAGCCGGGCGAGCCGCCGCTCGCAGCGATCGACGAGCCGGAAGTTGTCGAGGTAGATGACCCGCCGGTCGCGATTCTGGCGGGTTGTGAAGCGCAGCAGGATGATCTGGGACAGGTCCGGGTCGGGCACGCGCATGGCGTCGGTCCGCAGCGAGATGTGCCACTCTCCGGGCTGGATGGTGAGGGAGAACAGCCGGTTCTGGTTGGGGTTCTCCACGCCCCCCCCCGAGCACGTGGAGCCGGACGCCTTCATCGCTGGGAACGTGCGCCTCGAACGCAAGGCCGTCCCAGCCGCGCCAGTCGCCAGCGTCGATCTGCGGCGGGCGGAAGTTGATGACGCGCCAGTCGCCCTCGCCCTTCGCCCACTCGTGGAAGGTCAGCTTCAGCGACGCGGAGCCGCTCGACGCCCACTCGGTCGAGCGCTCCATGTCCGTCTCCGCCCCCTCACCCCAGTCGTCCCTCTGCCTGCCGGGCAGCTCCCAGCCCCCGGCCCAGTCATCGCCCTCGAAGTCCGCGACCTGACGCACCCGGACGAGGTCGTCAGCCGGCCCCCCACTCGCGGAGAGCGCCGTCAGCAGCACGGGAAGTGCCATCAGTCGAAGCCTGTACACGCGGTATCACCATCCCTGGGGTCTCGCCTCGTCACTCGCCGACCCGCAGCAGCCGCACGCAGTGCGGGATGGCCGTCACGGTCAGACCGTCGGCGAGCTGCGCCACGGTGCCCAGCCTCTCGCCCGTGGCCACGTCGCTGATCGGCATGGGGGCAAGGATCGGCAGCTCGAGGATCGTCGGATCGCAGCGCACGCTCGCCTCCACTGGTTGGTCAGCTATCGACAGCAGCGCGATGGTGCGCGCGTCGGGATAGGCGTACACGAAGAGGTCGTCGCCGGTCACGTCCAGTCGGCCGCCCTGATCCTCGCGGTGCGCGGCCCAGAGGATGGTCGCGCGCAGCAGCCGCGAGAAGTCGTATTCGCCGGACCACCCGGCGATCCACGCCGCGCGGCCCTCGCCCACCTCCCGCACGGTCATGCCCACCACCGGCTCCTCATCCTCACCCAGCAGCGCGTAAGCGACAGTTACGTCGTCCGCGATGGGGACCGCCTTCGCGACGTCGCGTATGCCAGCGATGACTTCGGCGCCGGCGATGGGCGCCTCCTGCACGCGCGCCAGCGACAGGCCGTCCTCCTCGCGGGCCGCCGCCAGCGCCTCCTCGTCGATCCACTCATCGCCGGAGTATGCCGCGGCAGCCTCCGCGGCGTCACTCGCAGGCGCGCCGGTCACGCCGAACACGTCGGCCAGCGCCCAGCCGTCCTCCAGCGCCGAGGATGCCTGCAGGCCGACCACGCCTCCGCCGGCGCGTACGAAGCCCTGGATTGCGTCCGCCAGGCGCTCGTCCTCCCAGATGTACCCGCCGCTCCAGGCGGTGCCGGGAAGGCCGTAGAGAAACAGGCAGTGCGCGTCCTCGGGAACGCCTCCCTGGATAACGTCGCGGAAGCTGATGAAGCGCACGCGCACAGGCAGATCCGTGAGGTGCCACAACACGCGGTCGCCCCACGGCCGCCAGGAGTACTGCCGGCCCCAGGAGTGCACCACGTAGAGGTTCGCGGCCCCCTCCCACGCCCGGGCTCTGCCGAGTCGGGCCATCAGCCGGAACTCATCGCTGATCTGCGCGAGCTGCTCCACCACGTCCTCGCGAATGGCGTCATCCGACAGCTCTGCGGCGTTCGGCATGGGCATCCAGTAGAGCCCCTCGGGCGGCTGCATCAGCAGCCCACGCCGGGCGCGGTCCCACTTCCCCGCGTAGAGGGCCGCGCCATCGGGGCGCGCCACCAGGTGTGAGTGCAGCCAGTCCACGCGCATGCGGCGGTAGACATCGCCGGGGAAGTCCACGAGCGCCCGCGCGGTCACAGGGTCACCGGAGGGCTTGTCCACCTCATCGACATTCCCGGCCTCCAGGCTCCCCAGGTAGGGCTCGATGCCCACATGGCAGTCGCCCCAATACAGCCAGGTGCGCGCGCCGCGCTCGTGGACGACGTCGGTCGCCCGCCGCATCCAGGGCTTCACGTGTTCCTGCACCCACTGCATCCACGGCAGGTACTCCGGCTGAGGTGGCACATCCAGCGTCCGCGGGGGCATCACCAGCCAGCGGGGGTCGAACTCGATGCCGGTGTCCTCGGTGAACCGCCACTGGTTCTCAGGCCGGGCGGCGTTGGTGTAGGACTCCCAGTCATAGCCGCCCTGCGGGTTGCGCCCAGGCCAGGCGAAGGCCAGGTCATCATACCAGAAGGTCTCCAGCACGCCCTCCAGCCGCTCCACCTCCTCGGTCAGCACCTCCAGCGCGTGCTCCGCGAAGGGCTCGTGGAGCAGGTCGCCGATGCGGGTGGTCTCGTTGAGGTAGTAGACCCGGTAGACGCGCCCCTCCTGCGCCTGGTTAATGGTGACCGTGCGCGAGGGATGGTCGTACTCCCACGCATGCGGGGGCAGCTCCTCGTCCGTCGCCGTGTCCACGATGCGCCAGTGCTCCGCCGGCGGGAAGAAGTCGCTGACCTTCATGCCGCCCCACTCCGGCGCCTGCAGCTTCAGCGTTACGCTCTCCCCCTGCGCCGGCTGGGTGTCCATGTACCAGTAGCCGAACTGGAGGTGGTCCGGCTCCTCGGCGGTGTGGATGGGCGCGCTGGAGAGCATCGCGGTGTGGTAGCCCTCCTCCACCCACCGCGCGAGGCCCTCCCGGGAGGCGCTGCCGTGCGGCGTGACCAGCTCATTGGCGCCGATCCGCTCCGCCCACGGGAGAGCCGCCTCCGCGTCGTCGGCGGACCAGCTCATGGTGATGCGCACGTCCTCGTCCCGCTCGGCCCGCACGTGCCGCCGCACGGCCAGCCGATAGGCGGCCTCGCCGGTGGCGATGGCGTGCACGCGCCGCTCCGCGGCGGTGAGGTAGCGCCCGGCCAGATCCAGGTCGCGGCGCTGCAGGCGATCCCGCGCCGCCGCCAGCGCCTGCAGCACTACGCCTCTCTCGGGCAGGTCGGGGTCGGCATCCGCCAGCGCATCCTCGATGGCCTCGGTCCGCCGCTGCAGCTCATCCATCCTGCCGCCTCCATAGCTGACCGGCCGCGTTAGCGTCGCGATCCGCTCGCCAGCCGCGTCCAGGAACTCCACGCTGACCTCCGCCTCGCCGTCACCGAGCCGCTCCGCCTCCAGCAGTGGAGCGTTCGCCTCGCCGACCGGGAGCTCCCGCGACAGCAGCTCCTCGCCGGCGGCGCTGGTGATCCGCACGCGGATGCTGGTCACCCTCTCCGGCAGCTCCACGTCGCCCAGGTCAAGCTGCACGGACTCGCCGTCGAGGTAGACGCGCTCGGTCAGCAGGGGCTGGAACTCGCGCACGACGCTGGAGATGCGGATCTCGTCGAAGGCCCCGCGCAGGTGCGCCCGCCATCCATCGTGGGAGCCGAAGGTGCAGGAGCCGCCCTTCTCGGTGTAGGTGCCCTCATCGGCGTGCTGCGTCTCGGCCACCAGCCGACCGTTCAGGTAGAGGCGCACGGTGCGGTCGGCCTGGTGCGTCACCGCCACGTGCTGCCACCGGCCCCGGCGCCACGGGATTCCCGCCGGGGAGTGCCAGCGGATGGGGAAGGTCTCGGCGCGGTAGCCGAAGCTGGCCGTGCCCCGGTTGTAGTGGGCCGCCAGGTAGTAGTTGATGCTCACGGAGAAGATGGTGCCCTCGGCGCTGTCGGGGCGAAACCAGCACTCGATGGTGAAGGGCTGATCGACGGCCAGCCGCAGGCTCTCATCGAAGGGCACGCGGACGCACTCGCCGCCGCCCTCCAGCTCAGCGCCGCGGCCGAAGACGCCCTCAGCGCTCTCGGCGCCCTTGACGAGCTGTCCATCCACCGGGGCGGTGCCCAGATTCGGCTGCTCCTCGCCCCCCTCGTCGAGGTGCAGCAGCAGGAGGGTGTCCTCGTCGGGCTCGTAGGGAAGGAACCAGGCCTCGGCTCCAAAGGCCGCGGCTGCAGAAAGCAGCAACCCCGCAACGCAGATGGCTCTCATTGAGGGCCTCCCGTGCAACGGCTCATTGGGCGCCGGCCCAGGTCACGGCGTTGAGCAGAAGCTGCGCCTCGGCGCCCTGGGGCGGGACGTCGCTGGCGTCGTCGTCGATGCCGACCGCCAGGCCGATGGCCACGTAGCGGCCCTCGCCGAAGCTGCCGGCCACCACCACGGGCAGCTCGTCTCCCGCGCCCTTCGCCAGCACCACGCCAGCGGAGCCCGGCTCAAGCTGGATGTGGTCGTAGTAGGAGTGGGGATGCTCCACGTCCGGCTCGATGCCCGCGGTCACCGGGTGCTCGGCGACCACCATCCAGTGCCGCACGTCGATCTTGTCCACGCCGCCGGCGCAGACCTCGGGGATGACGGCCGGCTGATCCCGGAAGCCGACCGAGTCATGGGTCGCGATGAGCCCCCCGCCACCCCGGACGTAGTCGCGGAGGGCCCTCACATCGTCGTCGCCGATCACTCCGGCCATCTTCGGCTGCGGCAGGATGACGACGTCGCAGGGCTTGAGGTACGCCGCTCCGAGGCCCGAGAGCGGGCGCACCTCCACGCCCTCCTGCTCGCCCAGCCACTGCTGGATGGCCGATGCCCCGTAGCCGCCCGGCAGAACCGCGGCGTGCACGCCCTCGGTAACGAAGCGCGGCGGCCCGAAGGCCGCCGCCTGGTCTTCCGTCATAGGCCGCAGCGGCGGTGGGGGCTGGCCGGCGTCGAGCTGTCCGGCCTTGCGCATCCAGATGTCGCCGTTGCAGCCCTGGCGGTCGGCTGGCAGGCCGGTGTCCGGTGTCCCCCGGATGTCCACGCGGATGAAGTAGCGTGCCTCCGGGTCGGTCTCCTCCACCTCCAGCGTATAGGCGGTGTTCTCGGGCCTAGCGCCCGCGCTGCCCTCGTGCTCGTCTGAGGCCACCACAGTAGCGCCCTCGGGGTCCTCGCCCTCCGCCTCCAGCAGCTCCACGGCGTAGGAGTGCAGCCCGTTCCAGCCGCTGGTGTAGCGGAAGCCCACGGTGTAGGTGCCGGGGCCCATCATCATGTCGGTCACATCGAAGGTCTTCTCCCGCCGCCGGTTCTCCTCGAAGTCCTCGGCGGTCCAGCCCCCGACCACCGTCATCCGGTAGGGCCTGCCGGGGTCCTCGATGCCGAACTGCTGCATGAACTCCCCGATCTCCGAGGCGGTCTGGTCGATGACCTCGATGGTGTCATCGAACCGCCGCGCCCCCTCCCAGCCCTCCAGCGACTCCCGCCAGTCCCGCAGCCCGCTCGTGGCCTGCTGCGAGGCCAGAGCCATCTCGTACATCAGCTCATTGAGGCGCTGCCGCGTCTGCGCCGGCTGGGGGGTCTCCTGGCTGAGGGCCACCGTCATGTCGTAGATGGTCCGCAGCATCCGGACCATCCCGCCGACGGTCTCCGCCTCCGCCACCAGCGTCGGGGCCTCCCACTCCCGTGCCGTCTCCGCCGCCCAGCGGCAGGTCTCGATGTCCGCATCCAGCCGCTCCAGCGACGGGAAGTACCGGTACATCCCCTCGCCCAGCGTCGGCACGGTGCGGCCCTTGACCACCGCCGCCGCCCGGCCAAAGAACGCCGAATAGGGCACGCGCGAGCCGTACAGGTCCCAGCCCACCGGCCCCATGCGCACCGCCCACTCAGCGGCTGCGTCCGGGGCCTCGAAGCCGCGGCGGGTGAAGTAGGCGGCGGCGAACTCCCGCGGGCTGCGCCCCTTGGCATTCCACGACCACTCCGCGGCGGCGATGACGTTGAACTCGTAGCAGACGTTGTCCGGCGTGGCGTAGCCGCAGAGGCACTCCAGGCCGTCGCTGACGAACTCGTTCATCCGGTAGTGGATGAACTGCGGGCCGGTCCAGGGGCACACGATGCGCCACGATGCGGTGAGCTGGGGATAGCAGCCCAGCCACCGGCCCTCGTCGGCGTAGTCCTCCAGCAGCGGGTAGATCATCTCCTCCCGCGAGCTGTCGTAGGTCCGTCCGCCATGGTAGTAGGTCACCCCGATATCGGGCGGGACCTCCTCCAGGACCTTGTCGTTGGTCTCGTAGCTGCCCTGGGTGAGCAGGATGCGCAGGCCCACGTCCGGGTGGTCGTTCTGTATCTGCCTGTAGGCCTTCACCAGAGCCCGGGTCTCCAGGACGAACTGCCCCACCTTCTGGCACTCCTCGCACTCGCACTGCACGTGGGACTCGCTGAGCCAGGCGCAGATGTCCGTCACGCCCTCCAGCGACGCCATCCCGTCCATCCAGCCGGCGAGGATGTCCACGAATCTGGGGTTGCTCGCACAGGGGGCGATGAGGCCCCGGGGGGCGGTCTCGATGTCGTAACCCTCGCCGGCCAGCTCCGGATACACGTCGTAGAGGCCGGTGCGCTTGAGGTGCTCCAGGTGGGTAATGATGGGCACCAGGTTCAGGGCGTTGGCGCGCGCCCGCGCCCGGTCCTCGGCACTCATCGTCACCTCCGTGGTGCCATCCTCGCGCACGTGCAGGCCCACGTGCGTCTCCACCAGGTTCATCTTGTGTGCGGCCAGCATCTCGATGTCCCGGACGCTGGAGCCGCCCCACTCGCCACGCTCGGACAGATCCGGCCAGTCGAGGACCTCGACCAGGGGGACTTCCACGCGGCCGTCGGTGAGAGTGGCCTCCAGGAGCTGGCGGAGCGTCTGGGCGGCGTAGTAGACGCCCGCCGGCGTCAGGGCCGTGAGCGCCAGCTCGCTGTCGCCCAGCGGCACGATGGCGTAGGCCTGATCGGAGTTGGGCAGGCCCCGCAGTCGCTGGGGGTCGATGGCCTTGCGGCCGCGGACCATGCCCTCGTCATCGCACACGCCGATGACGATGCGCAGGACCTGATCCGCCGCGGGCAGGCGATCCTCGCTGTCCAGCAGCTCCTCGAGCTGCGCGGCAGCGACCTGCTCCGGCTCCGTGGCACCGCGCCGCAGGCGGATACCGATCTGCGCGGGGACCGCGTCCAGCTTGCGGGGGATCTCAATGCGCTTCGGCAGCGGAATGGCCCAGCGCTGCCACGCCGCGGCCTCCTGTGGGCTCACATCGCGAACCTCCGCGGCCGTCACGCCGGCGCACAGCAGTCCGGCCAGTAGAACCACTATCGCGCGTGTCATTTCGGCACCTCCCGACTGGAGTATGGGACAGCCGGCATCCCCGGGAGGAGCACGGCCGCCCTCCGCGAACACATTCTACGGGACCGGCCCTTGCGCCTCCGTCACCAGCTCACTTGTTGGGACTGACGTCCGTGAGTCCGCTGCTGAGGCTTATCGCCGCGGTGCTGACCGGCACGCTTATCGCCGGCTGCCCGCCTGGTGAGGACGCCACGGCGCCGCCTCCCGCTCCTGAGATCGAGCACGCCGACGACGAGGCGCCCCCCCGTCCCGCCGCCGTGGAGCCGCGGCAAGTGTCCGCGGATGAGGGGCCGCCCGGCGGCGGTTCCCGGCCGCCGGCGACTGATGCGGAGACCGCTGCCGCCCCTCAGCCGGAGGCGGAGAGCGAGGAGCAGCGACAGCCGAATAGCGGCGAGGCCCTGTGCACCCGCGTCATCGACGGCGACACCATCGAGCTGGCGGACGGCGAGCACGTGCGCTACATCGGCATCGACACCCCCGAGATGCGCCCTGTGGAGGCCTGGGCCGAGGCCGCCACGCGCGCCAACCGGGAGCTGGTGGAGGGCAAGATCCTCCGGCTGGTGCTTGACGTCGAGGAGCGCGACCGCTACGGCCGCCTGCTGGCCTACGTTTACGTGGATGACACCTTCGTCAACGCCGAGCTGGTCCGCCGAGGGCTGGCCCAAGTCGTCACCTATCCCCCGAACGTCCGCCACCAGGATGAGCTGCTGCGACTGCAGCGCCAGGCCCGCGAGGCCGGCCGGGGCCTGTGGAGCGACGCAGACGATGGATAAACCAGCAGTGACGGGGAGGGCCGGACATGCGACTGAACGTGTGGGCGTTCGGGCTGACCACCGGCATCCTGTGGGGCATCGCTCTGCCCCTGCTGGCCCTGTGGGTCATGATCCAGGGCGACATGGGCGCCGAGATCGGTCTTTTGAGCCAGACCTATCCGGGATATGCGGCCACGCCGGTGGGCGCCTCCCTGGGCGTGCCCTGGGGCATCGCGGACGGCCTGCCCTTCGGGCTGGTCTTCGCCTGGCTCTACAATCGGCTCGCGCGCGCAATGGGTGAGGACACCGATGCCAGAGCTGCCTGATGTGGAGGGCTTCCGCCAGTACCTCTACTCCACCTCGCTCCACCAGACCATCACCGGCGTGGAGGCCCGAGACAGCATGGTGCTGCTGGGGGGCGTGGCGGAGAGCGACCTCCGTGACGCCCTCGTCGGCGGCACGCTGCGGGATACTCACCGGCACGGGAAGTGGCTCTTCGCCGACGTCCAGCCCGGCCCGTGGCTGTGCCTGCACTTCGGCATGACCGGCCACCTGGTCTACTTCAAGCACCTCGCCCACGATCCGGAGCACGATCGCATGCTCATCAGCTTCGAGAACGGCTTCCACCTGGCCTACGACTGCCAGCGCCGCCTGGGGCGGATCAGCCTTGCTGAGAGCGTGGAGGGGTTCGTGGAGGAGCAGGACCTCGGCCCCGACGCCGCCCGCGTGGACTGGGAGGGCTTCCTGAAGGCTGTGAACGGGCGCGACGCCATGCTCAAGTCCGCGTTTCTCGACCAGAGCATGCTGGCAGGGATCGGCAACATCCTCGCCGACGAGATCAACTTCCAGGTCGGCCTGCACCCGCGTGCCACGCTCGGTGACCTCGACGAGCGCCTCCTCCGGGAGCTCTACGACGCCATGAGGCTCGTCGTCGAGGTGACGACCGAGGCGCGCACGGCCGGCGGCGAGATCCCCGGAGACTGGCTGATGCACGATCGCGAGGAGAGCGGCGACTGCCCCCGCTGCGAGGGTACGATCCAGCGTATCATCGTTGGCAGCCGCTCGACCTACTTCTGTCCGGGATGCCAGGGCTTGCCAGGGTAGCCCATCAGGGTCTCCGCCACGGTCCTCCGGCCCCAGCCAGTCACCATCCCTTCGTCCATGTCCCTCGATCCGGCATGTCGCGTCACGGCAGGGCTACCGGCCGAGGTGGCGGCTGAAGAAGTCAGCCGCCAGGTTGGCCACCTCCTCGAGCTTCCCCGGCTCCTCGAACAGGTGCCCAGCGCCGGCGACGACCTCCAGCTCCGTCTCCGCCGGGAGCTTCTCCATGGTGCGCCGGTTCAGCTCCAGCACCTGCACGTCATTGCCGCCCACGATCAGCAGGATCGGCGTCTGAAGTTGACCGATGGCCTCGCCGGCCAGGTCCACCCGCCCACCACGGGAGACGATGGCTCTGATGTCATCCGCCTCCACGGCGCCGACCATGGCGGCCGCAGCGCCGGTGCTGGAGCCGAAGTACCCGACATCCAGGTCCCCCACCTGCGTCTCGGACCGCAGCCACTCCGTCGCGGTCACCAGCCGACCACCCAGCAGGTGGATGTCGAACCTGTGCTCGCGCGTGACTATGTCCACGCGCTCCTCGTCCTCGGTGAGCAGGTCCATCAGCAGCGTAGCGAAGCCAGCCTCCTGCAGCACCTCGGCCACGAAGTTGTTGCGGGGGCTGTGCCGGCCGCTTCCGCTGCCGTGGGCGAACAGCACTACGCCGTGCGGCTCCTCCGGCACCGCCAGGTTGCCGTAGGTCGGGCCCGCGTCGGTCTGGATCTCGACCTCTTGCTCGCGTGCGAGGCGCGTATCTCCGCTCATCGCCACCACCTCAATTCGTCGCTTCGACATCGCCGTCGCTTGTATCTTTGCGGCCCGCACCGCTCGGTCCTGCAACAGCCCCGGGTGCACAGCAGGTCGCCGCACAGCTCCCGTGGCAGGTCCGGGCGCCAGGTTCGCGAATACCCCACCGGCGCAAGACCGCCACTCGATGACCTGGGAGGATTCACGTGCAGAACCTGCAGATCACCGTCCGCGACATGAGCTCGCTCGATACGCTCAGGCCCGTGACGGGCGGCGTGCCCCTCGCCGAGGGCGCCGCGCCCCAGGGCAGCCGCTTCCGCCTCACGGACGCAGCCGGCGATCCCGTGCCGCTGCAGGCCGAGGTCATCGGCCGCTGGAAGGACGGCTCCGCGCGCTGGGTGCTGCTGGACTTCTCGGCCGCGCCGCCTGCCGATGGCGAGGAGGCCTGCTCGCTGACATGGGGCCAGGATGCCGGTCCCGAGCCCGACCTGTCCTGCGAGGCTGTGGGCGACGGGCTTCGCTGCGGGGACCTGACGCTCTCGAGCGACGGCCCGGGCCTGCTGAGCATCGGCGACAGGCTCGACGTGCACCTGCACGTGCTCGACGCGGAGGGAGCTGCCTGTTCCACGGAGGTGAGGTCGCTCGAGGTGGAGAGCGAGGGCCCCGTGCGGGCCACGCTGCAGCTCCGCGGCGACGTGGTGCATCCCGAGCGCGGCCGGTGGTTCAGCTTCAGGCTCAGAGCCTCGCTCTACGCCGGCCTGTCGCTGCTGCGCCTGGAGCCGATGGTCCTCATCGACGCCGAGAAGGGCGTCATGCAGCGCATCGGCGGCCTCTCCCTGCAGCTTGTGCCGCGGGCGGAGGTCGCCGGCGCCCGCATCGGCGGCGATCCCCGGTGGGAAGGCGACGCCCACGAGGGGGCGATGCTCTTCCAGCGCGACGACCAGCACTACCGCATCGGCGGTGGCGCCGAGGGCGACCGCGCGCCGGGCTGGATGGAGGCCGACACCGCCGACGGCTCCGTGGCAGTGGCGGTGCGCGACTTCTGGCAGCAGTGGCCGAAGGCGCTGGAGGTCTCCGACGACGGCCTCCGCGTCGGCCTGCTGCCGGAGTTCGAGCCGGGCGAGTTCGAGCACATGCAGCCATGGTGGAAGTACCAGTACCTCTTCGACGAGGGGGCCTATCTGCTGCGCACAGGCCAGGCCCGGCGGTGGGAGGTGTGGGTTGACCTGGAGGGCGACGGCGAGACGCTCTCGGGAGTAGCGGACCGGCCGCTGATTCCCATCGCCGATCCGGCGCAGGCCATCGCCACCGGGGTGTGGGATGAGATCATGCCCGCCGGGATCCCGGAGATGAAGGCCTATGACGACTGGGCGGAGCGGCTGTTCGAGGCCTTCTGCGACTCCATCGACGACCAGCGCGACTACGGCGTCATGAACTGGGGAGACTGGTACGGGGAGCGGAGGGTCAACTGGGGAAATCACGAGTACGACACCACGAACCAGCTTCTGATCCAGTTCGCGCGCACCGGCGACCCCCGCTACTTCTACGCCGCCGACGCCGCCGCCCGGCACTCCACGGAGGTGGACACCGTCCACCACGTCAACGATGACCTGTCGGATCACTTCTGCGAGACCTCCGGGGGGCCGAAACGCGGGGAGGAGGGCGAGGAGCCGGCCTACCCCTACCGCGCCGGCATGGTCCACCAGCACACCGTGGGCCATGTCAGCGGGTTCTTCTCGGTGGCGACCATCCGGGAGCTGTTCCTCGAGCACGAGGTGGGCCGCCCGCCCAACCCCTACCTGTGCCTGCAGCCCACGAACCTGGGGCACATCTGGACGCAGGGGACGATGCGCCACCACTTCCTCACCGGCGACCCCTTCATCCGCGAGACGGTGCTCACCATCGGAGAGAACCTGGCGCGACTGGTGGAGGACCGGCGCTTCCAGTTCATGGGCCACAGCCACTGCGGCCGCGTCACGGGCTGGAGCATGCTGGCGCTGGGCGGGGCCTACGAGATCGAGCTCGATGAGCGCTACCTGGACGCCATGCGAACGCTCGCCGAGGACGCCATGGCCGACCAGGATCCCAACTGCGGCGGTTGGCTCTACTACCCTATGGCGCCGGGCCACTGCAACTGCGAGACGGAGCGGCACACGGGCATGGCGGGCTTCATCACCGCGGTGCTCATCAACGGCCTGTCGCGCTACTACCAGCTCTCCGGCGATGAGCGCCTGCCGGAGTCCATCGATGCCGCGGTGACCTTCCTGGACCTGGACACCTGGCACGAGCACCCGCGGGGGTGGAGGTACACGTCATGTCCCGGCACGGCCCTTCGGGGCGTGAATCAGCCGGGAGTCACCATGATGGCGCACGTCAACGGGGCGCGATTCGGCAACAGCCTCGAGCACCTGCGCATCCTGCGGCTGGCGTGGGAGGAGAAGTTCAGGCGGCTGCTGGAGGACATGCCGCGCGGGCCGGGCTTCGGCAAGTCCTGGACCAGCACCATGTACGGCTGCGCCGAGACCGCCAGCATCCTGGCGCGGCACCCCGAGGGCTGATGCGCATGGCTTACCTCTACCTTCATCGTGGCGAGCGGCGATGCACGCCCTCTGTCGTGCGGAGGGGCCGTCTGAGGCTCCAGGTCGTCTGCTGGAGCCGAAGCCGGCCCGCCCGTTGTTTCGCCTGTAGCCCGCGGGCCTTCGTGCGCTCTGCGGAGCGCCCTCAGGCGGTCCCTCCCACGGCAAACGACCCTCGGGCAACCCTGAGGCTAACGTGCATCGACGGAGCTCAACGGCGGCGGGCTGGGAGCCTGCGTCACCTACAGCCAGGACTCAGGGCCCGCCTCGGCGTATCCTTTACTGGCATCGGGGAGGAAGCTGAGAGCAATGAACGCGGACGACCGATTCGTGATCATCGGAGCCGGGCCGGCGGGTATCAGCGCCGCCATCACCGCCATCAACCGGGGCTTCCCCCCGGAGCGGATCACGCTGGTGGAGAAGGGCCAGCGGCATGATCCCAGCCGCGTCTCGGGGTTCGGAGGCGCGGGCGCCAACAGCGACGGCAAGCTGGTGCTGGAGACCGAGATCGGGGGGGAGCTTGCCTCCTACGTCAGCGCCGACATACCCCAGCTTCTGGACCAGGTCCTGGAGCTTTACCTGGGCTTTCTGGAGTCCCCGGAGCGAGAGACCTATCAGCAGATGCGCGGCAGATTCCGCGACCCCACCGCCGAGGCCCAGATCCAGCGGGCAAGCATTCGGGCGGGGCTGGAGTTCATCCCCGCCGACATCATCCCCCTCGGCACCAGCACCTGCCACCGCATCGTGGACGCCTGGCACGACTTCCTCACCGAGCGCGGCGCCCGCGTGCTGCTGGAGACGAAGGTCACGCACTTCGCGCCCGGCGACGGAGCCTGGCTGCTCTCGTGCCACGACGGCCAGGAGCTGAGGGGCCGGTGGCTGCTGGTGGCGCCCGGCCGCAGCGGGCACGACTTCCTGGTTCGAACGCTGGGCGAGAACCACCTCGACACCATCAACGGGCCCATCGACGTCGGCGTCCGGGTGGAGACCGACGCGAATCTGACCCAGCCGCTCACCGACGCCACCTACGAGTTCAAGCTGCGCGGCCTGATCGAGGGCGAGCGGGTGCGCACGTTCTGCGTCTGCCCCCAGGGCTCGGTGCTGGTGGAGCGATACGACGCCGACCTGCTCGCCGTCAACGGCCAGACGCGGCCGGAGAGCCCCACCGGGCGCACCAACTTCGCGATCCTGCACACCATCAGCCTCAACGAGCCATGCCACTCCCCCAATCAATACGCCCAGCTCTACATCCGCACCGCCAACATCCTGGGGGCGAAGAACCCCATCGTGCAGGTCTGGCCCAACTTCGCCCAGCGGCGGCGGTCGCGGTGGAGCGACCTGAGGAAGTGCTTCGTCGATCCCACGCTGGAGCGAGCCCTGCCCGGCGACATCCGACTGGCGCTCAACGCCAAGTCGTGCCGGGTCCTGGAGGCCTTCATGCACGCCCTGGACAGCGACGGGCTGCTGGAGGGGCTGTGCAGCAACCGCACGCTGATGTACGCGCCGGAGGCCAAGCTCTACACCGTCCGCCCGGCGGAGCTGACCGAGCATCTGGAATCCGAGCGTGAGAACCTCTTCTTCGCCGGCGACGGGGCGGGCATCACCCGCGGACTCGTGCAGGCCTCCGCCAGCGGCATGCTCGTCGGTCGGGAGGTGGCCCGCCGCGCGGCGCAATAGCAGCGCCCCCGTTCCGTACACAGAGCGAGGGCGAGCCGTCGGGGCTCGCCCTCGATGGTGCCGGGGGTCGGTGATGTCTACTGCCGGCCCTGCTCGCCGCCTTCATCCGCGCCCGCGGTGTCCTCTGCGGCCGCCTCCTCAGCGGGCGGCACCGGCTTGGTGGTCACGGCCTCGGTGTTCTCCTGGTGCTGCTGGTAGCGCTGGCTGTCGCGATAGCGCTTGAGCTCGTCGAGGAGCGTGGTCAGGCGGCTGATGAGCTGGTCGAGCATATCGTCGCCGACGATGGCCTCGTAGACCTCGAACTCCCCCAGCTCCACCGCGAAGTCCGAGCCCCAGTTGCTGGTGATATCCAGCTTCACCCACCTGGCCTCCACCGACGTGAAGTCGAAGGTCTGCTTGATGCCGCGGCGCACCACGACGTAGCTGCCCACCTCCTTGTAGGGCCCATCCACGCTCTCGGTGGAGACCGAAATGCGGATGTTCTTGGCCCAGCGGCCCAGGAACTCGGGGTCATCGGTGGTGGGATCGACCACCGCCCTGCTGATCAGCCGCCGCTGGGGCAGCTCGAAGATGATCCACTCCGGCACGTCAGGGGAGGGCACGCCTTGGCTACGCCATCCGTAGGAGTCCGCCGGGGTGTGCGAGCCGACGACGTACTTGCCGTCGATGAGGTTCGTGACGGCCCACTTGTCGATGGGCTGGCCGTTCTCGTCCACGGCCTGGCTGGAGTACTTGGCGATGCTCCCGCCGTTCCCGGCGGCCACCAGATTCGTGGTGCCGGCCACGGTCGGTCCAGCCCACAGCGGGCCGGCCCCTACGAGCATCAACGCCATGGTCAGTGCCACACCCGTGTGCATCCGCGCACGCCTCATGATCGAGTCTCTCCTTCGCATCCGGGCGCCTACTCCGTCCGCTCGGCGCCCTCCTTGACCTGCCTGGTCTCCTCGAAGACGGTGACCCCCTCATGGCGTACCTCAATGGTCACTGTCCCCCGGGCCTGGAGACGTACCGTGTTCGTCTCCCCCGGCTGCATGGTCCAGGCGCCCGCTATCAGGGTCGCGCCGGTCTCGTCGCGATAGCTGACCTCCACCTCTTGATCCGAGGTCTCACCCATCGCCACGACCTGCACGCTGAACTCGCGGAGCTGGGGCTGATCCGGCTTGTAGCCCTCCGTCTCCTCCACATAGACGCGGGGCGTGACCAGCTCGCGCCGCTCCCCGGCCTCGCCACCACCTTCGACAGTCTCCTCCAACGCCGGTTGCGTCTCCTCATCGCCCGGCTCCTCGTCGCCGCCTTCCTCGGGCTGCTCCTCCTCCGGGCCCTTGGAGACCGAGACGTCGATGGGAGTGCCCGTATCCACGCGCGTGCCGGGCTTCGGCTCCTGGTCGAAGATAACGCCCGCGGGTTCGGTCTCGTGGAAGTACTCCTCCGCCTCGCCAAGCGTGAGGTTGGCCGCCTCCAGCAGAGCCTGTGCCCGCTCCGGGCGGGTGCCCACCACATCGATCACCGAGACCGTCTGCTTGCCCCGGTTGACCCACAGGTCGATCGCCGTCCCGGACTGAACGGTCTGCCCCGGCTCGGGCGACTGCTCGGTGACCCTGCCCACCGGCTGCAGGTCATTGTACTCGTGCTCGATGCGACCCATGGCCAGCCCCCGCTCCTCGATGTCCTCTCGGGCCTGTTGCTCGGTGAGCCCCTTGACATTGGGGACCTCCACCATGGTGGGACCGGTGTGA
Organism: Armatimonadota bacterium; assembly: GCA_034722055.1. Lineage (GTDB taxonomy): Bacteria > Armatimonadota > Zipacnadia > Zipacnadales > UBA5352 > JAYENL01. Next base: position 48,922 of record JAYENL010000173.1, read on the forward strand.
GGGTAGAAGGCGGCCTTCACCAGCCAGACGACCGCCACGATGACCAGCAGCGCCAGCAGCCCCACGCCCACCCCGGCCATGGCCGTGCCGGCGGCGCTGGAGGCGGCCTCCTCCCGCCGCTGAGCGGCCGCCGGCCGTGAGGGAGCCGCCGCTGGCTCCTCCTGCGCCGCCCGCCTGGGCCGAGACGGCTCCGCGCTCCGCGGCAGAGGCACGGTGGCCTCGGGAGAGGCCTCCAGGACGCCGGTCTGGTCCAGGTCCACGCCGCGCTCGAGCTTGTGAACGTCGGTCAGCATCGTCTCCGCGGACCGATAGCGCCGCTGCGGGTCGCGGGCCATGGCCTTCATGATGACGTACTCGGCGGCCGGCGGAATCTCGGGGTTGATCTCCCGGGGGGAGGGCGGGCTCTCGCGCAGATGCTGTGCCGCGATGTCCGCCGCCGTCTCCCCGCCGAAGGGCAGCCGCCCCGTGAGGGCCTCATACAGCGTGACCCCCAGCGAGTAGATGTCCGAGAGCGGGCCGGCGCGCGCCCCCTGAGCCTGCTCGGGGGAGATGTAGTGGGCCGAGCCCAGGACCTTGCCGTCGTCGGTCAGCCCCGTCTCGCCGGCGGCGGCGGCGATGCCAAAATCGGAGAGCTTGGCGCGGCCGTCATCGGTGAACAGCACGTTGTGCGGCTTGACGTCCCGGTGCACCAGGCCCTGACGGTGGGCGTAGGCCAGCGCCTGGCAGCAGGCCTCCGCGACCTCGATGACCTTGTCCAGCGGCAGGGGCGCGTAGCGCTTGATGATCTCCTTCAGGTTCAGCTCCGGCAGGTACTCCATGACGATGTAGTAGCGCCCATCGTCCACCCCCGTGTCGTAGATCTGGACGATGTTGGGGTGGTTGAGCTTGGCCGCCGCGTGGGCCTCCCGCCGGAAGCGCGCCACCACGTCCTCGCGGTCGCTCAGCTCCGGGCGGAGTACCTTTATGGCGACGCGCCGGTCGAGGGTGGTGTCGGTGCCGCGGTAGACTCGCGCCACCCCGCCCTCGCCGATCAGCGTCTCAATGCGGTATCGATCGGCGATCATGGTGCCCTCCACCGCCGGATCACCTCCAGTCGCACAGCTATCTGACCCCCGCCCTGTGCAGCAGATGGGCCATGACCTCGCGGGCGATGGGGGCCGCCGCCTCCGAGCCGGCGCCGGCGTTCTCCACCACCACCGTCACCACCACCCCCGGCCGCTCCACGGGCGCGAAGCCGGTGAACCACGAGTGCGGGGCGCCCTCCGGATTCTCGGCCGAGCCGGTCTTGCCGGCCACCGTCACGCCCCGGATCTGCGCCACGGTCCCCGTCCCCTCTTCCACAACGTTCGTCATCATCCCTGCCAGCGTCTGGGCCGTCTCCGCGCTCACCGCCCGGCCCAGCTCACGGGCCCGGGCCTGCGCCACGGTCCGGCCGGTCGGCGACACCACGCGCTCGACGATGTAGGGCTCCAGCACCTGCCCCCCGTTGGCGATGGCCAGCGTCATGCGCGCGATGCCCAGGGGAGTCACCTGCGCCTGGCCCTGCCCGAAGGCGGTCTCCGCCAGCAGGACCTCCGAGTCCCTATCCGCGAGGTCACCGAGGCCGCCGCTGCGGGAGGGCATGGGCAGTGAGGCCGGCTCGGTGAGGGCAAAGCGCTGCGCGTAGTCCACCAGCTCCTCACTCACCAGATACTCCGCCATGCGCGCGAAGGTGGTGTTGCACGACACCTGCAGCGCCTCGTCGAGCGTCACGGTTCCGTGCGCCCGCGGGCAGTGGATCTCGGCACCCTTGATCTCAAGCTCGCCGGTGCACTCGAACCGCGTGTCGCGGTTGACCCGACCCAGGTCCAGCACCGCCGCGGCGGTGAGGACCTTCAGCACCGATCCCGGCGGATACAGGCCCATCAGCGCCCGGTTGTACTCCGGGGTGTTGGGGTCCTCCTGGAAGAGCTTGAAGTCCCACGCGCTCTCCAGGATGGCCTGGGGATCGTAGGCCGGCGCGCTGACCAGAGCCAGGACCGCGCCGGTATGCCCGCCCAGCGCCACCACCGCGCCGCGGTGCCCCCGCAGCAGCCTCGTCGCCCGCTTCTGGGCGTCGAGGTCCACCGTCAGCACCACGTCATTGCCCTGCAACGGACCCTCCACGAACTCCGCCCAGGGCTTCTCGTAGCGCCCCACGTTGAGGAAGGCGTCCCGGAGGCCGCGCTGCAGCCCGCTCTTCGTGTTGTAGCCGGTCAGGTGGCAGACGTACTCGCCCGCGGGGTAGGTGCGCTCCCACCCCCGGGGCGTCTCCTCCGCGCCCAGCAGCAGCTCGCTGTCCGAGTCGTACATCCTCCCCGGCTCAGTGGCCCGGAGGCGGTCCTCAGCGCGACTGTTGTACTCGTCAGCACGCAGCTCCGGCGCCCGCAGCACCTGCCAGTAGCCAAGGTGCAGGCACAGGACTGCGAAGCCCACGGCGGGGACCAGAGCCACTCGTTTGATGTCGCGCGAGAGCTGTCTCATGGATCAGTGCTCCGAGCGCAGTCCGTGTGGAATGCAGTCACGGGAGACCGCCAGCAGCAGAGCCAGCGCGATGAAGTTCACCACCACGGAGGTGCCCCCGTAGCTCATGAACGGGAGGGTGATCCCCGTCAGGGGGATCAGCTTGGTGACGCCACCGATGATCACCAGCGTCTGCAGCGAGAAGACCACCGCCAGCCCCGCCGCCAGCAGTGCGCCGAAGCTGTCGGTGGCCTGCCAGGCAATGCTGAACGAGCGGTGGGCGGCCAGGGCGAACAGCAGGACGATGGCCACGGCGCCGGCCAGTCCCAGCTGCTGGGCGCCGACGGCGAAGATCAGGTCGGTGGTGGCGGCCGGGATGCTGCCGCCACCTCCAGTGGCGAATCCCGTTCCCAGCAGGCCACCCTCCGCCAGCGCGAAGAGGCTCTGCAGGATCTGGTAGCCGCCCTCCGTCGGCTCCAGCCAGGGGTTGGCCCACATGTCCACACGGGTGCGGACGTGCGGGAACCAGAGGTAGGCGCCGACCCCTCCGGCCACGAACAGCACCAGCGCCACCGCCGCGTAGCTCTTGTGGCCGGTGGCCAGATACGTCATGGCCACGAAGAGGCCGAAGAACAGCACCGCCGCCCCCAGGTCCCGCTGTCCCACGAAGATGGTCAGCGAGAAGACGACCATCAGCACCAGGGGGGCGATGTGCCGCAAGCGGGGCATCTGAAGGCCCGCCACCCTCCGGGTGTCCTCCCGCAACAGCTCCGCGCGCTCCGCGACGTAGCCGGCCAGAAAGATGCACATCAGGACCTTCACCAGCTCCGTGGGCTGGAAGGTGATCAGCGGGCGCAGACCCAGTCCGGGGGGCGGTATCGACAGCCACAGCCGCGCCCCGCCCCTCTCCACGCCGAAGGCCAGCGTCAGTCCCACCAGCAGCAGCGCCAGCACGCCGCTGGTGTACTTCAGCCGAGCCAGGTCGCGCACGTCCTCGATGAGGTAGTAGACGGCCACCATGATCCCCGAGCCGGTCAGCATCCACACGATCTGCCGGGACGCGGAGCGCTCGTCGAGCTGCCACAGCAGCAGAAAGCCCAGCCCGGAGATGACCGCCACAAGCGGCAGCAGCCAGCGGTCGCGGCGGGGATCGGCCAGGTCCAGCATCAACGCCCCGGCGATGATCCCGCCCACCACCGAGAGCCCCCGGGTCAGCCGCCAGACCGGGTAGCCCATCCCCAGGCACACCAGCGCCCCACCCTCCGCCACCAGGGCCGCGGCGAACAGAAGCAGCAGCAGCTCTGTGCGTCGGCGCTGCAGAATCGATCTCACCTCAAAGGGGCAGGAAGCGGCGCGCGCCCCGACAGGCCGGGCGGCCCTCAGCGCGCGCGGTACTCGAAGACGGTATTGCCCATGGCGATGCGGTCGCGGTCCCGAAGCTCCACCTCGTCCTCGACACGCTCGCCGTTGACGAAGGTCCCGTTGGTGCTGCCCCGGTCCACCAGGATGCGCCTGCCATCGCGGAGGCAGATGAGGGCGTGGCGGCTGGAGACGAAGCGATCCCGCAGCCGCAGGGAGTTCTCCTCGCTCCGGCCGACGGTGACCGCCGCGCTCAGCGGCACCTCATCGCCGGCGGCCCGCTCCTCGTCGTCGCTCTCGATGACCACCAGCCGCGGCGCGCGCGGCTCCTCCCGCATCGGCTCCTCCGAAGCCGGCGCGGGTGGCGGCTGCGGCACAGGCCGGTCCTCCGCGGCCGTGGGCTCCGGCTCAGGCCGCGTGGCCGCGTCGGCAGCGACCTCACGCGCCCGCCGGCGCTCGGCACGCGGCCTGGCGACCCGTCGGCGCACCCGCACACCCCCCGTCTCCCGCCGAGACTCGGCGAGAAGCTGGCCGATAATCCCGCGGAAGACCGCGAAGACGAAGCCATACAGCACCGCCAGCAGCACGTACTTGCCCATGGTCAGCACGACAGTGAGATCCAACGAAGCACCTCCGACAGCTCAGGCCCGGCGTTGATGATGATCGGCGGCAGCACCCGCCGAATCCTCCTGCAGGCGGCCGGCGCTTACTGGCCGGCCTGCACGAATCGAAGCTGGACGAGGCCCACCTCGATCAGGTCGCCGTCGTCCAGCAGCGTCTCCTCCACCTCGGCCGCGTTGACAAAGGTTCCGTTGCGGCTGCCCAGGTCGCGGATGCGGTAGCCCTGATGCGTCCAGTCGATCTCCGCGTGGCGCCGCGACACCGCCCGGTCGCTCAGCAGCACCTCGCAGCTCTCCTCGCGCCCGATGACCGCGCGATCCCCGATCTCGAAGCTGCCGCCGCCGGGCTGCCCGGCCATCACCAGCAGCCGCGCCCCGGCCGCCGTCTCGTCCAGGCGATGCTCCACCTCGATGCGCCCCGGCCTGCCGCCACCCTTCAGCGTCACCGCCACGCCATCGCCGCAGGCCCACCCCTGCTCGCGCGCGTGCCGCTGCAGGTGCCGCCCGAGCTGCTCCGCCACCTCATCAGCCACCTCGCCCAGATGCGCCAGGTCCGCATCGGACAGATAGACGGTGTAGCGGTTCGGCACATAGGGGACGTCCGTCCCCAGGAGCCTGGCATCCGCCATCTCCCCCTGCAGGCGACGGGCGATCTCCAACGGATGCACGCCGCCGCCGTCCAGGCGGGCCAGCCCCCCGTCGATGGCCGACTGCAGGGCATCCTCCAGGCGCCTGAGCAGAGACACGGTGACCTCCCCACCCGCTGGGATTATAGCAGACAGCGCCGAGCCGCGCCACCGCCCCGCCCCGGTGCGCCCTGCGATTGCCGGTTGCGGGCGAGCTCGCGCGCAATCCAGCTATGCACTGGGGCGCGGGCGCCCCCGCCCGCGCCTTCCGCCGGCACCTGGAATTCGCACTCCCCGCTCAGCTCCCGGCGAACTGCTGCACCGCCCGGGCCACACGCTGCCCCAGCTCCCGCGCCTGCGCGGCGTCCACCGACGGGAAGCAGGCCCGCACCGTCCACTCCCCAGCGCCGAAGCTCTCCCCCGGCGTCAGAATCACCTGCCACTCCCGCGCCAGATGCGTCATGAAATCCCACGGGGCATGACTCCGCAGCGCCTCGGCGAGTTCCATCCCGCCGCGAGCGCGCGCCACGTCCGTGAGGTCGATGATCGTGGAGTAGCGGCTGCTTGGGCCCTGCGTCCACCGCGGCGTCTCGATGCCCAGACCGCGGTAGAGCGCCTCGATGCGCTCCGCCAGCTCCCCGCGGACCCACTGGAAGTAGCGGTGGCTGTCCGGCTCCATCAGGTCGTAGAGCGCGCAGAGGCAGATCAGCGCCTGCAGGGGCGTGGAGAGCCCGCTCATGTGGGTGAAGCTCACGCCCCGGCTGTCGGCGATGATGCGCTCCGTCAGCCCCATCTGCGCCGGCTCCATCGCCCGCCGGCAGTACCACCCGTCGGCTGCCGCCCGTTCCTCCCCCTCCAGCCGCCACAGGGCCGCCTGGGCCACGCTCTCGGCGTGCATCAGGACCACGCCCAGCCGCATCCCCGCCAGGCCGAAGTCCTTCGACACGCTGTAGACACCGATGGTGTTGCGCGGGAGGCGGGCGATCTCCGTCTCCACCGGGCTGTCCAGGAACTGCATGTAGACGTAGTCCGCAAGGGTAAGCAGGTCCGGATGGGCCTCCGCCGCCCGCTGGAGGGCGTCGAGGCTGCCCGGATCGGTCGTCACTGGAACCGGGTTACCGGGCGAGACCGTGACGGCCATGCGCACGCCGGGGTCGATGAGCCTCTCCAGGTCCTCGGCCTCCGCCGCCCAGCCGGCCTCCGGATCGCGGTGGATGGGCACCACCTCGCAGCCGAGCTGGCACTCCACCAGGTCGCGCAGCGGCTCGTAGGTCGGCCACCACATGGCGACCCGATCTCCGGGCGAGATGAGGCCGTTGCGCGCCAGCGTGGTGGCGACCTGGGCGATGCCGGTGGTCGCGCCCTCGCAGGCGATGACCTCGAACTGCGCCGCCAGGTCCGCGTCCCCGCCGAACAGCAGCGGTGCCAGGTAGCGGGCCATGATGGGCTGCACGAAGTCCAGCGTGGGTGGCTCAGGGTAGGCGCGGCCGGCCGCGGCCTCGGCGAAGCGGAAGGCGATCTCCTCGCGCGACCAGCCCCGCAGCACCGTCCGGGCCAGCAAGTCCCAGCCGCGCTGCAGGAAGCGGCAGCCCTCCGCCAGGCCTCCCGGCGCACCCTCGCAGCGCGACGCGAACTCGTCGAAGGCCGATAGGTGTGACTCGCCGGGGGCCAGCGAGAGGGCTACATGCGGATCATGCGAGCGACGCGAGGCCGCCTGCGCCGAATACAGCCCCAGGGCATGCCAGGCGGCCAGCACCAGCGGCTGCTGCCAGTTCGCGGCCCCGCGGGAGGCGTCCAGCAGCTCCGGGTCCTCGCGCTCCGACCCCGCCGCCTCCTCCAGCAGCACGTCACGCAGCAGGAACGGGCTCTTCCCGCCCGCCTTCAGTTCCACAGGCAGTCCTCCGATCTACTCCAATGGTTGCTGGCCGACCGGCGCGCGGGAAGTGTATCGGGTCGGTGCGACAGCGTCAACACGACGGTCTGAAAGGGACGGAAGTGTGAACACGCCGGGGCATCCAGGCGTCAAAGACAGTGAAGACACGCAGCATTGAGAGGCCTTTTGAGGTTTACAGGCGGGCCGAGGCCTGGTATACTGGACGGTGCGCACGTTGACAAGTGGTGGGGGCGATCGGATTCGACGGAGAGCTGGTGAGTCGAGGCTGCGAGCCGAGGTCTCCGGCACCTCGTAAAACCCGGAAACCCCATAACTGCCAACACCAACTTGGCACTCGCGGCTTAAGTAGTCGCGACGTCCGCCTGACCTTCGCCGATCAGGTCAGGGCCGGACGTCATGAGATCGGCCGAAGCGCGCGCCTTTGTCCGGTTAGCGCGCGGGGGTAACAGAACCGGGCCTGCCGCGACGGACCCTGCGCCCGGGGGCCGTCCCGGCTACGCAAAGCGGGCGCTACGCTCGTAGAGGCTTCGGACACCCCTTTTCGGACGCGGGTTCAATTCCCGCCGCCTCCACCAGTTGCCAATGTCAGCGGCTATGCGGAGTCCGCCCACGAGCGCGCCCGCCGTCCTCACGGCGGGCGTTTCAGCGTACTGCGCCGACTGCCCTCAGTCCTGCTTCGCCGCGTGTGCGGCAATGAGGCCGTGGACGGTGGTGTTGTCGTAGACCTCGATCACGGCCTGATGCGCTGCCGTCCACATCTCGCGGAAGGGGCACTCGCCATACAGCTCGCAGACGGCTGAGCCCTCCATCATGCAGTGCACGGGCACCAGCGGACCCTCGATGAAGCGGATAACCTCGCCCACGGTGACCGGCTGGGTGGGGTCCGCGAGCATGTATCCCCCATTCTTGCCCCGCTTGGAATCGACGAACCCTCCCCGCCTGAGCTGGGCCAGGATGTTCTCGAGGAATCGCGGAGGAATGGCCTGCGCCTTGGCAATCTCGCCGCTTTTCACGGGCCACTCTCCCTCCCGGCGGGTAATCTCATACATGGCGCGAATCGCGTACTGGCACTTGTGCGAGAGAATCACAGTCGGCCTCCCGTTGCTGGAGTCTGCGACCACTCCCCGCCCCCGAGCTCGGTGATGCACACATGCTACCACAGAATCGGCAAAGTTGCACACCTCTGCGGCAGGTTTGCTTCGGGTACCCTCCCATCGCACGCGTCTCAGCCGGGCTGATGCAGGCCGTGACGCCCGACGCTGAAGGCGCGCACGGCAGCTCTGTCACCCGGCCTCATAGCCACCGCTGTGTGCGACGCGATGCACCCGAGTACTCCCGGCTGCGGCATCGCAACCCGGTCTTGCGCCCGGCGGTGTCTTCCGTTAGACTGCACGCAATCAGTGAAGTTCCATCCCTGTGAGAGAAACCCCACCATGAAGATACTGATCCTCGGCTGCGGCGTCTTCGAGCCGGAGCTGCAGTCGGTGATTGGCGACAGCCCACATGAGGTTGACTTCGAGCCCCTGCAGGCGGGCCTGCATGAGACCCCCGGCAGGCTGCGCGAGACCCTCCAACGTGCCATCGACCGGGCGGCGCAGGCCGGCTATGACGCTGTGGCACTGGCCTACGGCCTCTGCGGGCGGGGCACCGCCGGGCTGGTCGCCAGCGGCATCACCGTGGTCATCCCCCGGGTGCACGACTGCCTGACGCTCTTCCTGGGCTCGCGCGAGGAGTACCGCCGGCAGTTCCGGCGCCATCCAGGCACCTACTACATCACCCCCGGCTGGTTCACGCACAAGCTGGGACTGGATCAGACCGGGCGGCTGCGGAGCTGGAGCCACAATGCCCGGGATCACCCGCGCTTCGCGGAGCTGGCGGAGCAGTACGGTGAGGAGTCCGCGGCCGAGATCCTGCAGTTCCTGGGGAGCTGGAAGCGCAACTACACCCGAGTGGCGGTCATCGACACCGGCTGCGGCCAGGTCGATGAGTGCCGCCGCTTCGCAGAGCGTGTGGCCGAGAACCTGGGATGGCACCACGAGGCCCTGGACGGCGATACGGCCATCCTCCGCGACCTGGCCTTCGGGGAGTGGGACCAGGAGCACTTCCTGGTGCTCGAGCCCGGCCAGCGCTCTGCCTCCAGCGGCGATCAGCAGGTCCTGGTCGCGGTCCTCCCAGGCCAGCCCGTCGAGGAGGGCGGCGAGGCGCTCCAGGCGCTGGTGGCGGGCGCTGAGGGGACGGTGGTGGTCCGCTGCGGGCTGGGCCTGGGCATCGACGCCGGCGGCACCTACACCGACGCGGTGGTCTACGACTTCGCGGCCGAGCGCGTGCTCTCGAAGGCCAAGGCCCTCACCACGCACCACGACCCCCTCATCGGCATCGGCGACGCCCTCGACCGGCTGGAGGAGGGGCTGCTGGAACGCGTGACGCTGGCAGCCCTGTCCACGACCTTTGCCACCAACGCCATCGTGGAGGATCGCGGCGGCCAGCCCGGCTGCATCATCATGCCCCATGATGGCTTCGACGAGGCCCGCGTGCACTGGCCGCACTACGCCCTCGTGGGCGGGCGCATGAGCATCGGCGGCGAGGAGCTGGGGCCCTTCGATGCCGATGGCTGCCGGCGAGCGGTGCAGGAGCTGATGGACGCGGGGGTGGATGCCTTCGCCGTCTCAGGCTACGCCAGCGTCCGCAACCCCGGGCACGAGCTGGCGGCCCGGGAGATCATCCGCCAGGAGTGCGACCTGCCGGTGGTCTGCGGCCACGAGCTCTCTGCGCGGCTCAACTTCATCTCCCGCGCCAACACCGCCGCCCTCAACGCCCGGCTGCTTCCCCTCCTCGAGCGCCTCCTCGACGCCGCGCGCCGCACGCTGGCTGATCGCGGCGTCACCGCGCCGCTGATGGTGGTGAAGGGCGACGGCTCGCTCATCAACGTCACCACCGCCCGGCTGCGGCCGGTGGAGACGATTCTCTCCGGCCCTGCGGCCAGCGTCCTGGGCGCCAGGCACCTGGTGGCCCAGGACGACGCCATGGTCATCGACGTGGGCGGCACGACCACGGACGCGGCCATCATCGAGGAGGGCCAGCCGCGGCTGTCGCCGCGAGGTGCCCGCGTCGGCGGCTGGCAGACCTCCGTGGAGGCCGTGCAGGTCCGCACCATGGGCCTGGGGGGCGATAGCGTCCTGGACTTCAATGCCGACCGCGATCTGCTGGTCGGCCCCCACCGGGTGCTGCCCCTGTGCTACCTGGCGGCCTCGGGCCGAGAGGGCCTGGCCGCCGAGCTGGACCGCGTGGGGCTACGCAACGAGGCCGTGCGCACCTGCGCCATGTCCATCGACTACCTGCTTCCGGGGCCACTGGCCGAGCACCGACGACTGACGGGCGAGGAGCAGCGCACCCTCGATGTCCTCGACGGCGAGGCCGTCAGCCGCGGCGCGCTGGCGGTCCGCCTGGGGCTGGCGTCTCCGCGACTGCTGAACACGCGGCGGATGGAGGACCGCGGGGTGCTGGCGCGCTCGGCCCTGACCCCCACCGACCTGCTGCATCACTCCGGGCGGTTCACCGCCTGGGACGTGGCCGCGGCCACCGCCGGTGTGCGGGCCTTCGCGCGCCTGTTCGGCTGCGAGCCTGAGGAGCTGCTGTCGCTGGCCTGGGAGCGCATCGGCCGGATGCTGGGGCTGATGGTGGTGGCGGAGGAGCTGGGGCCTGAGTGCGGGCTCGAGGCGGAGCTTGAGGACTCCCAGACCCTGCGGCTGGTCATGGAGCGAATCCTCGCTCACTCCTGCGAGGAGCCCTTGACCTTCCGGCCGCGCTACGACCGTCCCATCGCGGGCATCGGCGCCCCCGCAGAGGCCTTCTTGCCTCCGCTGTCGGAGCGACTGGGCTGCCACGTGGTCGTGCCGGAGCACGCCGAGGTTGCCAACGCCGTGGGCGCCATCGTCAGTCACGTGGCGGCCTCGGAGGTGGTGGCGGTACGGCCCAGCGAGTACGATGCCTTCACCGTCTACGCGCCGAGCGGCAGGCGGGAGTTCGAGAGCCTCTCGGACGCGGCGGCCTTCGCCGCTGAGGAGGCCGCGAGACTCGCCCGGGAGCGAGCGGTGGCGGCCGGCGCCGCACAGCCGCGGGTCGAGGTGAAGCTCGACCGCCGACTCGGCCGGCTGTCCACCGGCGAGGAGCAGATCATCGAGGTCAGTGTGCGGGCCACCGCCGTGGGCTATCCGGCGGCGGCCGCCACCTAGCAAGCGAGGTGTCTATCGTGGAGAATCAGACTTTCGTCACGTGGGCCTCACAGATCCAGATCCTCATGGAGGGACAGTTGGAGCGTCAGGTGACGCAGGCGCTGGAGGAGCTCATCTCCGAGGAGCGCTGGGACCTGCTCAGCCACCTGATGCTCACCGGCTCGGAGTTCTCGGTCCGGCGCATCGCCGACTCCCTTATCGAGCGCGAGGTCTTCGAGCCGCTCGTAGCGGGAGCCTGTCTGCGACGGGAGGTGCGCCGCTCGCTGCCCAGCGGGCCGGCGGACCTCGGCGCGGACCGCATCTTCCGCGACTTCGAGGCCCCGGAGGACGGCGAGGCCGGCGTGCCGGACCACATCATGGAGGAGGCCGAGGCCATCTCCAAGCACGCCCAGCAGACTCGGCGCATCGCGGCTCAGCGCGAGGCCCAACTCGACCGCGATCCCATGCGCACTTACATCGTGGACCGCCTCGGCGAGCTGCTCAACACCTCCGAGGAGGCCATGGAGGCCATGCTCGCCATCGCCCGCACCTCGGCGTTTGAGGAGACCGCTCGCATGGCGGCTATGAAGTTAGGCAGCAGCAAGATCGTCATGGGGCGCATCAGTCGCGCCGGGCGCGTCGTTGACATGCTGGCCGTGGCGGAGGCCGCCGGCTCACAGGCCGTGGAGACCATGATCGCGCGCACGCTCGCTGAGTCGATGCCGGAGTCCTCCGATCCGTCGTACCGTCCAGCCCTTCAGTTCGTCGCCGAGCATCATCCCCAGGAGGCCACCCGTCAGGCCGCCCGCCAGGCCCTGAGCGGGTGAGGGACGGTCGGATACGTGACCGTCACGCGTCGCGGCCGGACGCCGCGTCCGACCCGCGCGCGTGACTCACACTCGGAGAGAGGTCGCACAGCACCGTGGACTACCGCAGCAGGTGGCAGGAGAAGCGCCGCCTCAGGGCCACGCGCACGCGGCTGATCGCCATCGCGGCAATGCTGGTCGCGGCCGCGGCCTTCGCAGCGTCGTGGCGCAGCCTCGTCCGGCCGGCCCCGTCCGGCTACGCCCTTCCCAGCGCCGACGTCTGCTGGCTCGCCGCCGGCGAGGACTTCATACTCGTGTGCGCCCGATCGGGGCGGCTGGCCCGCCTCGGCCCCGGACTGTCGGAGGATGAGGCCACCTGGCCATGGCACTTCACCCACCCGGCGGGCTTCTGGGGCGCTCCGGCGCTGCTGTCGGGTCTGGCCTACATCGGCTGCGAGGACGTCCGCCTGCGTGCCGTGGATGTGTCCACGGGCCTGCAGGCCTGGGAGTACGAGGCCGCCGCGTCGGTGCCCGGCGCCACCGCCGCCGGCGACAGCGTGTACTTCGGCGATGACGCCGGGATGCTCTACGCCATCAGCGCCTCCGGCGAGCTGCGGTGGCGGGTGGAGCTGGGCGCGGCCGTGGCCGCCGCGCCGCTGGTCACCGACGAGGCGGTGGTCGTGGGGACGCTCGAGGGCCAAGTGCACTGCCTCGACACAGCGGACGGGAGCCCCCTGTGGACGGTGGAGGCGGACGGCCCCGTCTACTGCTCCCCGACCATGGGCCCCAGCAGCATCCTGCTGGGGGACGACTCCGGCGCCGTGCACAGCATCACCCGCGAGGGCCAGCGGCTGGCGTCGCTGCAGCTTGAGGGCCTCGTCCGGGCGCCTGTCGCCGTGCACGAGGCCGTGGTGGTCGCCGGGGACACCTCCGGGACGCTGGTGCGCATCAACCCCAGCGAGATGACCCGCCTGTGGACGGCGCAACTGTCCGGCCCCATCGCCGTGGAGCCGGTGATCCTGGGAGACGCCATCTGGTGCGGCGCCGGCAGCAGCCTGGTGGAGGTCAGCGCGGAGCAGGGGCGCATCATCTCTCGACACGTGGCTGAGGCGCAGACATGCGACCTCATCGCGGCCCACGGGCTCCTCTACTGGGCCACCACCGACGGACGCATCATGGCCGTGCAGCCGGAGCAGTGACGCCGCGGCAACGAAACGAGGGCTGGGAGGGCTGATGTCGCAGCAGCACGAGAGCTCGCTGGTCAAGCGCAACTTCACCCTCGGCGTCATCAACGGCTCCTTCTGGCTGCTGGCGAGGGCCCTGGTGGACCAGGACATCATCCTCCCCGCCTTCGCAGTGGCCCTCATGGGCGACAACCCCCTCTACGTGGGCCTGCTGGTCTCGCTGGTCAGCGCCGGGTGGTTCTGGCCTCCCCTGGTGATGACGCCGGTGATGGCGACGCGCCAGCGCCGGCACAGATACTACAAGATCTCCGCGGTCATCCGCCTGATCGCCATCGTGGGAGCGGGGTTGGTGGCGAAGCTGCTGGCCGGCGACAGCCCCGCGGTGGCGTTCGTCGCCATCGCTCTCTGCTACCTGGTCTTCACCTCCGGCGGCGGCATCGGCCTGATCCCTTTCCTGAGCGTCATCACCGACTCCGTGGCTTCCGAGCGGCGCGCCAGGTTCTTCGCCATGCGCTTCTTCTTCGGCGGCCTGATGGCCTTCGCCGCCGGCTTCTGGGTGAAGTGGCTGCTCAGCGAGCGCAGCGGACTGGGCTTCCCCGACAACTACGCCTACCTCTTCGGCGTGGCGGCGCTGGTCACCGGCATCTCTCTGTCCGCCTTCTGGTTCGCACACGAGCCCCGGCACAAGGTGGAGAGGCGCCGGCTGCCGTTCGTCGTCCAGCTCAGGCGCGGCCTCCGGCGCATCCGGCGGGAGCCCAGCTTCCGGCGCTTCATCGGCGCTCGCGTCCTCATGGCTGCCTCCTACGGCCTGGCAGTGCCCTTCCTGGTCCCCTACGCCTACCGCAGCATGGGCATGACCGAGGCCATGGTGGGCATCGCCCTGGCCGCGAGAGTGCTCTGCTACAGCATGCTGAACCTGCTGTGGAGCCGCGTCAGCGCCCGGTACGGCAACCGCCATCTGATGATCGTCTGCGGGTGGCTGCACGCCGGCGCACTGGCCCTGGCGCTGACCACGCCGCTGCTGCCAGACATCACGGTGGGCGAGGCGGTGGGCCTGCGCTTCACGCTGCCTCTGGCGGTGCTGATGGGCGTCTTCGGCCTCTTCGGGGCATCGCGCAGCGGCTGGATCACGGGTCAGAACGCCTACCTGCTGGACTTCACTCCGGAGCGGACCCGCCCTGTCTATCTCGCCACCTACTACCTCGCGGCAATGCCCATGGCGTTCATGCCCCTGGTGGCGGGCCTGATGATCGGCACCGGGGGCCGATACCTCCTGGCCTTCGGCATCTCCGCCGGGGCGGTGCTGCTGGAAATCGCGCTCACATACCGGATGATACGTCTGCGCGGGGAGGACGTCGAGGCGGCGGGGCCGGCATCATGAGCTGCAGGCGGGGCGTGAGAAAAAGAAAACCGCCCGCCGACTGGCGACGGGCGGTGGCTCGCACAGCAAGGGTGCGTCTGAAGGATGATGGTGCCCTGCGGCGAGCATTCACTCTGATTGAGCTGCTGTGTATCCGTTAACGTAATCTACCCTCAGACGTTCCCGATTCATCGTTAAACTTCCGTGACGTGTCAGGGCTCGATGTGCAGCAGGTCCTCGTCATCGAGATCCCCGTCGCCCTCCACCCACTCCCGCACGATCTCCAGCACCTCGTCGGGGCTGAGCGTGCGCCCCGAGAGCTGCCGCCGCAGCTCCCCGAGGCTGCGGGGCTTGAGCCGCTGCCCCGACAGCGCCCGCTGCACATGCGTCAACACGTCATCCCCCAGCAGCGGCATCAGCCCCCGAGCGCCCACGTCGTCGGGCAGTCGCAGCAGCTCCGCCAGCTTGCGCACCGTCTCGCCGCGATGCGGCAGCGTGCGGATGTACTCCGCCAGCGCCCGCTGGTTGGCCGACGAGGCGAGCGCCTGCACGTGCTCCTGGATGCCCTGGCGGGCCAGGTCCTGCAGGTCCTCGGCCGGCCGCAGGTTCAGCTCCTCGCCCAGCCGCAGCCCGCACGAGGAGCAGACGGGCTGGCGCTCCAGCGCCTGCGAGAGGTCCATCTCCCTGCAGCGCTTCGCCAGCTCTCGCTCGATCTGCTCGTTCACCTCGCCCAGGTCATGCTCCACCGGCAGGTCCAGGCGGTCGAAGGCCGCCAGCACCCGCATCTCAGGCGACGCCCGCAGGCCGTTGTAGGGCTCGAACTCCGACTGCCGGTACGCGGAGTTGTGCCAGGCCGCGTAGCGCCGCTTGTAGCGGGCGAAGAACACCTGCGTGAGGCGCACGAAGGTCTGCTCCTCGCCCACCGCGCCCTCGCCTGAGCGGATCATCTCCAGCAGCCGGTGGCGGAGGTCCTGCAGATCGGAGCCCCTGGGCAGCCACAGGTCCTGGCTGGTGAGGTACTCCTGCAGCGAGACCAGCCGCGGCCCCACGCCCTCAAGGAAGTCCTCCAGCAGCTCAACCACCCGCAGCAGGTCGCGCAGCTTGCTGACCCCGTTGGTGGTCTCCAGGTAGGGCTCAGCTCCGTCCAGCAGCTTGGAGAGGCCCTCTGCGGGATAGGCGTCGGGATCGACGAGCCGGAAGAAGCGCTCCACGTGGCTGAGGGCCGCCAGCGACTCCCGCCACGCCGCCTGGGGCTGCCCCAGGCGCTCCCGGAGCTCCTCGATGCCCTCGCGCAGCGTCTCCACCCGCTCGATCCATCGCCCGCGGGCGCCGATGAGCCCCTCCCACACAGCCGCCTGAGCGGCGTGGTCGGGATTGGCCACCGCCCGGTCGAAGACGATCCTGCACACCCGCGAGAGGATCTGCCATTGCTCGTAGGCCAGCAGCGCCGGGCGCGCCACCGTCTGCAGGTGGCGCGCCACCGGCGTGGCGATCCGCGAGAGCTGCACCGGCTCGCCGTCCTCGTCCAGGGCCATGAGGTAGCCGCGGCGGATCAGCGCCGCGATCAGCAGCTCGAAGAGCCCCGGCGGCAGGCCCAGCTCGGACTTGACCAGGTGCTCGGCCAGGTCGGCACAGGCCAGTGGCCGCCCCCGCCGGGTCTCTGGCGTCTGGTCGCGAGCGCGGATGCGCTGCATCACCTCATCGGCGGCGGCGCTCTCGGAGATGTCGAGCAGGTAGCCGTCATCCTCCCGGCTCGCCACACTCAGCGGGATCATGACGGCCTCGATGAGCCGCGCCAGCCGGGAGTCGGCCTCCGGTCGCGCGAAGCCGGGGCGGACGAACTCGTCCACGAGCAGGTCGATCTGCTCCCGCTCGGTGAGGAGCTGCCGTGGGGCGATCTCGTGGAACTCGGGGAAGACTCGGTCGAGGGCCCAGTCGGCCGCCGCGTCCAGAGCGGTGGCCCAGTTGCCGTCCATCGCCGACAGCTCCGTTGAGGAGACGGCCTCCGCGAAGGGCGCGTAGATCGCCCCACCATAGTACGCTGCCCGCACGATCTCCCGCACCTGCGCGCCCAGCCGGGCCTCTTCCTCCTCCAGCCGCTGAGCCAGGCCCTTCTCGTGCTCGAAGCTGTCCCGCTGCGACAGCAGCAGCCGGCAGGCGGCGCAGTCGCGAAGCGCGTCCAGCTCCCGCTCCTGCAGCGGCCGGGGGATCCAGCACAGCACCGCGGCCGACCACCGGCCCGCGATGGTGTCGGCGCTGATCTCCCGCCACCTGGTGCGCTGGGCCTCCGGGGACAGCAGGTCGGCGACGTAGAGGTGGGCGCTGGCCATGGTGCCGGGGTCGGTCAGCTCCTGCACGCGGCGGTCGATCTCCAGCTCGTCGAGGCGCTGCACGCTCTCCAGCGATGCCGAGAGCGCGCGGGGGGTGTTGCGCCAGCGCACCTCCAGCAGCGCCTCCTCCGCCAGCTCCGCCAGCGGCATGCTGGGGCCGCAGTGAGCCACAGCGGCCTGCATCAGCCGGGGGTCGTCGCGGCGGATGCTCTCCCGCGCCAGGGACAGCCGCTCCCGGAGCGCGTCGCCCAGCGGAGTGTGCACCTCCGCGTAGTAGACGTCCTCGTCCTCCTCGCGCCCGCGCCGGACCTCCACGAAGCGGCCGTGCAGCCTGGCCGCCTCCAGCGCCCCCCGCAGCTCCTCGGCGCCCGCGAGCGCCCGGCCCGACGAGTCCAGCCCCATGAGCGCCGGCAGCTCGCCCCTCCCCGGCCACTCGTTGGCCAGCCGCAGCGCGATCAGAGTTCGGATGACCCGCCGCAGCAGCTCCGGGTTGGTGGGGTGCACCTCCGCGGCGTGGGCCTCGTAGTACTCCAGCGCCTGAGTGAGGTAGGGGCTCGCGTCGGGGCTGGAGCGAAGCTGCGGTAGCAGCAGCTCCAGGACCTCGGCCACGGCCAGCGGCTGCAGGTGCGTGCGCTCCTCCAGCAGACCGGTCTCCCGCGCCCGCCGGACCACGGTCAGCACCCCGTCGGCGCGGCCCAGCACCCGCCCGGCCATCTCCTCAGCCACCTCAGCCGCGCTCGGCTCCAGAGGGAAGCTGTCCGCCAGCTCCTCAGCGCCGGGAGCGGCGTCCCCCAGCGCCTCCCGGTGGGCCTGGATCATCTCGCCCAGCGCCTCACCCACGACCTCCTCATCGGTGGGGCGGATGGCGTCAGCGACCACGTGCCGCATGTGCGCCGCCGACAGGTTCAGCCCCCCGCCATACAGGTCCGAGATGCGCCGCGCCAGATGCGGCTCGACCCCGGGGAGCTCTCGCAGGGGCACCCGCAGGCTCGCCACCGTCCAGATCGGCGCGATCTTCCCCCGGTGGGCCAGGAACTCCAGGAAGACCAGGTCGCCCTGCATGGCCTTGTCCTCGACGCTGCCCAGGAAGCTGCCCAGGTCGTCGATGAGGTAGAGCACGCCCGAGATCCGCTCACCGTCACACAGCTCCAGCAGACGGGCCATCCGCTCCACGCGGGACTGCCGGAAGTCCAGGGGGTAGTTGATGGACTGGGCGAACTGATGCCCGACGCGGACCGCCGCCTCCTCGTCGCGCTCCCGGAGCTGGTCCCACGTCTCGGCGCGACCGGAGCGCTCGGCGATGTAGCCGTCGAGCTCCTCGGCAAAGCGCGGCACCACGTGGCGCTCGATCAGCTCCAGGGCATACGAGTGCTGCGAGAGTGGCACCACGATGTCGTATGGCCGGCGCCGGAGCTCCCGCTCCGTCCGCTCGAAGACGATGTCCTCCAGCAGCTCGTCGCGTCCGGAGTGCTCCTCCAGCGGCACGGGCACCACCAGCAGCGGGGCGGACTCATGCAGCACTCGCAGGTCATCCGCCCACCGCGTGCGGCGCCGCGCCAGGCGCTCGCGGGCGTCGTCGCAGCCGGCCAGCAGAAGCACTGTCCCCAGCAGGTGGGTCTTGCCCGAGCCGGCCGGCCCGGTCACCAGGAAGCCGTCGCCCTTGCCGTCGGCGCGGGCCAGGCTGCCAAGCAGGGCGTCCAGCGCCGTCTCCACCTCGGGATCATCGCGGACGTAGACCGACAGCACCTCGTCCAGCCGGTGCAGCACCTGCTCGTCACGGTCCGTGAGGAGGCGCCACCGCAGCGCCGCCGTGTCGGTGAGCTCGAAGCTCTCCTCCAGGCCCTCGATTGTGATCAGTTCCGCGAGTGTCATCTGTCCCTGTTGCTTTCACGCACTCGAAGGGGATAGAACGCTGGCGCCTCAGCCAAGAACGGGTGATCGCCCCGCCCAGAAGATCCTGGGGCGCGGGCGCCCCCGCCCGCGCAACCGTCAAGGCAACGACCTCGCGCCGCCGGGCGTAGACGGTCACGAGAAGGTGTACTGCTCCCCCAGCGCCGCCACGGCCTCCTGGAAGCTGTCGTGCCTCACCGCCACCGGCCCGCCCGAGCGCAGGCCGTCGATCTGGCAGAAGCCGCAGTCGGCGGCCTGCTCGGCGAGCACGTCCACGGCCGGGCCGCGCAGGCAGAACACGCGCCCCAGCGCCATAGAGCGCAGGTGCGCGCGGGCCACGGTCCTTCGGCCCCGGCTGGCGAACTCCTCCCACAGCGCGTACACGAACACTCGCCAGCTCGGCCCGCGGTGTGACGGGAAGTAGCCCAGGCAGCGCGTCTCGCCCCGCGCTATCCAGGTGGCGCCCAACGCCCCGCCCTCCCGCAGGATGCGCAGCGCGCACTGGGTGCTGGAGCGGTCGTGGAGGCCCCACCGCCTGCGGGCGTACTCGTCCACCAGCCGGTGGGTGATGATGTCGTCGGTCTCCAGCAGCTTGCCGGTGTTGATGGTGGCGAAGTCCCGCTCGCTGAGGCCCTCGGGCAGCCGGCCCAGGACGAAGCGCCGGTAGAAGACCTCCGACGCCACGGCCATCACCAGCCCCTCGCGCCGCGCAGTGGCATACAGCAGCAAGTGCCGGGAGTCCAGCGTGCGTCCGGCGGCTGCGATCAGGGCCGGCAGCGGGCAGGAGCGCTCCTGGCCGTCGGCGGCCCGCTGACACACGACCCGGCGGGCCAGCGTGGCGGCGATGCGCCGGCGGCGCTCCTCGTCGGGCGCCGGCACGCGCTCGGCGAGCTGCTCCACGACCTCCTGCCGCGAGCAGCCTGCGGCCGCCAGCTCAGCGGCCGCCACCGCCTCCGCGAAGTGCAGGCCAACTCTGACGCTGCCCAGCGCCTGCCCGGCCGCCCGGGACACCTCTCAGCCCACCTTCCTGTGTGCCCTGGCATATTCGCGCCACCGCCGAGGATGTCCTTTTGCGGAGGAGGATTATCGCGCCCTGCCGCGAAGCTAGCCCCACGCGACGCCTCACAGGCAACCAGCCTCGCCCGGCGGTCGGCCCGCCCGGCCGCCGGAGCCGTGGAGGGAGGGCCGACGCGCATGCTCTCAGTAGCCATCTGTGGCGCCGGGGGACTCGGTCGCAATCACGCCGAGAACTTCGATCAGATACCCGACACAGAGGTCACCCTCGTCTACGATGTCGTGGACGAGGCCGCGGAGGCACTGGCCGAGGACGTGGTGGCCCGGCCCGCGGAGCAGGAGTCCGACCTGTGGGGCGATGACGTCGATATCGTCGTCGTCACCACCCCCACGCCCTTCCACCACGACTACACGGTGAAGGCCGCCCAGGCCGGCAAGCACGTCTTCTGCGAGAAGCCGATGTGCCGGGACATGGAGCAGGCTGAGGAGATGCTGCAGGCGGTTGAGGAGGCCGGCGTCACCTTCATGGTGGGGCACGTGCTGCGCTTCTTCGCTGAGTACGTCCGCGCCCGGAAGCTGATCCTCGACGGCGTAATCGGCGACGTGGGCATCGCCCGCACCAGCCGCATCAACACGCTGCCGGGCGGGCCGGAGTCGTGGTTCTCGAACTACGAGATGAGCGGCGGCGTGACGCTGGACATGACCATTCACGACTTCGACTGGCTGCTGTGGACCTTCGGGCCGGCCGAACGTGTCTACTCGCTGGGCGTGCCCGAGCGCATGCCGCCCATCGACTACGGGCTGACCACGATCCGCTTCGAGAGCGGGGTCATCGCCCACTGCGAGGGGAGCTGGGCGGACCTGGGGCAGTTCCGCACCCACTTCGACATCGCGGGAACCGATGGCCTGCTGCGGCACTCCAGCACCGACATGCCCACCCTCACCGTCCAGCGCAGGGGCGAGCAGGAGGGCGTGGCGGCGGTTCAGGTCCCCGAGAGCCCGGCGGCCAAGTCGCCGTACCTGCTGGAGGACGAGCACTTCGTCCAGTGCGTGCTCAACGGCACGCAGCCGGCGGTCTCGGGCGAGGACGCACGGGCTGCGGTGGAAGTGGCGCTCGCCGCCCTGGAGTCCAACGAATCACACGGCGAGGTCATCGAGCTGTAAGGGCGGCGCACCGCTGCTGTCCGTCGCTGTCAATGCCCTTGACGCAGCAGCCGCATGAAGGTCTGGAGGGAGAACGGAAATGACCAGGCTCGGCATCATGAGCTTCGCGCACCTGCATGCGGACTTCTACGCCACCGCCATCGCCGGACTTGACGACGTGGAAGTCGCGGGCGTGTGGGATGACAATGCGGATCGGGGCAGGGAGAAGGCTGCCGAGTACGACACGCGCTTCTTCCCCACGCCCGAGGAGCTGTTCGCGCCCGAGAACGAGATCCAGGGCGCGATAGTCACCAGCGAGAACATCAACCACAAGCGGGATGTGCTGGCGGCCGCTGAGGGAGGCGTGGACATCCTCTGCGAGAAGCCCATCTCGGTCTCGGTCGAGGATGCGCAGGTCATGATCGACGAGTGTGACAGGGCCGGGGTACAGCTCATGATCTCCTTCCCGTGCCGCTACTCGCCGGCCTTCGGGCGGCTGCTGGAGATGGTCCGGGAGGGCGACCTGGGCGAGATCCTGTGCATCAAGGGCACCAACCGCGGCGAGAACCCCGGTGGCTGGTTCAACGATCCGGAGCTGGCCGGCGGCGGCGCGATCATCGACCATACGGTGCACGTGGTGGATATGATGCGCACCATGCTCGAGGAGGAGGTCGTGAAGGTCTACGCAGAGATCGACACCCTCTTCGATCCCGACCTTCCCTGCGATGATGCGGGGATCCTGAGCATGAACTTCGAGGGCGGGTGCATGGCGACCCTCGACGCCTCCTGGTCGCGGCCCGACAACTACCCCATCTGGGGCGACGTCACCATGGCCGTCATCGGCACCGGCGGCAACGCCTGGGCCGACCTGTTCGTGGAGCGCGTGGACGTCTGGCGCGTCACTGACGGCACCTACCTGTGGGAGCCCTATGGCCACGACGCCAACGCCGAGATGATCGCGGACTTCGCACGATGCGTGGAGACCGGGGCGCCGGTCCCCATCACCGGCTTTGACGGTCTGAAGGCCATGGAGGTCGCGCTGGGCGCCTACCGCTCCGCGGAGATCAATGAGCCCGTCGGCCTGCCACTGGCCTGATCTGCGGCCAGATCGTACCGGCTTGAGCTGCGGCATCGCTCGCGGCTGCTCGCAGTGGGACCGAACAGCACACACTCCGCTGGAAAGGGGGATGCCATGTGTATTTCCTGACCCGGACATGCGGACTTCTCTTCCTGGGGCTGGCCCTGGTCACGGTCATTCTCAGCTTCGTGGACACGGCGCCTGAGGTGATCTCGGCCGCCGACATCCTCCGCAAGGGTGACTTCCCTCTTCCCATCGCCACCAGCGTGAAGTACAAGATCGGCGGCGAGGTGCTCTTCGACGTCATCGCGGTGGCCGCTTTTGCGCTTTTCGGATGGTTCCTGTGGACCTCTGAGATCCAGCAGACCTGGGCGGTGGTCATCACCTTCCTGCTGCTGGCGGGCGCGGTCACCATCAGGGTTACTCCCCTGCTGTCCATGGACGTCGGGAGGCACTCGCCCGGCCTGATCTTCTGGGGGGCCATGGTGGTGGACGACTTCTACCCATCGCCTCTGAAGCCCGGGGCCGAGCGGCGCGGAGTGTCCTCCTTCCCCCCCAGCGACGGGTACGCCCTGGCGGTCACCGAGCAGAACCTGTCGGGGCAGGAGCCGCACCCGGCCGAGAGCGTGGTGCTCAACTTCGCGAGCGCACCGGGAGCCGTTGGTAACTTCGTCCCGGGCGGCGTGCAGATCACCGGCAAGCTGGCCGGGACACGGACGGTCCTGGATTGGGATCACGAGAAGGAGGTCTACTCCGTCCCGCACATGATGGTGCAGAGCGTGACGCCGCCCGCCGCACGATACAGGTCCGGTCGGTGACCGGAGCATGCGGCGGGAGGGGAGCGCCCGGGCCATGGAACAGCGGCGGGAGCGGATGCTGGCCGTGGCGGGGCTGCTGGTCGTGATCGCCATCACGGCGGCACAGGTCGCCCTGGTCATCATGCACATGTTCGTCCCCATGGTTGAGGTCGCCGACCGTCTCACGCGCGAGGAGTCCTACGCGTCCGCACAGGGCCCGGATCGGACGGTGCAGCGGCTGGGGGATGCTGCGGGGAGTCCCTGGCGGTGGCTGTCGCTTGCGCTGACGGTGGTGGCCGCGGCGACCACAGCCTATGCCGTGTTTCGTCTTCACCGCTCGCGGGCGGCGGTCCTCCGGTGGGCCTGGGTGGTGCGCACGGGGGTCATGCTCATTCCGCTGGGCCTGATCGTCTTCTGGATGCTCAGTGGCCCCGCACTGTGGTATCGGGACTTCTTCGGCCAGGGCGCCGGCCCGTAGTGCTCACGTGTCGAAGTCGTCAGATGCTGATCACGAGCACAGTCGGCTGTTTGGTTGCTGGGAGGACGGGCGGCATTCCGGTGGCGGGACAGGACCGCGGTCCGGCTCGCTGCTGCCCCCTGCGGAACGTGGGATGCTTTGCATCTCCGGCCGTTCCCATGCCGTACGGAGGGGCGGGCTTCCTTGCCCGCCCACGCCATCGCCCATGCCGTATGGAGGGGGTGCGGCCTCAGATTGTCGGTTGCGGGCGGGCCGATAGCCGAGACCATCCGCCGCGAGGTGGGCGGAGATGGAGGAGGACAGGCGCGAGGAGCTGATCTCGCTCGGCGCGCTGCTGCTGATACTGCTCCTGCTCGCCGGGGACGCGACTCTGCTCGCCACGCACCTGTGGGTGCCGCTGGCGCGCGCCATGGACCGCGTGACGGTTGAGCAGGAGGCCCCGCCGGCGGAGCGTGACTTCCCCGCCGAGCCCGCTCCGACTCCCGCCACCCGCTGGGAGGTGGTCCGCGAGCCCAGCCCCTGGGTGTGGGCGGTGATCGCCATCACGCTGGTGGCCACGGCCCTCGTGATCGTGGCCGCCCTCCGCCTGCAGCAGGGCACCACCGAGCGGGGGCGCTGGCTGTGGGTGCTGCTGATGGGCGGCCTGGTCATCATCTGGAGCGTATTGACAGCCTGGCTGATGACCCGCCAGGCCTTCATGTTCGAGCGCATCATCACCCGGCCGGGGCCCGCCGGCCCGCAGCTGTGAGGAACGTCGCGCCATGCTGGACGTGCTCCGGGACATCGCTCAGCGCAAGCACGAGGAGGTGCGCGCGCAGCGGCAGGAGCTGCCCCAGCATGAGATCGTGCAGCGGTCGCTGGAGGGCCGGGAGCCCCGCCGCAACCTTCGGGCGGCACTCTCCGGTCCCGAGCTGCGCCTGATCGCCGAGGTCCGCCGACCGCCCCCCGATGCCCTCCGTGCGAGCCTGATGTTCGATCCGCGCTTCGTGGCTCAGGAGTTGGCCGGGGCGGGAGCCGCGGCGCTGAGCGTGTTCACCGACGACCCGGAGGTCGGCACCGAGGCGCACCTGCTCCGCCGCGCGCGGCGGTACATGGCCCTCCCGGTCATCGCCTGGGACTATTTCGTGGACGAGTACCAGGTCTACCGGGCCTGGGACGACGGTGCCGACGCCGTGGCGCTGATCGTGGGCCTTGTCGATGACGATACGCTCCAGCAGATGGTGCGGGCGGCCCGCAAGCTGCGCATGCAGCCCGTGCCCGTCATCCGCGACAACTTCGAGCTGGACAGCGCCCTCGCCGCCGGGGCAGAGATACTGGCCGTCGAGAACCGTGACTACGACACAGGCGAGGCCGACCTGTCGGTGACGCAGCGCCTGGCGCGGCACATTCCGGGGCAGGTGCTGCTGGTCTCCGCGCATGGCATCACCGGCCGCGATGACGCCGAGGGCGCGGCCGCGGCCGGCGCCGACGCGGCGCTGTTCGAGCCGCCGCACGACTACGAGCGGGCCGGCGATGCCATCCGTGGCCTGCGCGGCGTCGCCGCTCCGGGCCGCGATGAGACTGGCAGGCCGCGGGCGCCCCGTGAGGTCGAGGAGGACTGACCGTGAGCGACGGACGTGACGAGATCATTCCGATCATCGATCACGCTGTGCTGGCGCCAGATTGCACGCGCGGCGATGTCGTCGAGGCCTGTGAGCTTGGGGCTGAGGTGGGCGTCGCCGGGGTGTGCGTGCTTCCCCGCTGGGTGGAGCTGGCGGCCGACGTACTGGAGGGGACGGCTGTCCGGCCCGGCACCGTGGTCGGTTTTCCCCTTGGCGCGAGTACCAGCAACGTGAAGGCCTTCGAGGCCCGGCAGGCGGCCTCACATGGCGCTGACGAGATCGACATGGTGCTGGCCGTCACGGCGCTGAAATCCGGCGACACAACGGCGGTGCTGGACGACGTCGCGGCCGTGGTGGGCGGCGTCTATGTGGCATCCGCGGAGACGCCGGTGGTCAAGGTCATTCTGGAGTGCTGCTACCTCACTGATGACGAGAAGCGCACCGCGGTGGAGCTGGCAGTGGAGGCCGGCGCGGACTTCGTCAAGACCTCCACCGGCTTCGGTCCTGAGGGCGCCACCGTCGAGGACGTGCGGCTGCTGCGGCAGGTCGCGCCTGACGAGGTGGGCGTGAAGGCCGCCGGCGGCATCCGCACGGTGGCGGACGCCCGCGCCATGATCGAGGCCGGCGCCAGCCGCATCGGCACCAGCTCCACGCGCTCTATGGCCCAGGAGCTGGGAGTGCTGTAGGGCGCGCAGCCATGCCGTGCTGCGCCCGTCGCAGGTCGCTGACACCCATCCCGGACCGTAGGAGGCCGCTCGAACGCCCACCTATGCCGCCACCGGCGTGACCCTCGTTGCCCGCGCCTTCCGGGGCACCGGGCGCATGGTCAGCTTCTACACTCGCGAGCGGGGGCTGGTGGAGGCGGCTGCGCGCGGCGTCGGCAGGCCCGGAAGCTCCCTGGCACCTGCCGTGGAGGTCTTCACGCTCTCCAAGCTCTTCCTCGCCGAGGGCAGGGGCGCCGACCGCCTCACCCAGGCGGAGGTCATGGAGTCCTTCTACGAGCTGCGGCGGGACATGACCCGCTACGCTTACGCTGCCGTGGCCTGTGAGCTGATCCTGCGAACGACCGAGCCCGGCCAGGCGATTCCCGGCCTCTTCGAGACCCTCGTGGACTACCTGCGCGCCATGCAGGAGACCTCCCATCCTCGGCTGCTGAGCTGGGCCTTCGAGCTGGCCTACCTGGAGATGAGCGGCCTGGCGCCGGTGCTGGGCCGCTGTGCGCGCTGCGAGCGGCCCATCGTCGGTGGTGTCTACGTGCCGGCGCACGGTGGGCTGTTGTGTGCCGAGTGCGTTCCGGAGCTGGGCGAGGGCCGCCACATCTCCCCCGGCACCGCCCGGACGCTTGCGGCCATGCGCGCCTTCGACCTGGACCGCCTGGACCGCCTCCGGATGCCCCAGGCCGCGGCGGCGGAGATCGCCGGCCTGCTGCGCGATCACGTGCGATACCACCTGGAGGTGAGCCTGAAGGCCGAGAAGTTCGTCGAGAGTCTGGGGCAGTGGCGGAAATCACCCGCTCCGCCTCGACCGAGTGACAAGGAGCCGCGCAGAGGTGACGCGCATGACCAATGACGAGGTCGCGGAACGACTGCAGCAGATCGCGCTGCTGCTGCAGATCGAGGACGCCAACGTCTTCCGCGTCCGCAGCTACGAGCGGGCCGCAGAGGCTGTCCGTGGGCTGGGTCAGGAGCTGGCGGCGGTCCGCCGGAGCGAGGAGGGGCTGCAGGGCATCCCCGGCATCGGGGAGGCCATCGCCGAGAAGATCGAGGAGCTGCTGGACACCGGCGAGCTGGCGTACCTGAATGAGCTGCTCGCGAGGTACCCGGTCGGCTTCCTGGAGCTGCTGGAGGTCCCGGGGTTGGGGCCCAAGCGCGCCGCGCTGGTCTACCGGGAGCTGGGCGTGGGCAGCGTGGATGAGCTGGAGGAGGCCTGCGTCCGGGAGCAGGTCCGGGAGCTCAAGGGCATGGGTGCGAAAAGCGAGCAGAAGCTCCTCCAGGCCATCGAGAGCTACTGGCAGGGCCGCCAGCGTGCCCTGCTGGGCGCCATCCTGCCGGAGGCGGAGAGTCTGGTGGCCTGGCTGCGCGATCTCCCGGAGGTCATCCACGCCGATTACGCCGGCAGCGCCCGGCGAGGCCGAGAGACGGTCGGCGACCTCGATCTGCTGGCCACCTCCGTGGACCCCGGCGCGGTCTGCGAGGCCTTCGCGGCGTCGGGACAGCTCGCCGAGGTGGCCCTGGCGGGGGAGACCAAGGTCAGCGGGCGGCTGCCCGGCGGCCGGCAGGCGGACCTGCGGGTGGTGGAGCCGCAGAGCTGGGGTGCGGCCCTGTGCTACTTCACCGGCTCGCAGCAGCACAACATCCGCCTGCGGGAGCGAGGCCAGACGATGGGCCTGAAGGTCAATGAGTACGGGGTTTTCCGAGCCCCCGAGGGCGAGGAGGAGGATCTGGAGGGGGAGCGGATCGCCGGCGACACGGAGGAGAGCGTCTACGAGGCGCTGGAGCTGCCCTGGATCCCGCCGGAGCTGCGCGAGGATCGCGGCGAGATCGCGGCGGCCGAGGCCGGCGAGCTCCCGGACTTGATCGAGCTGGAGCACATCCGCTGCGACCTGCACGTGCACAGCACCTACACCGACGGCCGTGCCACCATCGAGCAGCTCGCCGACGCGGCGCGCCATCGCGGCTACTCCCACCTCGGCATCAGCGACCACTCCGCATCGCTCTACGTCGCCGGCGGCATCGGCGCGGCGGGCGTCCGGTGCCAGCGCGAGGAGATCGACGCCCTCAACGCCCGCTTCGCCGAGGAGGGAGCCGACTTTCGCCTGCTGCTGGGCTATGAGGCGGACATCACGCCCGACGGCGGCCTGGACCTCGACGACGAGATCTTCGAGCTGGTGGACTACGTGGCCGGTGCCATCCACCAGGGGATGTCAGCCGACGCCGACCGCATGACCGCGCGCGTGGTCAGGGCGCTGGGTACCGGTCGCATGGACATCCTTGCCCATCCCACCGGGCGGCTGCTGCTGGAGCGCGACCCCTACGGCCTGCATGTCGGCGAGGCGATCGACGCCGCCGCGGAGATGGACGTGGTCCTCGAGATCTCCGCCACGCCCAATCGTCTGGACCTCTCGGACGTGCACAGCCGCGTGGCCCAGGACCGGGGGGCGCTGCTGTCGATCAACACCGACGCCCATGCCCTGCAGCACCTGGACTTCATGCGCTACGGCGTCATCACCGCCCGCCGGGGGTGGATCGAGCCGAAGACCGTCATCAACACCTGGCCGCTGGCGAAGCTCGAGGAGTGGCTGCAGGGACGCCGGTAGAGCCGAGGCTGGCGCCGTCGCCGAGGCGTGTGGTCGGGGCACGCCCCAGCCGGCCGGGTCGCGGGGCAGGCAACCTGCCCTTCGCCCTTCCGTGGGACGGACACTCAAGCTGCAAGCCGCAAGCCACAAGCTCACGACAAACGACGGCCGCTGCCGTTCCGTGGCACGGACACTCCTGTCCGTGCGCCGTTCTCCGTCAGATCAACACCCAATTGACATAGGTAGGCCCTCACGGGCTGTCCCTGTCACACCACCGTGCGTACGGGTCCGTACACGGCGGTTCGATCAGATTGAGGCTGCGTCCCTGACGCGCAGTTGTGGCAGGCCCAG
>JAYENL010000174.1:0-33027 GCA_034722055.1 Armatimonadota bacterium
GTACCTCTCTGACCATGGGACGCCGACGGCCGGTCGGCGCCCAGTATCGACGTCACCTCTTGAAGGCAACCGCGTCATCACTATTATTCCCCGTGCGGGGCGCCACGTCCTCCAGCAGGTTCGCGGACGCGGGCAGCGAAATGGCCGGCGCTCGGAATCGCTGCGACACGGAGGAGACTGATGGCCATGCCGGATGCGGTTCGTCTCGGAATCGTTGGGTGCGGCGGGATTGCCCAGGCCCACCTGAAGGGCTATGAGACGCTCGTGCAGGAGGGCTACGACAGGGTCGCTGTCACGGCGGTCTGCGACCTGAATCGCGAGAGCGCGGAGGCTGCTGCCGAGCGGGTGGGGGCCAGCATGGGGACGCGGCCGGCCACCTACCGCACGGCCGAGGAGATGGTGGAGGCCGGCGCCGCCGACGCCGCGGACATCTGCCTCCCTCACGCCTACCACCACACCGCTGGTGTCACCTGCCTGGAGGGCGGCGTGCACATCATGGTGGAGAAGCCCGTCGGTATCACCGTGAAGGCCACGCGCCGGCTGATGGAGGCCGCCGATGGCACCGATCTGGTGATCGCCGGCGCCGAGCAGATCCGCCGCTGCCTGCCGGCCCGCGCCACCGAGTGGGCTATCAACGACCAGAGGATGTACGGGGAGCCCACCTTCTTCACCCACGAGGTGTTCTCGGGCAACCCGCCCGACCGCAGCAGGTACGCCATGGCATGGCGCGCCTTGAAGCTGCTCGGCGGGGGCGGGAACATCCTCGACGGCGGGGCGCACTTCGCCGACATGGTGCAGCATGTCTTCGGCCCCGTTGACGAGGTCTTCTGCACCCTCAGGACCATCGATGACACCACCATCGACCTGCCGGACGTGGAGCCTCAGCCCGTGGACGTGGAGGACTACTGGACGGCCACGCTCCGGTGGGAGAGCGGGCTGGTCGGCCACTGGGGCTGGTCACCGTTCGCCTGGGGCCAGAAGCTCTCCACCCGCATGTACTACGGCACCGAGGGCTCGTTCTCGGACCGCCAGGAGTGGATGCACCCCTTCCAGTTCGGCGCGGACCTCACGCTCCGGGACGGCTCCGAGACGCCCTACGAGGAGATCGAGGAGCAGTACCTGGGCCAGCTCTCCGAGCAGGAGAAGCAGCGGCTCTTCCCCTATGGCATCACCGACGGCATCGCCATCGAGTGCTGGGACTTCATCGAGGCCGTGGCCGAGGGCCGCTCACCGGAGATCGACGCCGCAGGGGCGCTGCAGGCCAAGTCGCTGTGCTTCGCGCTCTACGAGTCCGCGGAGGCAAATGCACCGGTGAAGGTGGCGGACGTCAGGGAGGGGCGCGTCAGCGCCTACCAGGACCCCATCGACGAGTACTGGGGGATCTGAGCGACGGCGCCCTCTCCGGTCCGTGTCACGGCGAGCAGCCGTGATCGGGCAGCTCGCGAGGTGAGCTGATGAGGAGCCTGCGCTGCATCCTGTTGGCCCTGAGCATCTGCGGCGCAGTGGCGGCGGACGGCGCCGTCGCCGAGGCCCGTGAGGGCCCCTGGGACGCCGTGGCGGAGCTGCGGGAGCTGATGGACTGGGTGACATTCCGCCTGACCTTCGACGGCGGCACGATGCTCCCGGAGATGGCGGCCGGGGAGTGGGAGCCGCAGGTAACGGGGACGCCGCGCTTCGAGCTGGGCCTTGTGGACCAGGCGCTGTTGGCCGGGAGCGGCAGCGGCCGGGCCTACTACCCGCGCGGCCCCAATGCGCCCATGGGCACGCGCGGCGCCGTCTCCATGTGGATTCGCCCCGTGAAGTGGACCCGCGTCAACGGCGGCAACACCACCTTCCTGATGACCACCAACTCCAGCTTCTACCTGCAGCGACAGGGCCCGGCACACAACGAGGAGGGGCGGGTCACCCGCCACGAGGGCCTGCAGTACCTCATCCGCGGAGAGCGCACCGGCAACAAGACCCTCATGGTCGGCACCGCGGGGTGGCCCGACGGCCAGTGGCGGCTGATCGTCGCGAACTGGAGCTGGCCGACCATGTCGCTGTCCATCGACGGCGGCGAGTTCAGGAGCGTGGCGGTCAAGGCCGCTCCTGACGAGTCCTACTTCGGGCGGCTGTCCGTGGGCGCGACCGGCGGGGAGACGACGCTCATCGATGAGCTGACCATCTACCGCAGGCCGCTGACGCTCGATGAGGCGCGCCTGCTGTATGAGAGCTTCCGGCCGGCAGGGGAGGATCAGCAATGAGCTGCCGCACGATCGTCGCGCTGGCCGCAGCGATTCTGGCGCAGCACGGCCTCGCTGCCCAGATGGCGCGCCCGGAGGTGGCGCTTCCGCTCATGGAGGCGCCGCCCACCATCGACGGCGCCATCGACGAGGGCGAGTGGGCGGGCGCCGTCCGCAACGTTGGCATGTTCAGCCGCCGCCTCGGCCGGCTGGGCGACCGGGCGGTCATCTTCTGGGCGGGCTCGGACGGGCAGAGTCTCTACCTCGCCGTGAGGTCCGAGCTGCCACCGGGCGGAGAGCTGCTCACGCGTGCGGTTCCCGACCCCGACCGGGACGTGCGGGCGGTCACTCGCGATGACTCCATCGAGCTGGTCATCCACCCACACCTCGGCGCCACCGAGGGCGACCGGCGCTACTTCCACCTCATCGTCAACGAGCGGGGCGCTCTCTTCGACCGGTCATTCGATGAGGTCAATCCGCAGAACCGCATCGACATGAACTGGCGGCTGAGAAGCTGGCAGTTGGAGAGCGGCACCGCTGACGGCTGGTGGGACGTGGAGATCGCCATCCCGTTCAGCGAGATCGGCGCCACCGCCCGGGACCTGAGCCACCCGTGGGGCCTGCGCATCGGCCGCAACTGGCAGCGCCCGGGCGATCAGGCCTGCTGGGAGAGCGTGGGCGTCGCCTACGACGATGTGCCCACCATGCCGCGCATCAGCTTCGCCGAGGGCGCGCCGGTGGTGCGGGTGATGGGGCTGCGAGGCGAGGAGCAGCCGCGCATCGAGCTGTCCCTCGCCAACCCCGGCCAGCGGGAGATCCGAACCTCCGTCCTCATCTCCGACACCTGGCATCACAGTCCGCCGGAGGAGCATACCCAGGAGCTGACCATCCTGCCCGGCGGGGAGGAGACCGTCATTGCCGAGCCCCGCCACGGCGGCCCTGAGGGCGATCATCACACCCTCATCCGCGTCACCTCCACCGACGGTCAGCGTCTCTTCTACCTGCGCGAGTTCCGCTGGAAGGTAGAGCGGCCGCCGGCGGACGAGCGCTGGACCATCATCCGGGAGGACCGCAAGGCCGTGGCGCTGCAGTTCAGCGTCTACCCCTACCACCGGAGGCTCCTGGCGCGCGTGGACATCTCGGCCCTGGCGTCCAAGGACCGCGTGACCGGCGCGGAGCTTACCTTCACGCTCAAGGCCGGTGGCGAGCCGCTCGCCACCGCCGACCTGGCGTTCGACAACGACACGGCCGAGAGACTCCTGGAGCTGCCTGAGCTGCCGGAGGGGACGTATGAGCTGCGCGTGGCGCTGGAGGGCGAGGCCGTGCCCACCGAGCCGGTGATCCAGGAGTACGAGCGCAGGGCCTTCGAGTGGGAGCACAATGACCTGGGCACCTCCGACATCGTCATCCCGCCCTTCGAGCCCATCGTGGTGGAGGGGAGCACGCTTCGCACGGTACTCCGGGAGCACGAGCTCGGCGGCTCGGGCCTCTGGGAGCAGGTGACCAGCCTTCAGCGCCCGCTGCTGACGGCGCCGATGCGCTGGCGCGTGTGGTCGGCCGGAGAGGAGCTTCAGGTCGCGCCGGGTGAGCTGCGCGTGCTCCAGAGCGCGCCGCACCGGTCGGTCACCGAGGGGGGCTTCGGCGCTGGGCCGCTGAGCGCAGCCGTCCGCAGCGAGTGGGATTACGACGGCATGGCCAAGGTCACGGTGACGCTGCTGGAGGCTCCCGACGCCGGCATCGACCGGCTGAGCCTAGAGATCCCGCTCGACGACGCGCAGATGCGCTACATGCACGCCTGCGGCGACGGCCTGCGACACAACTACGCGGGGTTCACGCCAGAGGGCACAGGCGCGATCTGGGACTCCACGGAGGCGAACACCGTGGACGTCGTGGGGACCTTCTACCCCTACGTGTGGGTCGGCGGCGGCGAGCGGGGCCTGGCCTGGTTCGCTGACTCCGACCGCGGCTGGAGCCTCGATGACGAGACGCCGACCGTGCAGCTTGAGCGCGACGGCGGCACCCTGACCATGCGCGCCAACTTCATCACCCGCCCCACGCCGTTGGACGAGCCGCGGCGCTTCCAGTTCGGCCTACAGGCCACGCCCGCCAAGCCCATGCCCTCAGAGCCGGTGAGCTGGCGGCGCTGGATCGGCCGCAGCTACGAGGGCCTCCAGGTGCAGTCCTACCGCATCATGGGCTCGTGCCCCTACTACGGCTGCCTCAGCCACTGCCTCTATCCACTGGAGCGCGACTTCTCGATCTACGACGCCTTCGCCGAGGCCCGCCGCACCGGCGAGCGCGACGGGGACTTCGTGGAGCAGTGGATGCAGAAGTACCTCCAGTTCGGCATCGAGCCGGACACGGAGCGCTGGGAGTACTACCATCGCCACGTGCGGGCGGGCATGGTCAACGCCGCCAACGCCCCGCGCTCCGAGGGCTGGCTGTGGACGCCCTATACGAACCCTCGCGGTATGAATTACCGCGCCGAGGAGTGGCCCACCTTCCAGGATGAGTGGATCCGCTTCCAGTATCACAAGCGCGCTATCAGCGGCGCGGTCTCCTACGATATCCATCCCACGGAGAGCTTCCGCGACGCCGCCATGTGGTACTACCGGGAGATGCTGCGGTGCTTCGACGGCATCTACTGGGACAACATCTACATGTCGGCGAACTGGGACACCGTGGCCGGCGACGCCTGGATCGACGAGCAGGGGCGCGTGCATCCCAGCATGGGGCTGTGGGACATGCGGGAGCTGATCCGCCGCACGGCCATCATGCTCAATGAGCAGGGCCGCACAGTCTTCCCCAACATCCCGCACATGACCAACACCAACATTGTGCCGATCCTGTCCTTCGCAACGGTGAACCTCGACTGGGAGTGGCAGTACGGCAAGCGCGACTTCCAGGATCGCTTCTCGCCCGACCTGACGGTGGCGGAGACCATCGGGCGGCAGTCCGGCAACATCCCCATGATCCTGGGCGGCGGCCACACGCCACCGGAGGACCCGGTCTGGGAGTGGATGATGCGCACGCGGCTGGGCGTGTGCCTGGTGCATGAGATCCGGGTGTGGGACTGGCGGCCGGACTTCCACTACGAGATGTTCGGGAGGCTCTTTGAGTTCGGCTACGGGACCGACGACTGCCAGGTCTACAACTACTGGGACGAGGGCTTCCCGCTGCAGATCGAGGGCGCGGATGCCCGCGGCATCGTGCTGGTCAACGGCCCGCGCGCCATCGCCATCGTTACCGATTACGGCGAGGGCGGTCAGTGTACCATGGCGCTGGACCTGGAGGCCGTCGGACTGCCGGACACGGTAAGCCCGACGGACTTCGAGACCGGCGAGGCCCTGGCCGGCCACGCCCCGGGGCAGGCCACCTTCCCGCTGAAGAAGCATGACTTCCGTGCGGTGCTGTTCGAGTAGCGGCGCAGCCGAGTCCCTGCAACTACCCGTCGGCTGACAGGAGGATTCCCATGAAGCGCCTCGTGACGATACTCGCTCTGCTCACCGCTGTTGCTCTCGCTCATAGCGTGCGAGCGCAGGATGGCGGGGTCGCGCGGAGACTCGACGAGTTCGGGCCGGTCGAGACCGTAGAAGAGGCAGAGGCGACGCTTCAGGCCGCGGTCGAGGAGCTGATGGAGGCCGGTGGTGGCGTGCTGGTCATCCCGCCGCAGGTGACGCAGGAGCTTGAGGTGCGCAACGTCTGGCAGGCGGAGCGCACCACCAGTGACGAGGGCCCCGTGGTCACCATCATGGACTACCGCGGAGGCTTCGCGGAGTACCATGTGGCGCCCATCGGGAAGCACCAGTTCGGCACCTGGACGGGCTTCCGCGTGGAGCGGGTGCTGAACCTCGGCCAGCAGAGCCTGCCGCACTGCGGGACCCACGGCGCGCAGGCCATCGACAACGTGCTGGTCAGCGGCGCCACCTCCTACATGCACACCCTCACCGAGGACGTGCAGGCCGGCGAGGACGTGCGCTGCTACGTCAACACCATCCGCGGCGTCTGGGTGGGGGCTTTCCTGAACATCACCTCCAGCATCATGGGCTACGCCGAGCCCTACGACCGCGTCATCGTCAAGAGCATCGGGTGGGACCCCGAGCGGCGCCGCAACTACTTCACCTGCGACCTGGAGCACGACCATCCCGCCGGCGCCCTGGTCTACAACAAGCACAACTGCAACGGGCTGGTCATCAACGGGATGAGCAACTGCGACAACCAGACCGCCGGGGAGCTGATGGTCAAGCGCCACAACTACGCCGTCGGCGACAGCTTCGGCATCAGCGGCCTGTTCTACTACATGAGCGACATCTTCTCGGGGTTCGGCGATGAGGGCGCCGTGGTGCTCAACGCCGAGACCATCGGGGAGCTGGACGGCTTCCACTCCACCGTGGAGTCCGTGAGTTGGGAGAACGATGAGCTGGTCTACGAGAGCGGGCAGTGCAACGCCCACACGCTCAGCAACTCCCGGCCGCTGATCAACATGAACCGCGACAAGTGGATCACCGAGGGCACCGTGAAGATCGTGCCATCGTGGGAGGAGTATCAGGGCCAGAGCTACCCGGGCGTGATCGGCGGCTACGCGAACGCCTTCAACTACCAGGGCGGGGCCATCATCGGCTCGGCCGAATGCCCCTGGGATGAGAGCGTCATCGGCCGCTTCTTCTGCATCACCGACGATTCGGAGGTCATCCTGCCCGACGATCCCTCCACCTGCGGCGGCTACGGGAAGCTCCCCTCCCGGCCGGTCTACCGGTGGTACCGCGTCATGGAGCTCGAGCGCAATGAGGACGGCACCAAGCGCATCAAGATCCTGCGCGTGCGCTGGTCGGCGGTGGCTGCAGGCGCGCCGAAGCTCTTCGATGACGAGAACTACACCTACGACGGCCACGAGCGCCCGCTGCACTACGCCATCGCCCCCGGCGCCTGGGTCTACGACATCAGCCGGGGCTGGGCCGAGACCCACCAGACCGGCGGGAACCTCTACTGGGAGCATCCCCGGACGCTCAAGCTCGTCCCCACCGGCGACCGCGGCACGCCCTTCGACTTCGAGCCCGGCGACGAGATCGAGCAGCCCGTCGGCCCCGACCCCTACCACCCCCGGCCCCTGCGCATCCGGCAGTTCGACCAGCTCCCCAGCACCATGCCCACCTCCTCCATCGAGGTGCAGCAGAAGGGCCGAGTGCAGGTCCCATTCGGCCTTCACTTCGACGGGATCATCAAGCGCAGCGAGGACCTTGAGCGCCGCAAGGACCGCAAGCCCGCCTACGACAGCGTCATCCACATCAACGCCCTGGCCAACACCGGGATCGAGTTCAGGAGCGAGGTCATGGACTCCGCCATCGTCTTCCGCCAGCCCGACGGGCACGCCCAGCCGATCCGCTGGAGCCACCAGGGACCGACCGGGGGCAGCAGCCTTACCTGCGATCCCGCCTCCGGCAACTTCGTGCTCCAGGGCGGGGACGTGGATGTCAGCGGCGGGGCGGTGAAGCGCGTGCGGGGCGTCTCGGCCACGGAGACCGTCTCCTCGAATCTGCGCGGGATCGACATGGCTGTGGAGGCGGGCGCGACCGAGGCGACCGTGAGCTTCCCGCGGGGCGAGATGGACGCGCGCTACGCCGTCTCCGTGACGCCCTCGTGGCTGACGACCGTCGCCGTGCCTGAGAAGACCTCCGATGGCTTCACAGTGCAGTTCGGCACGCCCGCCCCGGAGGGAGCGAGGATCGACTGGATCATGATCCGGTGAGCGAGTGGACCGACGGAGATGTCGCCAGCGGGGAGCGCCTGCAGCGGGAGTTGGCTCCCCATGTGCGCCGCCGGCCTCTGAGCCCGGCGCCGGAGACGGTGGCAGGAGCGGCCTTTGCATTCGCGGATGAGCGCGTCGTGCAGGCCGCAGCCGTGCTGGTGCGCCGCGCCGACCTCTCGGTCATTGAGAGTGCGACCGACTCCGGTCAATGCAGACCCTACCGCGCGGGGCTGCTGGCCATGTCGGTGGGGGAGGCCGTCAGAGCAGCGGTCCTGGAGTTGCCGCGGCCCGACGCCCTCATGCTCCTCGGGCACGGCATCGCTCATCCCCGACGCTGTGGACTGGCCTCGCACCTGGGGCTGCGGACCGGCCTGCCGACGGTGGGCCTTGCGGATCGTCCGCTCGTGGGCGACTGCGACGAGCCCGACGCGCCGCGCGGGTCGTGGACTCCCCTCGAGCATGAGAGCGAGACCATCGGTGCGGCGCTGCGCACGCAGAACGAGGTGCGCCCGCTGATCGTCTCCGTGGGCCACCTCGTCACGCTTGAGGACGCTATCGACCTCGTGCTGGCCTGCGCCCCCCGCTACCGCTGGCCGGAGCCTATCCGCGAGGCGCGGCGGCTGGCGCGCGAGGCCATCAGCGAGGCGTCAGAGTAATCGTCATCGCTGCCGCCTGTCCGCTGGCGATATCCTGGGCCGCGACCCGCCAGTCGCCGGTCGTGTCGTTGAGCGCGAAGGGGATCGCGATCTCCGCCATGCCGCGCTCGGCGAGAACGTTGCGAGTGTAGGCCTCGCTCAATGCGCCGCCCGGCTCCCGCACCTCCACGCGTAGGACATGGTCGCCAGGCGTCGGCGCAGTTGTGCGGACCGAGAGGGTCGCGACCCACCGCCGTCCCCGCGCCGCCTGCTCGGGCCCCTCGATCTCAACGCCCTCGACACGATACGGCAGCAGCGCATACAGCGCGGTCTCGCCCGGCGCGAGGTCCGCCGTGATGCTGGCCGTGCGCCCCAGCGGCTCGCCTGTGCGCACCTCGTAGACCTCGGCCTCCGCCGGCAGCGTCAGCGTCATCGGTCCATCGCTGAGCTCAAAGCGCCGCTCGCGCAGCACACCCAGCAGCCTCACCGGCCGGCGCTCCAACGCCACGAGCTCGTACTCGCCCGGCTCACCGGGCGCGTGGCCGAAGTGCGCGATCCTCGGCAAGTTGGCGAGGACATCGGCCTCCAGCCACGCCAGCATCTCGTTGGCGCGAGTCGCCACGAAGTTGAGGTAGTAGGCGCGCCCGCCGCCCTCGTGGTCCTTGCGGATGATCAGCGGCTCCCCGTCCGCCGCCGCAACCACCTCGGCGCCGGTCACCTCGATCTGCGTGGCGCCCGCCACCTGCACGGGCGCATCAGCGCCCGGCAGCGTAACCTCGCGCTGCTCCCACGCCGGCCGGTTGGCGTAGGCCACGCCGAACAGCTCTGCAAGGGCGTCGGCGCGCGCCCCGGGCCGGCCGAACTCGTTCGTGATTCCGACGCCCATGTCCGCGATGACCGTCCCGCCGCGAGCCAGCAGCTCTCGCGCCGCCTCCACCGTCCGCTCATCCAGCGCATAGCTCGCCGGCAGCACCAGGCAGTCGAAGTCCTCGATGGCGCCGGGCAACTGCTCGGCGCTGAGCCACTCGTACTGTCGCCCCGAGCCGGTGATCAGGCGCATCCAGGCGGCGCGCGAGAAGCCGTGCGAGCCGTAGGGATCGGTGGGCTTGCCGCCCGCGCCGCCCGGACTGCCCTCGAAGTCCGAGAGCATCCAGCCCACGTACATGCTCGGCTGCGACCACAGCAGGGCGATCTCCGGCTGGCGGGGCTCAGCGCTCATGATCAGCTTGCCGACGCCCTCCCGCAGATCGCGAGTGACCTCCGCGTACATCGCCCCCCGCCTGGTGTGTCGCAGATCGGGGTAGAGCATGGCCCAGGAGTTGTTGCCCGCGAAGGTGGACATGGAGCCGTAGATAGTCACGCCCGAGGAGCCGTGCAGACTCGCCCACCAGGGGATGAACTCAATGTCCTCGGGGTCGAAGACATAGCCGATCCATGGCAGGTGGGGCACGGCGTCTGCCCAGAAGCGGAAGGGATCGTAGTGGTAGCGGTGCCCCGAGGGGTCCACGCCCCCGCGCACCTCGTTCATGTACTCGAAGGAGTAGTCGCTCACCTGCGCCAGCATCCAGTAATCGCGCCCCGCGAACGGATTCGGGCCGAAGGTGTTGGGGTAGGCCACCGGGATGTTCGGATCCCCCTGGCGGATGCCCGCGCGGATCAGCTCCACCGACTCCGCCCAGTGCCAGTCCATGAAGCGCCGGAACTCCACCCACGGCGCCCAGGTGTCCTGCTCCCGCACGTCGCGATACTGACAGAAGCCGGGCTCCTCGAAGCTGGCGTAGTCGGTGTCCCAGGCCTCGTTCAGCGCCTCGATGCTGTCGTAGCGGTCGCGCAGCCACTGGGTGTACCGCTCAGCGCAGAAGGGCCCGGAGCAGACCTCCTGGTCGCCCCTCACCAGCGAGGTCTCGTCGCGGAGGTAGGCGCAGATGGGCCCGTAGCCGCGCTGCTCGGTGGCAATCTCACCGGCGCGCTGCACGATCTCCGCGCGCACCTCCGGGTCGGAGAAGCATGGCTCGCGCACGGTGCCCTCGCCGGTGAAGGGGCCCGTGCCCGGCAGCGGGTAGCCGTAGCCCACCGGCCAGACACGCCCCGCGACGCTGGCGAGCATGGCGCCGGTGCCCACGAGCTGGGAGTTGATCCCGGTGGCGCGAAGCTGCTCGCAGAAGCTCATGTCCAGATACGGCGGCATAGCGTTGCCCGAGCCCCACGTGCTCATCCGCCAGTCGGCGAAGTAGTCCCAGGGAGCCATGGGGATGAGCAGCGGCGCGCGGGCGACGTCGCACATGCGCTCGGCGTCCCGCAGCTCAGCGACCAGCCAGTGGCAGGTGGTAAGCGGCTCGCCGATGGGCACGGACAGCTCCACCTCATCGCCCGCCACCGGGACCTCTGTCCGCCAGACCTCGCGTCCGAAGGCGTCCATCAGACTGGCGCGCAGGCGCAGGTCCTCCATCTGCCTGGCATCAACCGCGACGCTCGCCAGCGCTTCCTCCCCCGACGCGTACCACTCGCGGTCGAGCGAGACCGAGGTGATGCGCGTCTCCGTCGGCGACTGCGCCAGCGTGCACGCGAAGTCGATGACGCGGCCCTCGTCATTGCGCAGGATGGCCGCGCAGAAGGCCGGCCCCGCCTCCATGGCCGGGAGCTCAAGCCCGGTGCTGCGATCGTTCTCGAGGATTGTCAGACCGCTCTCACTCCAGATGGTCCACTCCGGGGCGCCGTCGGCCCCTCCTCCCGTGGCGGTGACCGTGGCGCCATCGGCCGTGACGGTCAGCGGCGTCTGCGGCTCCTCGCTGGCCGCCCACACGACGCTGCGTGCGAGCGTCGCCAGGAAGGCCTCCCAGTAGTTGTGCGGCATCCGCATGTGCTGGGCGTAAGAGACCTGCGGGGTCAGGCAGCGGCAGCGTGTGCCCCACTGAATGCTCGCCACGCGCCCGCCCTCGGCCCTCTCCACCACCTGCAGGGACTCGAACAGCGCGGTCTCGAGGTCCTCCGGCGGCTCGGGGAAGGCATCCAGCGCCTCGGCCACGTAGTGATCCTCTGGAGCATCGGACAGCTCCAGGCCCGGCAGGGCCGGCTCCATCCCCGGCCAGCCGACCAGCACCAGGCCGCCGCCGCGCGCCACATGCCGCTGCAGCGGCTCGGAGAGCTGCTCGCCGATCCGGGTGGCGACGATCACCACGTCGTACTCCCCGTCGCGGAACTTGCGGCGCACCTCCCGGTCGTTGAGGGCGTAGAGCAGACCGCTGAAGCCGTGGCCGAAGGCCAGGTCGTAGTCCATCTCCAGCCGCTGAGCCAGCTCCTGGGCCTCGCGGATGTTGTGGTCGTTGCCCAGCAGAAACAGCACCGACAGCGGCCCGCCGGCGCGGGGATTGGCCCACGCGATGTGCGCCGTCTCGACCTGCCGTTCCACCGGCTCCAGCATGGGGTGGATCCACGAGCTCACCGGGCCGACGTAGAGGTCCTCGCCGGTCATGCGCGCGACGCTCACGTCGTCGAGCCAGCAGACATCCTCCGGGCCCTGATCCTGGCCGGTGAGCATGACCACCACGAAGTCGGCGCCCTGCGGGGGCTGAACCACCAGCTCGAGCTGATGCCACCCGCCGGCGGTCGCGCGGCCCCCCAGCTCCGTGTGCTGCATGGCGCTGGTGGCCCAGGAGCCGTCAGCCTTCTTCCAGCGCGCGGCCAGCCGCACCGTGGAGGCGGGGTCGTTGGTGCGGCCCCATGCGCGCAGGACGTATACCTCCCCCTGCTCCACCGGCACCTGCTGCATGATCACCACTGGCCCTCTGGCGCTGCGCACCGAGACCGAGCGGCTTCCCGAGCGGGCGGCGTTCGCTGTCCAGGTCATGACCGCGTCCGAGGCCCGGGCGGTGCTGCCGTACCACACGCTCCAGCCCGGCGGCGCGCCCTCCTGCTCCCAGTCCGGCGAGGGCTCGCCGACGGTCTCGCCCTCGGTCTGCTCGAAGCCCGGATTGACCAGCTCGATCGGCTCTTCGGCCAGGGCAGCCGCCGAGACGATCAGGGCCAGTACGCTCACGAGCTGTCTTCGCCACATCAGGATCCCTCCAGGGCCGACCTGCCTTCACCCGCATCGTGGCGAGCGGCGATTGTCGGGCCGTTTGCCGTACGGAGGGGCCGTCTGAGGCTCCAGGCCGTTTGCTGGAGCCGAAGCCGGCCCAGCCGTGTCCCGCGGGCTTCGCGCGCTCCTGCGGAGCGCCCTCAGGCGGCCCCTCCACGAACACCGCCGGCGTCAATACAGACGATAGGCATGGACTTGCATGCAGCCCGGACCGGAAGGGACAGGCCGACTGCGCGCATCGACTCCTACCCCGTCCCAGCGACATCAATCCAGCGGCCGCAGCAGCCACCGCTTCACGCTGATGATCTCGTCCTCGGCCCTCTCCCCGCGGCCGACGACGCGGACCGTCACCTCGTGGGCCCCCTCATCAAGCTCCACCTCTCCGAATGAGACGATCTCGCCCCGCTTATCCACGCCCGTCCACCAGGCGTCGAACTCGTCCCCGACCCTCTCCCCGTCCACCAGCACCTCCACGATGCCGTAGACGTAGGCCAGGACGAAGTGGCCGAGCAGCTCGTACCTCCCGGCCGGCACCTCCGGCAGCGTGAAGGTGATCCAGTCGCCGGGGTCGGCGCCGCCCAGAAGCTGCGAGCCCAGGCCGTCGAGGCGCTTGGTGTAGCAGCCCTCGGCGATCTCCACGGGCAGCTCCCTGGCGTCAAACTCCAGGCCCTGGAAGGGCTCCGGCGGCTGATGCTCCAGCGCGACGGTGTGCTCATCGGTCTCCTCGAAGGGCATCACCAGCACCAGCTTGGCGTGGCTGAGGGAGGAGTGGCCGTCCTTGGTGTACGGGTTATGCTGCCGCGCGGGCCACAGCAGCGAGCAGCCCTCGGGGACAGTGACCTTCAGGTCGCTGTAGATGAGCCACTCGCCGATGCGGTCGGGGCCGATCTCCATGGGCTCATCGCCGAGGCGCAACTGCTCCCCGGAGGCGAGCTGAAGCTGGCTGCCGCGCATCATCAGCGGCAGGTGCCCCTCCACCTGCTTCCCCGGCTCCGCGCGGTAGCTCAGCAGCAGGCGGTCGCCGTCCGGGCGGACCTCCACCGAGCACTCGACGTCCCTGTAGCGCGCGTCCAGGCGCGTGCCCTCATCGTCCCGGCTGGCCGCGGCCTGAGTGGGCACCCACAGCAGGTCGATGTCCGGCGTGAAGTCCGGGCTCTCATCGCCCGGGGTGTGAGACAGCAACGTGGGATCGCCGACCGTGAAGGTGGACCAGTAGGGCTGCAGCTTGGTGTTGCCACCGCCCGCGACCATCTCAAGCTCTGAGTGGAAGACGTCCACGAGATTGTGGCGGTCCTGAATCCAGCGGCTGTCGGAAACCTCCGCGGTGTAGGCCGACAGCGCCCAGCTCCAGGGCTCCCCGCGCCGGATGAGGGCGTCGTCCTCGCCGAGAACGATGACGCCGCCCTCGCCCAGGTCCTCGGGCATGACCACCTCGCCGTCCCCGGCGGCGAGGATCATCGACGCGGCGCTGTCGCCGTCCATGAGCCTCTCGTCCTCGCCGACGTAGCGCTCAAGCTGCGCCAGCATGTAGCCCCGGCCCACCGGGGTGTGGGTGAAGCCCACGTCGCCCACGCGCACGCCGCCGTGGTAGATCTGGCGCTCGTCGATGGCCGCCACGGCGCTGCCGTCGGGCCACAGGATGGAGGCGTGGAACCTCGCCGCCCGCTCCAGCGCGTCGAGCACCACCGGGTCCTGCGAGTGGTGGAAGTAGATGCCCATGGCATCGATGTACACGCAGTTGTAGCCCACCACCGGACCGGAGTGCTCCGACCAGAAGCCCACCGGGTCCTGCTCGCCGACGGCCTTCGCCATGAATTGCCGGGCCCGGTCCTTCCAGTCCTGCTCGCCGAAGCACTCGCCGGCGATGTACAGGGCCATGGCGCGATGCGTGGGGATATTGTGGACCCCACTGTCCGGGAAGTACTGCGCCATGACCTTGAAGCCCAGCAGCAGCCCCTCCTTCCACCGCTCGCGCGACTCCTCAGGCAGGGCGTCGCCGACGAGCTGGTAGGCGCGAACCCAGCGGCTGT
This sequence comes from Armatimonadota bacterium, assembly GCA_034722055.1. GTDB lineage: Bacteria > Armatimonadota > Zipacnadia > Zipacnadales > UBA5352 > JAYENL01. The sequence goes on from JAYENL010000174.1 coordinate 14,712, forward strand.
AGGTCCAGGGCATGTGAATCTGGCCCCAGTAGGAGCCGTCCTTCTTGTCGAACCGCCACCTGCCCTGCTCGTCCTGCGCATCCACCAGGGCCTCACCGCCTCCGGCGATGGCGGTCAGTACCTCCTCATCGTGGTAGTAGGGGTTGTCGGGGTGCTCCAGGCTCCAGGCCACCGCCAGGGGGAAGATGCGGTTCTGGTCCCGGCACACCCAGGGCTCAGTGCCGAAGCGGCCCGTCTCGGGGTGATACGCCTCCAGGTGAGCGGGAATGTCATCGACCAGGCTTGCGACGAAGTAGTCCATGGGCGGCCACTCCGTGAAGTCATAGTCCGCTGCGGCGTGAGACGCGACCGCCGCAGTCGCGATCATCATTGCGGTGAGGACAGCTCGAAGGTGCGACATGATTCCCTCCAGGCCCGTCGGCTCTACGTGCTTCCGTTAGTGGATGTGCGGGATTTCGCCGGTCTGGGCGCGGGGTCCTCGTCATGGAACCGATCGGCGCCGGATTCCATCAGAGAAAGAGGACGTGTCCACTGGGGCCTGCGTGTCGGCCCGGGAGGCGATCCGGCTGCCAATGGTAGACGAAATAAGGGCGTCCGAGACACAGTATCATTGACGACGCTAGCGGGAAATCATAGAATTGAAGGACCATTACCGCCGTGCACCGGGGGGTGCTGCCGTGCGTCAGGTGCCCCGGCACAGCCTGCTCGTGGCCCTGTCGATCCTCGCCCTGCCTCTCTGCTCTCCGGCTCAGGAGGTCAGTTGGCATGCTGAGGCGGGCTTCGGCGGGGGCTGCCATCGTGGCTGCTGGACGCCAGTGCGGGTGGAGCTGCGCAACCCCGGTCCGTCCCGCTCCGGCCGCATCTACATGCCTCTTGGGCGCAACATGCCGAACCTCGCCCCGCATCGCTACTCGGTCCCCGTGGAGCTGCCCAGCGGCGCGCAGAAGGCCTACACCATCTACTTCCCCGACCCCGACAGCCTCCGGCGTGTGGTGCTGGAGGTAGGCGGCGGCGCGGCCGCTGAGGGCGTCCAGCCTCCCAGGCGGCTCTCGGACGATGACGTGTCCATGGTCGTCATCGGCGACCAGCCCTCGCTCCTGGCCTTTCTGCAGGGAGCGCCGGCGTTGGAGCTGCCGTCGGATGATTCCGATGTCTCTCCGTCTGGCTACATGCTGATTGCGTCAGGGTCCGGCCAGATTCACATCGGGCGCGGACAGTGGGGGCAGCTCCCCGAGGCGTGGCTGGGCTGGGACGGCGTAGACGTGGTGGTGGTGACCCAGGCCCGGCTGGACGGGGCGTCGGAGGCGGAGCTGGAGGCCCTCCGCAGATGGGTGCGCCTGGGCGGGACGCTGGTGGTCCCGGGCGGAGCCCAGGCCCCTATGCTCGCGGATGGCCCGCTGGCGGATCTGTTGCCGATGCGCGTGTCGGGCACCCGCACCATCCAGGACCTCTCGGCGCTCGACTCCTGCTGGCACGTGCCTCCGCCCCCCCGGCGGGCGGCGCTGGTCGCTGACGGGGCGCTCCGCGAGGGCGCGCAGGTCCTGGTGGCTGAGGGCGATACGCCGCTGGTCAGTTCCATGCGCGTCGATGGCGGGCGCGTCATCATGACCGCCTTCGACTACACGGCCGAGCCCATCCGTTACTGGGACGGGCAGATCGCGATGTGGCGGTGGCTGCTGTCCCACCGCGCCGACATGACCAGCCTGCGGTCCGGCGTGCTCGCCAGCCTCGGCCCGGCGGAGTACGACGGCAGCGCCGACTACGGCCTTGCCGCCGCGTCGGTGCACAGCCGGGCGTCGGCGCTGCCCTCGGTGTGGCTGATGCTGGGCTTCCTGGCGGCCTACATCGTGGTGCTGGTGCCGATCAACTACGCGGTCGTGGTCAGGCTGGGGCGCCGAGAGCTGGCGTGGCTGACGACCCCGGCCATCATCCTCATCTTCGTCGTCGCCGCCTACGGGACCGGTTTCGCCCTCCGCGGCCACCGCACGCTGCTCAACCGCGTGGCCATCGTGGAGAGCAGCGCTGGCCAGAGCCTGGCGCGAGCGACCAGCTACATTGGAATCTTCTCGCCCACCAAGACGCGCTATGACCTGGAGCTGGGCGAGATCCCCGCCGGCGCTCGCGGCACCGAGGTGGGCGGGCGCGAGGGGCTGAACGTTGTCCAGGACCCCCGCTGGACGGTGCAGGGGGTTCCGGTGAACATGTGGAGCACCCGCGTGGTGCGCGCCGACCATCTGGTGGAGCTTGGCGGCGCCATCACCGGCCACTTCGTCTACGATGGCAAGACCCTGACCGCCCATGTGCGCAACGGGACGCGACTGCGCCTGGCGCGCTGCGGCATCCAGCGGGCCGGCAACCTCGGCAAGACCCAGTCGCTGCCTCCGGGCGCGGACACGACGCTCAGCTTCGCCCACCAGTCAACGATCGGCACGGCCGCGGATGACCTCAACGCCCCACTGGCCGACCGCGCCATGGGGGAGCTGTTCAGCCGCTCGGGTCGCCCCTACTACTACACTTACTCCGGGTACCCTGGCCCTCCGGGGATGGGACCGACAGCTCGCGGCGGTCCCTCACAGGAGCCCCTCCTGGTGGCGCTGTGCGAGGAGTCCCTGACTCCCGTGACGCTCGTGGGCCGACGCGCGCGGACCACCGATGCGGCGGTGCTGGTGGTGCATCTGCCCGCCCAGCTTGCGCCGGCAAACAGCATCCTGATTCCGGGCTGGCTGATGAAGCGGCGGGCCAGCGTCGCGACCGGCTCCGTGGACCTGCGCGGCGAGTGGCATGAGACGCTGGCGGGAATACAGGCCGGCGGCGCGGTGATCTTCGAGTTCGATGCGCCCACCGGCCCGGAGGGGGTGCGGGCCACCGGGATGCAGGTGAATACGGTCCTGGACTCGCCCTCCAGCCCGGCCGACGTCTCGGCCTACAACTTCCGCCGGGAGCGATGGGAGGCCATCACCGGCGCCAGCACCGTTCGGCGGCCGGGGCAGTGCATGACCGCCGACGGACGGGTGCTGATCCGCGTGGAAGCGCCCGGAGGGCCGGTGAACCAGCCGGTGAACCTACGAGACATTTCGTTGCGCGCGCGTGTTGACGCATTCTGAGGGAGCGGCCATGATCGAGATACGGGGGCTGACCAAGCGATACGGTGACCTGACCGCGGTGGACAACCTGTGGCTGACCGTGGAGCGTGGCGACGCCGTGGCCTTCATCGGCCCCAACGGGGCCGGCAAGACCACGACCATCCGCATGCTCGCCACCCTTCTGGAGCCCAACGCCGGCACCGCTCGAGTGGCCGGCTACGACGTGCTGGAGGAGCCTGAAGAGGTGCGCGCGCGGGTGGGCTACATGCCCGACTTCTTCGGCATGTACGATGACATGATGGTGTGGGAGTACCTGGACTTCTTTGCCGCCGCCCACCGCGTGCCGCGCAGCCGGCGACCGGGCCTGATCGGCGACGTCCTGGAGCTGACCGACCTGGGCCCGCGGCGCGACCACTCCGTCAACTCCCTCTCCCGCGGAATGAAGCAGCGGCTCTGCCTGGCGAAGACCCTGGTGCACGACCCGGACGTGCTGCTGCTGGACGAGCCGGCCTCCGGGCTGGATCCCCGGGCGCGCATGGAGGTCCGCGAGCTGCTGCGGGAGCTGTGCAAGCTGGAGAAGACGCTGCTGATCTCCTCGCACATCCTCCCCGAGCTCGCCGGGCTGTGCAATAAGATCGCCATCATCGAGGAGGGGGAGCTGGTCACCTCCGGCGCGGTGGAGGACATCTCCGCGCAACTGGCGGGCGGCAAGCAGCTTCTCATCGACGTCTGCGAGCGCTCCGTGGAGGCCTGCCAGTTCCTGACGACGCTGCCGGCGGTGGCCTCGGTGGTGGAGCACGACAGCCGCATCGAGGCCGTCTACCACGGCGAGGCCGGGCAGGAGTGGCAGGTGCTGACGGCCCTGGTGCAGGCGGGCTTCAAGGTCCGGGGCTTCGCCGAGGAGGAGATCGACCTGGAGACCATCTACGTGCGCTCCACGCGGGGGCTGGGCGCCGATGGTTGAGGCGCTGGATCGGGCGTTGCACGCGACGCTGGGGTTCAACCCCTGCGTGACGCTGCACGAGCTGCGGCTGCGCATGCGTGTCGGGCGGGCATTCTTGTTGCTGTTCCTGTACGTCCTGGTCGCCTCCGGCGCCATGCTGCTGCCCGTGGGCTTCGAGCTGGCTGCGCAGCACGCCTACTCGGCGAGGATGATGCGGGACCTGGGCCGGACGGCCCTGCACTGGCTGGTCTACACGCAGATCACGCTGATCTTCCTCGCGCTGCCGGCCTACGCCGCCTCCACCATCGCCGCCGAGCGCGAGAAGCAGACGCTGGAGATGCTGCGCGCCACCCTCCTCTCGCCCTGGGACGTGGTGACCGGCAAGCTGCTGGTGGTGCTGGCCTTCGGGGTGGTGCTGCTGGCCACGACGGTGCCGCTGGCGGCCTGGTGTCTGATGCTCGGCGGCGTGTCGCCCACGGAGGTCCTGCGCGCCTACCTGATAATGGCGGCCACTGCAGCGTGGGTGTCGGCGCTGGGGGTGCTGCTGTCGGCCACGTGCCAGCGCTCGCTGACCGCCATCGTGGCGACCTATGGGACGCTCATCGGCGTGGCCGTGGCCACCGCCTTGAGCGCCTATGTCATCTTCGCGTGGATGTCCGTCGTGAGCGGCCACACCCGGACTCAGATGGGCCCAACGGCGGCGGTGGTGCTGGTGGGCATTCCGGTGGTGGCCACGGCGTGGCTGGGGGCGCTGCTGGCGCGATGGGTCGTCCAGCGCGTGCCGGCGCTGCGCGGCAGGTGGGCCGGGCGCACGGTGCTGGTGGTGGCCTTCCTGGTGCTTTTGGTGATCGTGGCGGCGCGCGCCGGACCGCTGATCGTGAAGATGTCCAACGCCGGGTCGGGGACGCTGCTGCTGGTCAACCCCTACCTGGCAGCGGCATCGATGGTCGAAGAGACGGTCCCGCGCAGCCTGATTGACTCCGCGACCCCCCCGGGCACTACCACGCCCGCCAGGGACCTGCAGGGCTACGTGTGCTCGATCCTCCTGTGGCTGTATCTGACGGTGGCGGCCACGCTGTGGGTGCTGGCTGCTAACATCTACGCCCGGCGGGAGAGGACGTAAGCCGGAGGTGAGGACGAGTGGCGGTTGATGCCTCGGCGCTGATCTCACTGGATGCCGCTCAGGCAGCGTTGCGCGGCCGGCTGAGGTGGCTGCGTCTGTGGGTCCGAGCTCTGCTGTTCGTGCGCCTCGCTATACTGGGTGTGGCAGTGGCCTCCATCGCCATGGTACTCATCTACGGCGCCGGGCGGCTCTACGGCATCACGCATTCGGCGCAGGATGTGCTCATGCCCCTGGCGCTGGCCTGCGCCGCGGCGCTGTTCGCCGCACTCATCTGGCCACTGTCGGATCGCCTCATGGCCATGAGCGCCGACCGCAGGGCCGGCCTGTGGGACCGCATGGCGACGGCCATCGAGCTGTCGGCCGGCGACCGGCCCTCGGGCATGGAGCGGGCGCAGGTCATGGACGCCGTGCGGATGCTCTCGGCCATCCGGCCGCTGCAGGCCTGGCCGCTGCGCTTCGACCGCGCGGCGAAGGTCGCGGCGGGGGGCCTGGTGGCGCTGCTGGCCGTGCAGCTCGGCCCCATCCCCCCGCTGCTGCTGTCCCGCCAGGAGCGGGAGGAGCGCGCGGAGCTGCGCGAGATCGCGCGGGAGCTCGAGCCCGCCGCCAGGGAGCTGGAGGAGGAGGCCGAGGAGACCGATGACGAGGAGATCGAGCAGGTCTCCCGAGAGCTGCGCCGGCTGACCCAGCAGCTCCGGCGCGGCAAGCTCGACAAGCGCCAGGCGCTGCTGGAGCTGGATGACATGCAGGAGCGTCTGCAGAAGCTGGAGCAGCGCATCCGCCAGCCGTCGCTGAAGACCGCGCGGGAGACCGCCCGCAAGATCGGCCAGCGCGGTCGCCAGGAGCTGGCGCGCAAGGCCAGAGAGCTGGCGGAGCGGGCGAGCAAGCGCGGCGAGCGCGAGCTGGAGCGTCGCATGAGAGAGCTTGCCGAGCAGGCCCGGGAGGCGAAGTCCGCCGAACAGATGCGCAAGATCGGCGCTGAGATGCAGACGGCCGCCGAGCAGATGGGCGCCGCGCTGTCGCCTTCGGCACTGCTGGACGCGCTCTCCGTGGCCCTGGAGGCCGAGGACTGGGCGGCGGCCCTCGAGGGCCTGGAGGCGCTGCAGGGAATGCTGGCCGGCGGCGACCGGCAGCTCACCGAGGAGGAGGCCAGAGAGCTGGCCCAGCGCCTCGCGGAGCTGGCGGAGAAGCTCAGCGACACCGAGCTGGCGGAGCTGGCCGAGTGCCTGAAGAAGGCCGGCGAGTGCATGAAGGCGGGCGACTGCAAGGGGGCGGCGGCCTGCCTGGGCCGGTTCGGTGAGCTCAAGGCAGTGGAGTTCCGCGAGGCCCTGAAGCGCGCCGGGAAGTGCTGCGGCGGCTGCTGCGCGGGCCTCAGAGGCACGTGCTCAGGCCGCGCAGGGATGGGTATCGGCCCAGACAGGGGCAGCCGCCAGTCCATCCCGCCGGGCACTCCCGGAGCGTCGCTGTACGCGCCGCGGGAGGCGGACGTGGACGCCTCGCCGGAGGCCGTGCGCTCGCACGTGCGGCCCGGCGGTGAGGCCTACACCTCGCCGGTGCCCGTGCGCGGCGCCCCGGACGAGGTGGCGCCCTCGCGCGTGCCCTACTACGAGGTCATTGGGGACTACTCCCGGGCTGCCGAGGACGCCCTGGAGCGCGAGGAGGTCCCGCCCGCCTACCGCGCCACGGTGCGGCAGTACTTCCAGTCCCTGCAGTCGGCCGAGCCGGCCCCCGACGATTCCGCCGCGGAGGAGCGAGACGATGGCTGAGCACGAGGAGATGGCCCAGCAGCGCGCCGAGCAGGAGGCCGGGCGCTTCCGGCAGCTCGTGGATGACCTGCGCACCGAGGTCGGCACGGTCATCGTGGGGCTCGAGTCCGTGGTGGAGAACACCCTGATCGCGCTGCTGGCCGGCGGGCACGTGCTGCTGGAGGGCGTGCCGGGGCTGGGCAAGACGCTCCTGGTGCGCACCCTCTCGGAGGCCCTGGACCTGCAGTTCTCCCGCATCCAGTTCACCCCCGACCTGATGCCCGCGGACATCACCGGCACCATGGTCCTGTGGGAGGGCCCCGGGGGGGAGCGCGAGTTCCGCTTCCAGCAGGGGCCGATCTTCGCGAACGTCATCCTCGCCGACGAGGTGAATCGGGCCACGCCCAAGACCCAGTCGGCGCTGCTGGAGGCCATGCAGGAGCACTCCGTCTCCGTGGCGGGCACCACGCACGAGCTGCAGGAGCCCTTCCTGGTGTTCGCCACGCAGAACCCCATCGAGATGGAGGGCACCTACCCGCTGCCGGAGGCTCAGCTCGATCGCTTCCTGTTCAAGGTGCGCGTGCAGTTCCCATCGCTCGATGAGCTGCACGAGATCATGAACCGCACCACGGGGCTTCAGATGCCCCACGCCCGGCGCGTGGCGAATCGGGAGGAGATCCTGTCGCTGGCGGCGATCGCCCGGCAGGTGCCGGTGGCCACGCACGTGCAGCAGTTCGGGCTGCGCCTGCTGCTGGCGACTCATCCCGACAACGAGGAGGCGCCCGAGTCCGTGCGGCGCTTCGTGCGCTACGGGGCCAGCCCCCGCGGCGCTCAGGCGCTGCTGCTGTCGGGGAAGGTCCGGGCGCTGATGGACGGGCGCTTCAACGTGGCGGTGGAGGACATCAAGGCCTCCGCGCTGCCCTCCCTGCGGCACCGCCTGGTGCTCAACTTCGAGGGCCAGGCGGAGGAGATCGACCCCGACGACCTCATCGGCGAGGCCATCGAGGCGCTGGAGGCCCGCAGCCAGCGCGACGTGCCGGTGTGATCCGCGAATGAGACGATCCGACAGTGCCGAGGCGGAGCGCGAATATCTGCTTCCTCCAGACCTGCTGCGGCGGCTGGAGCGGGCGGCCATTGCCTCACGGCACATCTTGGTGGGCCGCACCAAGGGCGAGCGCCGCTCGGCACGCCGCGGGACCTCCGTGGAGTTCGCCGACTATCGCGCCTACACGCCGGGCGACGATCTGCGCTACCTCGACTGGAACGCCTACGCCCGGCTGCAGCGGCTGTTCCTGAAGCTCTTCCACGAGGAGGAGGACCTGCACGTCTACGCCCTGGTGGACGGCTCGGCGTCGATGGACTTCGGGCGGCCCACGAAGTTCGACTGGGCGGTGCGGGCGGCCGCCGCCCTGGGATACATGGGCCTCTGCGGCGGCGACCGCGTGCAGCTTTACGGCCGCGCCGACGGTGCCACTCAGCGCTCCAGGCAGTTCCGCGGGCGGGGCAGCGCCCTGCAGATGTTCGGCTGGCTGTCGGCCCTGGAGCCGGGAGGCGAGACCGAGCTGACCGACACCGCCGAGGCCCTGCTGCGCACCCGCCCCGCGCCGGGCGTCGTCTTCGTCATCTCGGACATGCTCACCGACGACTGGGAGCAGGCCATCAGCCGCCTGGCGGCGGCGAAGGGTGACGTCTGCGTGCTGCAGGTGTTCGCCCCGGAGGAGGTCGAGCCGCGGCTTCAGGGCGACCTGAAGCTGGTGGACTCCGAGACGGAAGCGGAGCGGGAGCTGACCATGGGCGCGCGGGTGCTGCGGCAGTACCGCGATACGCGAGACGAGTTCCTCGACGCCGTGCGCGGCGCCTGCAGCCGCTACGGCTTCTGGTATCACTTCACGACCAGCGACCAGTCGCTGGCGGATGTCATCCTGCGCTCGCTGCGCCGGGTGGGGGTGGTGCAGTGAGCGGCCTGGAGATGCTGGCGCCGGCCGCGCTCTTCGCGCTGGTGCCGCTGGGCGGCATCATCGTGCTGCTGTACCTGCTGAAGCTGCGGCGGCGGGAGCAGATCGTCCCCTCGGTCTTCCTGTGGCGGCGCGCGGTCGATGACGTGCAGGCCAACGCGCCCTTCCAGCGCCTCCGGCCCAACCTCCTGCTGCTCCTGCAACTGCTGGCCCTCGCCGCGGTGGTGGTGGGCCTGGCGGCCCCGTTCTTCATGGCCCGGCGACTGCCCGACCGCACCGTCGTCGTCGTCCTGGACGCCTCCGCGAGCATGAGGGCCACCGACGTGGAGGGCTCGCGGTTCGAGCAGGCCCGCCGCCGCGCCCGGGAGATCGTGGCGGCCATGGGCCGTCGCGACGAGGCGGCGCTGATCGTCTGCGGCGCGCGTCCCTCCGTGGCGGTGCCGATGACCGGCGACGACCGCCGGCTGCTGCGCGCGCTGCAGCGGGTGGAGCCCACGGACGCGGCCACCAACGTTCGCGACGGACTCATGCTCGGCGCCAGCCTGGCAGCGAAGCGTTCCGAGTCCACGGTCTACCTGATCAGCGACGGTGGCTTTGGCGAGCTGTCGGATGTACCCGGCGCCGACGTGCGCTTCATCGCGGTGGGGGAGCGCAACCGGAACGTCGCCATCCTGGCCTTTGAGGTCTCCCGCCCGCCCGGCAGAGCGGAGAGCCAGCTCTTCCTGCGGCTGCGCAACTACGCCCCCACGGTCATGGACTGTGAGCTGGCCATCTACCACGAGGACGAGGTCATCGACGCCCGGCGCATCGAGTTGCCAGCCGACGACGAGAGGGTGGAGAGCTGGGAGGCCGCAATTACCGAGCCGGGCCTGATGCGCGCGGAGCTGGCGGCTGAGGACGACCTGGCGGCCGACAACGTGGCCTTCGCGCAGGCCATCCCATCGGGCGCCCGCAGCGTCCTGGTGGTGGGGCCCGAGAATCTGTTCCTGGAGCAGGCGCTGGTCATCCAGCCCGGCCTGCACGTGCTGCGGGCCGACACGCTCTCGGCGGAGCAGGCTCGCGCCGCCTACGAGGAGTACGATGTCGTCATCTTCGACCGCGCGCCAGTGCCGGAGCCGCCCGAGCGGGGGGCGGTGATGATGATCGCCGCCACCGGCTGGCCGGAGCTGGCCGCCAGCGTGGAGCGGATCGAGGGCCCGGCGATCACCACCTGGGATGAGGAGCACCCGGCGCTTCGCTACGTGAACTTCCGGGCGATCGGCATCGCCGAGGCCCGGCGGCTGTCTCCGGGCCTGGACGGGGAGGTCATCGCCCGGGCCGGTGACGCCCCGGTGGCGGTGGCGCTGGAGAGGGAGGGGCTCCGGGGGCTGGCCATAGGCTGGGACCTGCTGGACTCGGACCTGCCCCTGAGGGTCGGCTTCCCGGTGCTGCTCAGCAACGCCGTGCGCTGGCTGGGTGAGCTGCGGCGGGAGGGCGAGGTCCAGGTGGTGCGGCCGGGGGACACGCTGCGCTTCGCCGCGCCGGTGGCGGTCACGGCGGCCACGCTCGTGACGCCGGACGGCCGCAGGCACCGGGTCGAGGCCGGGGGCGAGCAGATCGTCCTGGGGGCCACCGAGCGGGTCGGCGACTACCGGCTCATCGCTGGGGACCGGCAGTGGCGGTGGGCGGTGGACCTGCGCGACCCCGACGAGTCCGACCTCGCGCCCGGCACCACGCTGGAGCTGGGCGGCCGGACAGTGGCCTCCGCCCAGCGCGGCCTGGCTGCCGAGCGCCATCTCTGGCCCTGGTTGGCCAGCCTGGCGCTGGTGGCGCTGGTCGCCGAGTGGTATCTCTATCATCGCCGGTACTGAATCATGACTATCACCTTCGCGAGGCCCGAATGGTTGCTGGCGCTCCCAGTGCTGCTGGGAGCGCTGTGGCACGCCGCGCGCCGCAGCTACGCCGACCTGCTCGGCTGGCGGCTGGCGGTGGCGTGGGCGGTGCGGGTGGTGATCGTGCTGGCTCTGGTCCTGGCCCTGGCCGGAGCGCAGCTCGTGCGGCCGGCGGAGAAGCTCACGGTGGTCTTCGCGGTTGACGCCTCGCACAGCGTGCCCAACGCGGAGCGCGATCGGGCCTACGAGTTGGTTCGCCAGGCGCTCGCGCACCGGCGCCCCGGCCAGCGCTGCGCCCTCGTGGTCTTCGGCCGGCAGGCCATGGTGGAGGCAGAGTCCCTCGTACGGCCCGACGACGTGCACGTCACCGCCAGCCTGGACGGCGGGAACACCGACATCGCGGGCGCGCTGCGCCTGGCGCTGGGGCTCATCCCCCCGGAGACGGCCGGGCGCATCGTGCTGTGCAGCGACGGGAATGAGAACCTGGGAGCGGCCCGCGAGCAGCTCCTGGCGGCCGAGGCGGGGCGGGTGACGGTGGACGTGCTGCCGCTGCACAGCCGCAGCCAGCGCGACGCGCTGGTGACGGACGTCAGCGTGCCCTCGGAGGCCCGCCGCGACGAGCCCCTCCAGGCGCGCGTGGAGGTCCGCAGCAGCTCGCCGGCGGAGGCCCGGCTGACCGTGCTGGTCGATGACGAGCCGGTCCGTACGCAGGAGGTGACCCTCGGCGCAGGCCGCCGGGCGTTCACGCTGCCGCTATCGATCCCCGATCCGGGCTTTCACCGCGTGGACGTGGTGCTGGAGGGTGAGGGCGACGGCCTGTCGGAGAACAACATCGGCACCGGCTTCGTGCGCGTCCGCGGTGAGCCGAAGGTGCTCGTCGTGGACGCGAGCCCCCAGGAGGTCGAGGCCCTGCAGCGGGCGCTGAAGCTGCAGGAGATCGAGGTGCGTGTCGGCGGGGCGCCGTCGCTGCCCACCAACGCAGCGGACCTGGAGGATTGGGACGCCGTCTTTCTCTCCGACTACCCCTCCTGGGCGATGACCTATCAGCAGATGCAGATGCTGCGCAACGGGACCCGCGACCGGGGCATCGGCCTGGGGATGATCGGCGGGGAGTACGGCTTCGGGGCCGGCGGGTACTATCGCTCGCCCGTCGAGGAGGCGCTGCCGGTGAGCATGGACGTCACCAAGCAGCGCAGCTTCCCGGCGGCGGCGGTGCTCATCGTCATGGACACCTCGGGGAGCATGGGCATGATGGAGGACGGCTATCAGAAGATCGAGCTGGCCGCGGAGGCCGGCTGCGCCATCGTGGACCTGCTGCAGCCCTACGATGCGGTGGGCTTCGTCGCCAGTGACCCGGCGCCCACTGAGGTGGCGCCGCTGCGCAAGCTCACCGACCGCGAGGCGATCAAGCAGGACATCCGCTCGGTACGGGCGGGCGGAGGCGGCATCTCGGTGTTCCCCTCGCTGCAGGCGGCCTACCAGGTCCTCAGCCCCGACAAGTCCCCGGTGCGGCACATCATCCTGCTGGCCGATGGCAGCGACTGCGACCAGCAGCAGGGCTCGGTGCCGCTGGTTCGGCAGATGGCCTCCGAGAAGATCACCGTCACCGCCGTAGCCTTCGGCGACGGCCCCCACGTGCCGTTCCTCAAGGACGTTGCGGCCGCCGGCCAGGGGCAGTACTACCTGACCGAGCGCGCCCGGGACCTCAAGGGCATCTTCACCCGCGAGGCCCTGAAGGTCGCCAAGTCCGTGCTCATCGAGGAGACCTTCCAGCCCCATCATGCCGAGTCCAGCGAGCTGACGGCCGGCTTCGACTGGTCGTCGGCGCCGCCGCTGATGGGCTACGTGGCGACGACGCGCAAGGAGCTGGCCCGCACGCCGCTGGTGTCGCACAAGGCCGATCCGGTGCTGGCGCACTGGCAGTTCGGACTCGGTCGGAGCCTGGCCTTCACCTCCGACGCCAAGGCCCACTGGGGGGCCCACTGGCTGGACTGGTCGGAGTTCACCAGGTTCTGGGCGCAGGCCGTGCGCTGGGCGCTGCGCAGGCCCGACAGCGGCCTGCTGCATCCCCGGATGGAGCGCACGGCCGAGGGCGCCCGGATCGTGGTGGACGCCGTCGCCGAGGACGGCTCGCCCATCAACGGACTCGACCTCCGCGCCACCCTGGATGTGCCCGGCGGCGAGGCGCGGGAGCTGCCGCTGCCTCAGAGCGGCCCCGGCCGCTACGAGGCCCCCGTGGAGGCGACCGCCTCCGGGGCCTACGTGGCGGGGATCGTGGCCCGCGGTCCCGGCGGCTTCGAGGCCGAGAAGAGCCTGGGCTTCGCGGTGCCCTACCCGCCTGACTACGCCGATGTGGAGGCCGATGAGGCCTTCCTCCGGCGGGCCGCGACGCAGACCGGCGGGCAGATCATCAAGAGCCCCGAGCAGGCCCTGGCGCCGCCGGAGGCCTTCCCGGCCACGCACACCGACATCTGGCGCCCCCTGCTGTGGCTGGCGGCGCTGCTTCTGCCACTGGATGTCGCGGTCCGGCGCCTGGTCATCAGGGCCGAGGACTTGGCGCCGGCCGTCGAGGCCGTCGGCGCGGCGCTCGCCAGGCTCCGTCCCCGGCGCGCCGCCCCGGAGGCGGGCACGGTCGGGCATCTGCTGGAGGCCCGCCGCGCCGCGCGGGAGGAGCGTGAGGAGCGCCCCGAACCTCCTCCTCCGGAACCACAGCCCCCGCCGGCCGCGGAGCCGGCCAGGCAGCCGCCTGAGCGCGAGCCGGTGCCCGCGCCGGAGCGACCGCGCCCCGAGGAGCCCGACCGCGAGCGAGAGGCTGAGGCCGCCACGACCACCGGCCGGCTGCTGAAGCGCAAGCGTGAGCTCCGAGGCGAGGACGAGTAGTTGGGCCGGCCTCCTGGAGACGCTTGCGCTCTCTCCCCACGGCGACAGCGCCGCCCCCGGGTGTTTCACACCCGTCGTCGCGCGACCCTTCCATACGGCCACCACCAACGGCTGGCCGGAGAGTGGTCCGGCCCCTCCATACGAAAAGGCCTTGCCTGCGCCGCCTGTTGTAGGGCGCGGACCTGTGCCGCGCCGGTTGTTGCCGTTTTCCGTCCGCTGTCCCGTGGCAGGCACACTCCTGTGCGTGCGTCGTTCCTGTTCCGTACCTCCCCCATGCCGGAGGGGGAAGGCCGTGCGGCAAAGGAGCGGTGCTGGACGGTGGCGGCGTGCGCCAGCTTGTGTACTGTCATGCCGGCTGCGCAGAACCGTTCGCGTCCGCGGGGGTCTATACAGGTGAGCGCGAATTCACCCTCGGGGAGGTTCGGCCGCCATGCGGTCGCGGAGCAAGGGAGAGATCCGGCGCGAGGAGCTGCTCCGCGCGGCGCTGGAGCTGTTCTCGACGCGAGGCTACGACCGCGCCACCACCCGCGAGATCGCGCAGCGCGGGGGCGTGTCGGAGGCTGCGCTCTTCAAGTACTTCCCCACCAAGCGCGAGCTGTTCATGGAGGTGCTGCGCTCTTTCGGGCCCGCGGAGCTGTTCGATCTGCTGTGGGACGACCTGGCCGACCGCCCCGCCGATGAGGCCCTGACCACCGCGCTCACCCGCCACCTGGACGTGTGGTGGGAGCACCGCTCCTGGCTGCGGGTGCTGTGGCAGGAGGCGGGGCGCGATGACGAGGCGGCGCGAGAGCTCCGCGAGCAGTTCCGGCGCTTCCGTCGGGGCGTTCGACGACTGCTGCGGGAACTGGCGGAGCGCGGCGAGGTGCGCGAGGAGGCGGCGAGGGCGGCCGCCCAGGTCATCCTTATGGCTATCCGCGGCTTCCTTCACCGGGCCGCCCGCCGCGCGGAGAAGCGGGGCTGGCCCCAGGCGCGCGACGGCTTCGTCCACGGCCTCGTGGACGTCCTGCTCCGCGGCATCGCGCCCTGAGCACCACTGCTTGCCCGCGATCTCCCGGCCCGCGTGCTGCGCCGAGTAACGCTCAGCCACGCCAGGCCACCTGGTTGGGGACATCGGGGGCCACGTCAAGCCGACTCTCCCACTCTCCCAGCAGCCGTCGGTGGGCGGCCAGTACATCGGCGTAGCCGGCGTCGTCCGCGAGGTTGGTCAGCTCGCCGGGGTCCTGCACCATGTCGAAGAGCTGCTCGGTCTCGTCGCCGGCGTAGGTGATGTACTTGTAGCGCTGGGTGCGCACCATCCGCCCGCTGTTGGTGTTCACCTCGGACACGCAGAAGTCCCGCCAGGCGGCGTTGCCGCCCTCGAGCGCCGGCCGCAGGCTGCGACCGCGCATCTCGGGCGGGGGCTCCACGCCGGCGTAGTCGCAGATGGTGGGCGTGACGTCCAGGCCGCTGACCAGGTGCGCGTCATCGGTGCGGCCCGCGGGGACCTGCCCGGGCAGCCTCACCACCAGCGGCACCGCCAGCGCCTCCTGACAGGGCTGGTTCTTGCGCGTCATCCGATGGTGCGCAGTGCCCTCACCGTGGTCGGCGATGAAGATCACCAGCGTGTCGTCGGCGTGTCCGCCATCCTCCAGTGCCTGCAGCACGCGGCCGATCTCGGCGTCCACCATCTCGACGTGACGAGGGCCGCGTCCTCTACTTCGGCGGCTACGACGCCGCCGGCCGGCGCAAGCGCGAGGCGGCCTGGCTCTACCGCGCGCACGTAAGGTGATCGCAGGATTCGCCGCCATCTGTGGTCAATCTACCTCCCGACGGCCAATCGCCGCTGAGGAGGCCCCGCCATGCGCTTACTCTGCCTGACGCTTGCCCTGCTCGCCGCCTGCGTCGTTGGGACCGCAGACGACTTCGCGTACGTCCCCCTCGACGACTTCGAGGACGCCTCGCCGTGGGTGAAGGGTGATCCCAAGACCGACATGACCCAGCGCGATGCGGCCGTCTATGCCACCGACGAGCGCGTCAGGCAGGGCGAGCAGTCCATCGCCTTCGAGATCCACGTGAACTGGACGCCGCGCGAGGGCGAGGAGTACCCTAAGGGCTGGCCGATGGTGATGCGCGACCTCCAGCCGCCGCGCGACCTCTCCGAGTTCGATCGCGTCTTCTTCTGGCTGTACACGGAGACCGAGGATCCCCTGCCCCAGGGCCGCGTGCTGCGCGTGGGCTTCTTCCCCGAGGGTGAGGAGGCCAGGGGCGACCCATGGTACACTATCCCCGGCATCAGGCCCGGCGAGTGGCAGGAGGTCTCGGTGCCCCTGGACCACTCCATCGACCTCACGCGCATCAACCGCATGGGCTTCTACGTCGCGGAGCAGTGGTATCAGGACGGCGACCGGATCACGTTCTACATCGACGACATGCGCCTGGCGCGGCGGCTCAACCCGGTCTTCCTGGACGCGTCGTCCACCGCCCGGACCCACGAGCGCGACGTGCTGGTCGTTGACGTGAAGCTGGAGGGCACCCCTGATCCCGAACGGCACTCCGTCCGCTGCACCGTGATGGACGCAGCGGGTCGCGCGCAGTCGGACTTCCGCTGGCGCGTCAAGGACAAGCTCCAGCGCTTCGACATGTCACTGCACGGCGTGTCGGCTGGCGACCACCGCGCGCGCATCGAGCTGCTGGACGAGGCCGGGCACGTCCTGGACAGCCGCGAGCAGTACTTCCGCAGCCTGCCGCAGGGAGAGCGCAGCTATCTGAACCTGATCACCTTCTACTCCTCCGGCATGTGGCACAATGACAACCTGGAGATGCTGGAGGTCCTCAACGCCTCCGCTTACGCCGGCGTGGCGGTGCCCCTCTGGGGCGCCTACGACACTGAGCCCGTGGAGGACTTCGAGGACGTTCAACCGAAGCTTGACCGGGCTCGGGAGCTGTCGGATATCGACCTCTGGCCCTGGGTCTTCTCCAATCGCTTCATCGGCATTCCCGAGGACGCGCGGCGCCACGGCAGCCGCACCGATGAGCCGCCGGAGTACTTCCAGCGCATCCCCATCCTGGATCTCGATAACGAGACCGGCGCCAGGGCCGATATGATGAAGATGTGGCGGATCGCGGTGCGCGCCGCGCGCCATTGGGACGCCCCGGGCATCGTCCTGGACCTGGAGGCCTACAACAACTACCCAAGCTACCACGTGAAGTACACTGCCGAGCGGCGTGGCGAGAGCTACGCGACGGTCATCGACAAGTGCGAGAAGGTGGGCGAGGACCTGGCGCGCATCGTGGAGGAGGAGTACCCCCAGTGCATCATCTGGACGCTCTTCAGCCGCCTCGACCGCCCCACCACGCTGCCGGGCTGCGATAGCCCGGTCTATCCCGTTCCGGGGCACATCAGCCTGGGCTTCCTGCGCTACGCGAAGGCGCACCATCTGCCCTGCAAGTACCTGTGCGGCGGGGAGACCAGCCCCGGCTACTACAACCGCAACCTGGACGCGCTGCGCGACAAGATCGTCAGCCGGGACCGTGACATGGCGCCGATGCTGCAGCAGTTCCCGGACCACTTCTTCCTGGCGGGAACCATCTCGCCGTACCACGACCTCAGCGTCGCCACGAGCTGGATCAAGGCCAGGGCCGGCGACGACCCGGAGCTGAAGACCATCCAGGACTTCGAGCCCATGTTCCGGGAGCTGTTCGTGGCCTACCAGTGGAACTGGATCTACGCCTCCAGCGCGGCGAAGACGCTCCCCTATGACCCCGAGCACAGCGAGATGTACAGCGAGGTCCTGGAGGCGGCGCTGCAGGATGCTGCCGGCGGCCGCTGACGAAGCGCGCAACCGGAGAGAGATGGGCGGAAATGATGTCCGTGCGCTCGGTCGTACCGATGGTCCTCATGCTGCTCGCAAGCATTGTCGGCGTCCTCGGCGAGGAGGCGGAGCCCGTGATCACCGTCCGCCACGTGCGGAGGCTCGAGAGCCCGTTTCCCGACGGCGGGGGCGGCGGCAACAGCCACCTGCTGCCGGGCATGCCGCCTGACGGGCCGCGCTTCGCGGTGAGCTGGTCCAAGGGCTACGAGGACTGCACCGCTGCGTTCTACGACGCCGGCCTGGAGATGATCGCGAGGTGGCGGGAGCCGGTGGCCGGCGGCGACAAGGTCATGGCGGTGACGGCCGGCGACCTGGACGATGATGGGAGCTGCGAGATCCTGCTCACCGTGCGCAAGCAGGCGCCGGGGGCCTATGCGCTGCGATGGAATGAGGACGCCGGGACCCTGGAGACGGTGTGGTCGTTCCTGGACGTTCCCCGGGGGCCCTACTACCGGGGCATCGCTGTGGGGAACTTCACCGACCATCCTGGCAGAGAGGTCTGCTTCGGGGGCGATGGCACGGGGCTGTTCCTGCTGGACTCGGGCGGCGCCCTCATCGCTTACAGCGACCGGCCCGCCAAGACCATCCAGTACATTGACGTCTGCGATGACGATGGCGACGGATACGACGAGATGCTCGTGTGCACCGGGCGCGGCCCCGGCGAGGTCTACTACCTGAAGTGGCACCCGACCACGCACACCTTGCAGACGCTGTGGCGCGCCGACGTCACGCCCCACGGACGTGGCGGCAACAACTGCTACGAGGCCCACTATCATCCCAACGGCCACCCGAACGGCGGCCCGGCCATTGCGGTCAACACCGAGCAGGAGGCGCCGCCCGAGGCCCGGGCGGGATCGATCCTGATGCT
>JAYENL010000175.1:0-2382 GCA_034722055.1 Armatimonadota bacterium
CCACAGCGCCTGGGCCAGCGCCCCGCCCAGCACCAGCCCCAGGAACAGCGGCCGCAGGCCCAGATAGCTGCGCGGCCCGGCGTACTTGGTGGCCGCTCTCCCGACGGCCCAGCCGATCATCACCGAAAACCACTGCGCCGTTATTTGCCACCCGCACGGGATCAGCATGCCCAGCGGGTGGACAGGCCACCACATCACGTGCCGGTACAGAAGCTGCAGCGCCCACATGAGGCCGCCGCCGAGCAGCATCCAGTGGAAGCTCAGGGCCGGGTCGGGCTGGTCGATCATGCGCATCGCCCACAGGACTCCGTAGTACGGTGAGCCCATGCCGCCGGCGTGCTGATGCCATCGGGTCGTGGTGCTGAGCATGAGGCTCTCGTTGTAGGCCAGATGCAGCAGCGTGACGGAGTTGACGCCGATCAGGAGGGCCCCGGCCGTCAGGAGCGCGGTGATGAAGCGGCGGTCGGGGACGCGCTCGGCGTC
Organism: Armatimonadota bacterium; assembly: GCA_034722055.1. Taxonomy (GTDB): domain Bacteria; phylum Armatimonadota; class Zipacnadia; order Zipacnadales; family UBA5352; genus JAYENL01. The sequence continues at coordinate 484 of JAYENL010000175.1, forward strand.
GGCGATCTTCAGTCCGTGGATGGCGGCCGGCTGCACCGCGTGGCGCTTGTACCACGAGAACATGGTGTTGAAGAAGCCAATGAGGGCCATATTGCGCAGGCCGATGTCGCGCGCCGGGACGAAAGCGGTGAGGAACTGCGCCGGCAAGTTGTCCACCTGTAGCGACGGCAGGCCGGACTGAGCCGTCAGCAGGGCGAACCCGAAGGTCAGCGCCAGCGTGGCCAGCATGAAGCTGAGCGCCACCGGCAGGCTGATGCCGGCAGAGACGCACCACCAGCAGATGGCCAGCAGGCCCAGCACGAACGCAACCAGCATGAACCGATCCGGATGCCGGGAGCCGGAGCCACGGGCTGAGATGTCACGCCAGAGGTCGCGAACCATGCCTCCGATCTGCTCGCGAGCCGACCAGAACACGAAGGCCAGCAGTCCCACGTAGGCGCCGGCCTGGATGTCCTTCTGACTGCCCCATCGGCGCCATCTGAGGGGGCCGAGCGTGGGGTCGCCCAGGAAGCGGGAGAGCACCATGATCCCGACCATCAACAGGAAGAAGCCGAAGATGCCCAGCGCGATGGCCGAGGGCATCAGGTAGGCGATGCCGATCAGCGGCAGGTCGATCCACGCCCGCGACCACGAGGTGCCCGCCAGGATGTTCCATGGACTGCTCTCGAACAGCAGCGTGAGGCTGAAGTTGCGCGGGATGGCGGGAACCGACGGGACCCACTCGTGCAGGGCGTTGATGCTGTAGACCAGGCCGCTGGCGAGCATGCCGATCAGCAGCAGGCGATTCCGCCGCGGTCTGGCCTCGGCCATGCCGAAGTGCCCGTGACCCGCAACGAACAGCGGGATCTCGGCGAGGGGGAAGGGGAGGCGCTCGTGCTCGATCCACCGGGTCCGGAAGATGCCCAACATCCCGATGGCGGTGACCAGGTACAGAAAGGCCAGCACGCCCCAGCGCACCAGTGGGCCCAGCCACAGGTCCCATGGGATCCCGGGCGTGCGCCCGCCCTCGAAGAAGCCCCTCGCCGCGACCTCGTTGGTGATGATGAGGGTGTCGGCGACGGCCGGAATCGCCTCGTCCTCGAACCGGTTGGCGGCAGTGGCGAAGTAACGAAGCGACGGGATGATCTGTGGGATCTGCAGCACGGTGAAGGTGGTAGCGAAGCCGCCGAGACTGACCGTGAGGGCGTAGAACAGAAGGCCGGCCCGCACCAGGCGCTCGGCGCTCCCCAGCCAGCGCCGCACCAGCGGAGCCACGGCCCAGCAGAGGATCGCCAACAGGGCCAGCGGGCCGGGCGGGAGATAGCCAGCCGCGGGATCGCCGGTCCTGTGCACGTAGACCAACCACGGGACGGCGGCGCAGAAGGCGATGGCGAGCGCCCACACCGCCGCCAGCGCCTCCGCGCTCAACTCCGGCTCCGCGGCGGTCCGCGTGCGTGCCTGCTTCGGCTCGCTTACTGCCACGCCACCGTCATGGGCCGGCCACAGCCCTCTCAAACGCCGGGATCATGCTATGCCATGCATTCGTCCACGGCGGCGGCCATCCCTGCCCTACGGACAGCGGCGGCAATGCACATTGGCGATGGGGAAACTGGTCAGGAGTAACGGCTTGAACTGCACATGGCGGGCGGGCAAGGCTGCCCGCCACTCCGTACGGCAACTGCAAACAGCCGGCGAGCACGGCTCTCCGCCGCTCCGTACGAGAAGGGGGGCCGGGAAGGGTGGGAGCAACGACTGCGGCATGCCCAGCGAGGGCAACGGTGGACGCGCCAGTTGCGGACGCCTACGTGGAGAAGAGCGCCGATCTGGGGGTGCTGCTTCGGGCGCTGGATCGCGCCTGTCCGAAGCCTGTTGTGGCGTAGCGGGCCAGGTCAGGTCAGCGGTCCCCGCCTCGGCGCTTCG
>JAYENL010000175.1:2482-8133 GCA_034722055.1 Armatimonadota bacterium
GCGGACGCCTACGTGGAGAAGAGCGCCGATCTGGGGGTGCTGCTTCGGGCGCTGGATCGCGCCTGTCCGAAGCCTGTTGTGGCGTAGCGGGCCAGGTCAGGTCAGCGGTCCCCGCCTCGGCGCTTCGCGCTGTACTGCTGGTGATACTCCTCTGCCCGCCAGAAGGTTTCCGCGGGCTCGATTGCCGTGGCGACAGGCCTGTCGTAGCGGCCGGACCCGGCCAGCCTCTGCTTTGACTGTCGCGCCATCCGCTCCTGCTCCGGCGTGTGGTAGAAGATCACCGAGCGGTACTGCTGCCCCACATCCGGACCCTGGCGGTTCACCTGCGTGGGATCGTGAATGCTCCAGAACAGCTCCAGCAGCTCCTCGTAGCTGATCTGCGCCGCGTCATAGGTGACCTCGACGACCTCGGCGTGTCCGGTCCGGTCGGTGCAGACCTGCTCATAGGTGGGGTTCTCGACGTCCCCACCCATGTACCCGACCGCGGTGTCCTCCACCCCCGGCACGCGCCGGAAGGCCTCCTCCACACCCCAGAAACAGCCCGCCCCGAACGTCGCCCTCTCCATCGCGCTCCCTCTCCTGTCCCCGGCTCTATCGGCCGCCTGCGCTTGGCCTCCGGCGCCCCCGGCGCCGAACTCCGACTGCAGCGGGCCCGGCACGATACTCTCACGGGGACACGTCCGCGGGCAGCCGCACGAAGCGCCACTTCCTGTGATCCACGCTGGCGAGGACATCGGGGATGCCCAGGAGCTCGTCGGCCCAGTCGATAAGATACAGGCCCATGCGCACCGTGGCCTCGAACTCCGCGTCGAGGATGCTTACGATTCGCCGCCTGACCCTCTCCCCGTCGAAGATCGCAGGTGGCTCGTCGAGGCTCAGGATGCGCTCGTAGAGGGGGAAGTCCATCTTGGCGAAGCCCGCGAACTTCGATGGGCCGAACTGGCCGGTGGCGGGGAAGTACACCCAGTACGCGGACTGAGACAGCAACCTCCGCGCTCGATCCGAGTGCGCCCGAGCCCCCTCGCTGAACCGAGTGATGGAGTCCGCCATCTCCTGTGCGTCTTCAACCAGCCGCAGCTTCACACGCGCCACCGTCCTCTCAGGCCATCCCGCCAGCATATGAGTGCCCTGACTCGCGCGACAACATCCATTTCGCCCCGGGGGCCCCCGTATCCTTGTGTATCAAATGACTTTTTTGTGTCATGGCGAGGTCAGAAGGAGATCCCCATCGCGTAGCGGCGGCCGCCCGGGCACGAGCGGCCGCCGGAGACACACCGTGTCGGGAGCGCTCAGCCGATGATGACCTTCTCGCGGCGCTGGATGGAGTCCGCCTCCGCCATCACCAGGCGCACGGACTGCCGCGCCGACTCCGGGGTCACCCGCTCCGGCGCGACGCCCTCCTCGACACACTGCACGAAGTAGGCCAGCTCCCTCTCGTAGCCGGTGCCGGGCTCGTAGTCGGGCGTGTAGGGCTCCCCGTCGAAGGGGTACATGCGCAACGGCGGGTCCTCATTGACGCTGAAGGTCAGGAGGCCCTCCGTGCCCAGCACCTGGTAGGCCATGTTGAAGGGGAAGCTGTCGGGCATTACCCAGCCGCCCTGGGCGGAGCAGACCATGTCGGTGTAGACGTAGGTGGTCTCCACGTGATCCACCGGCGCGCCCTCGCTCATGATGTTGATGCCCCTCGAGAGGAGCGCGTTGGGCGTGCCGAACAGTGAGAGGATGAAGTCCACGTCGTGGATGTGCAGGTCCAGCAGCGCGCCCCCTGACAGCTCGGGGTCCATCAGCCAGCCCTCGGAGGCCCAGCCGGGCGCGGGCGACTGCCGCACGAAGCGCGCCGCCTTCACCTCGCCCAGCTCGCCGCCCTCCACCAGGCTCTGCAGCACCTCGTACTCCGGCCAGAAGCGGATGCACTGGGCGATGAACAGCATCCTCCCAGCCCTCTCCGCCGCCTGGATCATCTCGTCACACTGCGCTACCGTCCGTGCCATGGGCTTCTCGCAGACGACATGGCTGCCCGCCTCCAGCGCGGCCACCGCCATCTCCGCATGCAGATACGTCGGGGTGCAGATGTCCACCAGGTCCAGGTCCTGGGTGTCCAGCATCTCCTCAAAGCACAGGTAGCGGGCCTGCTGGCTCAAGTCCAGCTCCGTGGCCTCTCCGATGTTCCCGCCGATGCTCGATGCGGTCTCCGACACGCGCTCAGGCTCCTTGTCACAGACCGCCACCAGCTCAACGCCGTCCATGTCCCGGTAGATCGTGAAGTGTTGCTGTCCCATGAACCCCATGCCGGCCACTCCGACTCGCACCATTGTGGCTCGCTCCTTTCAGTATCGGCCCCCGCGATCCCCTCGGGACGGGTGGCGCCGATCCTATCGCTGCCGTATAGCTACACTTTCCGCGAGCGCCGCCCCGCCTCCTGCCGCCGCGGTCAGATCGTGGGCTCCGCAGCCTGGTAGTCCTCGCTCTCCGCCGGCAGCGTCATGAAGACCTCACTGGGGTCCTCGCCCGCGCGGAGCCTGCTGCTCCACATGTACTGGAAGATGACCGCTCCGATGGCCATCACCACCACCCACAGGATCACATTGCTGCCCAGGATCGCCAGCGGCAGGCTGGTCTCCCCCGTCGCAGCCAGGTGGAGGTTCTCGACCATCGTGTTCAGGTCCGCCACGATCTGGGTATAGAGCAGCGCACCGACAGTCGCGATGCACAGCACCGCCACCAGGATCTGGGCCGTGCGGTTGCGCAGGAAGGCCACGTTGGCGTAGAGGTCGGGGTTGTGCCGCGGGAAGGTGATCACCGACAGGGCGATGAGGATGTAGGTGAAGCACAGCGCAATGACCACGATGTCGATGCCCTGGAAGAAGCCATGCAGATAGCAGCCCACGGCGATGAGCGAGGCCACCATGGCCGAGGTCGTCAGCGCCCAGTGTGGCGTCTGGAAGCGCTCGTTGACGGCCGCAAGCCCGCCTGGGAAGATGCCGTCCTCCGCCCATGCGAAGAACAGGCGGGAGACCGCCAGCAGGATCGGAGGGATATCATTCGCCAGGGCCAGCGCCGCCATCAGGGCCACGAAGACCGCCAGCCACTGGGGCATGATCACGCCCATGATCTCCGGCACCGACAGGTCCACGCCCTCCGCGGGCGCGATCCGCGCTACCAGTTCCCATGGGATGGCGTTGTACACGCCCGCCGCGAAGAGCATGTAGTAGCCGGCGATGATGACGGTCGCCAGCAGAAAGGCGCGGGGCAGCAGCCGGGACGGATCGCGGGCCTCGCCGCCGGCTTGGGAGATCGACGCGAAGCCGATGTAGGCGAAGAACAGGACGCTGATGGCCGTGAGCAGCTTGGGAAGCCCCCCGGCCTCGGGCGCGGCGTCCAGAGGGGTCCAGTGGCCGGACTGCAGGATCGCCCGCGCGCTCTCGCTCGCCGGGGTCACGAAGCCGTACACGATGACCACCAGGCCACCGGCCAGCATCAGCCCCATCAGCACGATGACCGTCCAGCCGTACTTGCGGATGCCGACGAGGTTCACCAGCCAGAAGAGCCAGATCATGCCCAGCGGGAGCCACACGGTGGCGGCGCTGCCCTCCAGCCATGTCGCCGCCCCCTGCATCCCGGCGTAGAGGGCGGCGGCCTTCAGCAGCGTCACGTCCATGTAGGCGATGACGCCGCAGGCCGCGGCCAGGCCGAACCACTTGCTGAACGTGGCGATAAACCCCAGGAAGGGATGCAGCGCGCGCGAAATGTAGGTGTAGTCCCCACCCGCCCGGGGCATGGCGGAGGCCAGGACGCCGTATGAGAGCGCGGCGAAGAGCGCGGGGATGGCCCCGAGCACGAAGGCCAGCGGCACCAGACTGCCGATGCCGGGGATCTTCTCCTGAATCTCGACGGTGAGGACGTTGATGCCCCCGCCGATGACGTTGCACACCGCCGTGGCCACCAGCGCCAGCAGCGTCAGCTCGCGCAACAGCCGCGCCCGGCCGGTCTGTGGGCTTGCCTCGTCGATGGCCATGCTGCACGCTCCCGGCAATCAAGGCTCGCGTCCGCGGCATCGCACCACAACGCGCCATCCGTCTCGACGGCGCCCGAGGACGGCTGCATATTTCCCAGCAAGGGCCCGCAGGACCTGCCTTGATGGCGCAGGAGCCGCTCGTGCCGGCCGAGCACGCGCAGGCCCACGGCGACATGTCACCCGTAGGTCGCCCCTCCCGGCGTAGGTCGGGCTTCCGCGCGTAGATCGGGCTTCCAGCCCTGCAACGACCATGCGCCCTAGGCGCATCCCGGAGATGCGGAGCATCTCGCGAGGACGCCGGTGCCACGACGGCCGCTCTTGGACCATCATCATGGGAGGCGGGCGCCCTCGCCCGCCTGCGGGCCGAAGGCCCGCCGCTCCGCAGGGCAACGGCAACAACCTGGCGCCGTTAGTGTTTCGTTTGTTCGTTGCTACGGGCCTGCGATCCCTCGGATGACGCGCAGCTCCTCCGTGCCGGCCAGGTAGACGTCCTCGCCGGCGAAGGCAATCCTGCCCGGCGGTGAGACCCGGCCGAGGGGCTCGATGCGCACGTCCTCCGGGTGGATACGCACCAGCACGTCGCCGATGTAGGCCCACACGTTCCCGTCCGGCCCCACGCGGTACTCGTTGCCGCCGTGGCGGTTGGTGGTCGTGTCCAGCCGGAAGCTGCCCGGCAGCGGCTTCGTGAACAGCACCTGGCCTGTGGCCACGTCCACGCCGTACAGCAGCCACTGATCTTCCTGCTCCGGGTCGGCGCAGGCGCCAAGGACCATGCCCGGCAGCGCCTCAACGATGCCGCCGATGTCCCGCTGGCCGGGCACCGGCTCGAGCTCACGCACGATCTGGGCCGTCTCGGCGTCGATGACGAACAGCTTGCCCTGCTGGGGCGTGAAGTCCGGGTCGAGATCATCGCGCACTGCTGTCGAGGACGCCACGATCAGCGTGCCGCCCTTCGCCGCGGTCAGCCACTCGATCTGGTAGGCGCTGAATGGCCGCCACAGGCCGCCGCCGTCCTCCCGGTCCGGGTCCCACCAGGCGATGCCGCCACCATGACCGTTGCGGATGAGCTTGCCGCCGAAGTAGACGCGGCCACTGGCGGCCGTCGCCCCGCCGTACATCTTATGCGTACGCGCCCACTGGTTCATCCGCACCAGCAGGCGCGGGTTGCTCTCGGGGTCGGTCTCGGCCGGCGCTGGCGAGCCGAAGCCGCCCTTGTTGGCCGTCCACGGCCGCTGCGGGTCGTAGACATATAGCGGCGAGGACGGATAGCCGCACTGGTAGACCAGTCCGTCGGCGACGGTGGTGGCGTAGTGGCTGAGGTGGATCTTGCCGAGGTGCTCCATCTCGCCCGTCTCGGGATCGTAGACGAAGTTGCCCAGATAGGCATCGCAGGTGCCCAGGAGCCGCCCGTCCGGCAGCTCGATGAGCCGGTCGATCTGCATGGGATACACCGGCACGTCCAGCTCCACCTCATGCCAGCCCAGAGCCTCGGGTGCCGCGCCTTCGGGCTCCTCATCCGGCCGCTCCCACGGGTTCCGATACCACAGCCGGGCGTTGCCCTCCGAGTCGGGATCAAGCTCCTCCGTGTAGAGGTCCGGCTTCTCGGGGCCCGGCTCTGGCTCGGGACGCTCCGGCC
>JAYENL010000176.1:0-32340 GCA_034722055.1 Armatimonadota bacterium
GCGGAGCGGAGGGTTACATCGTGATCTGGAGAAGCTCCTGTCCCTGCCCTGCGGCGGAAAAGAGAGACGTCAGATCCCGCCCCACGGCAGGAGACGCCCATTCTTCAGCAGTCAGATAATCGCGATCACCACCAGCAGCTCGATGAGCGTGAACCCTCTTCTTCGCACCGATGACACCTCCGGGTGCCGTTGAGGTAGACGGATGGCGGTCACCGACATGACCACAAACCGATCCAACTCGTGTATTAGCGTATCTCCTAGTATCAGACCGTATCAGACAAGGCCAAGAAAGTCAAGGCGATGGGTGCGGCCTCAGATTGTCGGTCGCAGGTGGGGCGCCCGCAACCCAGGTAGGTACTGGGGCGCGGGCGCCCTCGCCCGCGCGCCCCTTTGACTGAGGTGGGCCAAAGCTCGAGTGGCGCTTCGCGCCACAAGCCGGCGGGGGCGCCGGCCTCCCAGAGCGAGGTAGCGGTTGTTGCCAGGGCGCGGGCGGAGCTGCGTCCGGGGGGAGAGGCGCCACGCGCCTCCGGGCGCCCTGGACCGCGCGTTCCCGCGACAACGCGGATCCAGACTCAGTAAGCGCCTGCCCTTGACTTCGAGCCGCAGTTAATCGAGAGTTAACGAAACATATCGGGGGATCTGTGGGTATATTGAGATAGAGGTGCTGCCCGAGAATACCGCGGGCGCTTCATTGCGTTCGTCATCGTATTCGTCTTAGCGTTGAGATACCACGCAGAGGGGTGAGGCGGATGCTGCAAGGCATGGCACGGCTGACCACTGCCGGCGACGTGATCAAGGCCGTGGTCGCGCTCTTCGTGGGACTGGGCATCGGCGCAGGGGTCTCGGCGTTCCTCAGCCCCGGGACGCTAAGGGTCTGTGCGCAGTGCATCGTCGGCGCGGCGATGATCGGCGTCATCGGCTCCGCGGGCCTCGGCGTGTTCCGGCGCTACCGCCAGCTCAGCGAGGGCAAGTGCCCCAACCCGCTGTGCCGCGGTGTGGTGCAGCGCAGCGAGCTTGTGGACAGGGGACAGGTCGTCTGCCCCACCTGCAAGAAGGTGTGGCCAGAGCTGGCGGGGATGCAGTTCCGCGCCACGGCACGAGGATAGCCTCTCACGGACTGACAACGCCACGCGGCGCGTACGAGCACGCGCGCGGGCAGGGGACGCGTGCCTGTCAGAGCCAGCGTTGGAAAAAGCCAAGGCCGGTGGCGACGCGGATCTCGTGCCCTCCCTCATGCAGGTCCAGCTCGATGCGCTCGGCGATCCCCAGCCGCTCGTAGTGCTCCCGCGCCGCCTCGAACTCCTCCACCACCCACGGCCACCAGGAGACCCCGTCGGCCTTGCCCGTCTGTGACATGACCGGCCGGGGGCAGATCAGCGAGACGAGGTCGCGGTCGCAGAACTCCCGCAGCCAGCCGGGCACAAAGATATGCTCCTCGGCCGTGGACAGGTAGCAGGAGTAGCGCGGGTCATCGACGACCATCTTGCGCAGGCGGTGGTTGAAGAACGCGGTGATGATCGCGGCCCTGATGCGCATCTCCAGGGGGGTGGTGAAGAGCGTGTAGGTGCCCCCGAGGCTGATGCCCCACATGCCCAGGCGGCCCGTGTCCAGCTCCGGCCGGGTCTCGGCGTAGTCGATCAGCCGGCTGATCTTGGCGATCTCCAGGCCGAAGAGAGTCTTCCCCAGCAGCAGGCACATGCGCTCGTAGCGGGCGCGCTGGTCGGCGCCGATGATGTTCATCGGCGAGATTACCGCGTAGCCGTGCTCCAGGCAGCGCCGCGCGAAGGCGTGATACAGCCCGCCCTCGTCGGCAAGGCCGAAGGTGCGCTCGGGCGAGCATGACAGGCCGTGCTGGCAGATGACGGTCGGGAATGGGGCCTCGCCGGTCTTGGGGACGCCGATGACCGCTCGCGCCCGCAGCCTCCCGTAGAGCGACAGCGTCACCCACTGGGCGACGAAGTCGTCATTCTCCGCGAAAGGCGCCACCTCCGGCCGCATCTCCGGCTCTGGTGGGCCGAAGTCGCCCACCGCCTCCAGCCACCGCTCCCGGTTCGGCTGCACCGACTCCAGGAAGGCCTCCTCGGAGGAGTAGTCGCGGGCCCAGTGCTCCTCCCGGCGAGGCTCATAGTCGAGCGTGAGCTGGCGCAGGAAGTCCTCGGTCTCCCGGCGCAGCAGGCTCTGGCGGTCGTTGATGCCCCGCTGGATGAGCGCGGGATCGGCCTCGAGGGCGTTCTCGTAGAAGGTCATGCCTGACCCCTCCCTGGCTCGGTTCGTCGTCTCCGGTCACTTCCACGGCGATCGGGACGTGTCCTCTCACACGCACGGGAGCGTGAAGGGAGGCGTGTGCCAGCGGAGAAGGGCCACCCCGACACGCCGAGCAGCAGTGGGGAGGTGCCGATGATGGTGTGCCTACGCGTGCGGCGGGCAAGCGCATCGTGCATGGGCCTGTGCATCGTGATGATGGTAGTGACGGCCGCGGCGGTCGTGGGCCAGGAGCGGCCGTCCATGATGATCAGCGACTGCGATGACGCCGCGGCGTGGACGGGCGGAGAGGCTGCGAGGAAGCCACGCACTCAGGGCGAGGGCTCCATCCGCTGGCAGATGGCGGCGAACAAGGCGTTGCGGCTGGCGCAGGCTCCGCCCGACTGGTCGGAGTACAACGCGCTGGCTTTCGACCTCTACGCCGAGAAGGCGACGGGCTCACCGCTGTGGGTGCTGATGTCATCAGACAACCCGCAGACAGAGGGCCCGGACTACTTTACGCTTCGCCTGAAGCTCGACCACGAGGGCTGGCGCCACTACGTTCTGCCCTTCGACGAGATTGGCTCGGCGCGCAGGCCGATCGGCTGGCACCAGATCGAGCTGTTCCGATTCCATTCAGCATGGGACCCGGAAATCGAGGTTGACCCGGAGGCGGTGGTCTACGTGGACGACATCAGGCTGGAGCGCCATGACCAGACGGGGCCGCGCATGACCGACGAGGAGCTGTTTGAGGCCCTGGACCTGCAGCGGCCGGAGCTGGCGGCGGTGCGGGAGGCGGTCGAAGCCGGCGACGTGGAGGCCGCGAAAGCGGCCTGGGCCGGGCATCTGCGCGCCCGCGAGAGTCCCCGGTGGTTCCAGGACTGGCGGGAGCGCCCGGAGCCGGTGCCGCCGGAGCAGGCCAACACCGGCGTCGCGGACCTGGCGCTCGAGAACACCTTCCGCTGGCAGGGCGAGGAGTTCTTCCTCGGCGAGGACATCGACTGGTCGCAGAACCAGATGACGGAGGGGGAGTCCGCCACAGTGGAGTGGAATGCGCGGCTCAACCGGCATCCCATGTTCACCGCCCTGGCGACCGCCTATTGGCGGACCCGCGAGGAGCGCTACGCAGAGAAGCTCGTTGAGCTGTGGGTGGACTGGATCGAGGACGCGCCGCTGCTGCTGCACGCCTCGGGAAACTCGCCCTACCACTGGGCCTGGGAGACGCTCAACACCGCCGTCCGCGCCTCCAACACCTGGCCGGACACCATCTTTCGCACGCTGGACGCGCCAGGGTGGACCGATGAGGCGCTGGTGATGGTCACGAAGTCCTTCGCCGAGCACGCCCGCCACCTGCGCAAGCACCCCACCTCCGGCAACTGGCTGACGGCGGAGTCCACGGGGCTCTACTACACCGGCGTGCTCTTCCCGGAGTTCGAGGAGGCGCCCCAGTGGCGCGAGACGGCCCTGCAGCGCCTCTACGACCAGATGGAGGAGGAGGTGTATCCGGACGGGCTGGAGTTCGAGCTGGCACTCGGCTACGGCCTGTGGGTGCTGCGCAACTATTCCGACGTCCTGGACTTCGCCATCCTCAACGACCGGCGCGATGAGGTGCCCGCTGACTGGCTGCAGCGCATCGAGGCCATGTACGACTACGTGCTCTACGCCTCCATGCCCGACGGCACCGTCCCCGGACTCAATGACTCCGGCAACACCGACCGGGGCAGGTACATGCAGCGCGCGGCGGAGTACTTCCCGGAGCGCGAGGACTTCGCATGGGCGGCCGGCGCCAGGGGTCACGCGCCCGCGGACACCTCCCGGGCCTTCGACTACTCCGGCCACTACGTCATGCGCTCCGGCTGGTCGGCCGACGACCTGTTCATGCTCCTGGACGCCGGGCTTTTCGGCTCAGGGCATCAGCACGAGGACAAGCTGACCTTCGTCCTCTACGCCATGGGGCGGATGCACGTGGTGGACGCGGGCAACTACATGTATGACCGCAGCCGCTGGCGCCGCTACGTGCTGTCCACGCGGGGGCACAACACGGTGCGCGTGGATGGCCTCGACCAGCACCGCAGAGGCGTGCGCGACACCTGGGTCCTGGAGCCGCCCTTCCAGCCCCTGGGCAATCCCTGGGTCAGCGGCGATGCCTTCGACCTGGTGCAGGGCACCTACAACAGCGGCTACGGGGACGAGAACCAGGTGCGAGTGACGCACACTCGGAGCGTGCTGTTCGTGAAGCCCAGCTACTGGATCATTGTCGATCACCTGTCGCCCCAGGATGAGGCGGAGCACGAGTATGAATCGCTCTTCCACCTGAACGCGAATGACGCGGAGGTGGGCAAGGAGCTGTCCGTGACCTCCGTGACCGGAGAGGGACAGAGCCGCCTGCAGATCCTGCCGCTGCCGAGAGAGGGTCTGAGCGTGGAGGTCGTCACGGGCATCGAGGAGGAGCTGGTGCAGGGGTGGGCGTGGACGGTTCCGGGCGATGATCACGCCATCCCGACGGCGGTCTACCGGCTCTCCGGCGCCGGGCGGCAGGCGCTCGCCTCCGTGCTGTGGCCGGTCGCCGAGGGAGAGCAATCGCCGGTGGCGAGCATCGAGCGCATCGAGACCGGTGTGTCTGCGGCGGTCGCGGGCCAGATGGCGCTGGTGGATGGATCGCGCCATCTGTTCGCCTTCCAGCCGGGGCCGGGCGAGATGGAGTTCGGAGGCTTCCGCACCGACGCCGAGGTCGCCTTCGTGGAGGTGCTGCCCGGCGGTGAGATCGGACGCAGCTTCCTCTACGGCGGCAATAGGCTGGAGCCGGTGCAGTGAGGAGGGGAGCAAGGAGCCAGGCCGTCACAGCGCGAAGGACCTCTGGGGTGGTGCCGGAGACCGGCCCACCAGGGGTGGCAGAGGCTGCAACCTGACTGGGGAGAGGGGCACGTGGACTACGCACAGCTTGCTGAGCTGTTCAAGATCTTCGCGGTGTCACTGCTGCTGGGGGCCTTCATCGGCCTGGAGCGGGAGCGTGGCGAGAGGCGTCCGCTGGGAATCCGCAGCTTCATGCTGGTCTCCGCCACGGCCACCGTCGCGGCCCTCATCGCCGAGCAGACTGACCAGGTGTGGGTCCTGCCGGCGGCGTTTCTGGCGCTGGGCGCGCTGCTGGTCATAGGCCATCTGGGGTATCTGGAGGAGGGGCGGCGGGGGCTGACCACCGAGCTGGCCGCGCTCATGACCTTCGGCCTGGGGATCATCGTCTACACGGGCCCGATGGAGCTGGCCATCGCGTTGGGCGTGGTGACCGCGGCGGTCCTGCACTTCAAGCCCCAGCTCCACGATCTGGCGGACCGCACTCGCGGGGAGGACATCTACGCCATGGTGCAGTTCGGGCTGGTGGCCTTCGTGGTGCTGCCCGTGCTGCCGAACCGCAACTTCGGCCCGTACGATGTGCTGAATCCCTACCATATATGGCTGATGGTGGTGCTGGTCTCAGGCATCAACCTGGCGGGCTACGTCTCACTCAAGTACGTGGACGGCCGCCATGGTGGAGTCGTCTCGGGACTGCTGGGCGGTCTCGCCTCCAGCACAGCCACCACCTTCAGCTTCTCCAAGCGGGCGCGCGACGCCGCGGACTTCGTCTACCCGGCGGGGCTGGCGATCATTGTCGCCACCGCCGTGACCGCGCCCCGCATGGCGGTTCTGATCGGGGTGGTGAACTCAGACTTCCTGGTGCGAGCCTGGCTGCCCTTGACGTTCATGTTCCTTGCGTCTCTGGCGCCCTTCGCCTGGCTCTGGCTCCGGGGCGGGGGCAGCCCGAGCAGCGAGCCGCCGGAGGTAAAGAACCCGGCTGAGGTGCGTGCCGCCATCATCTTCGGCGTCCTCTACGCCCTCGTGAGCCTGGCCCTCGCGGCGGCGCAGCAGCACTTCAGCGACGCGGGAACCTACACGGTCAGCGCCCTGTCAGGACTCACCGGTGTGGACGCCATCACGCTCAGCACGGCCCGCCTGGCGGGCGTAGATCGCATCGCCAGCGCCCAGGCCATCGACGTCATCGTCATCGCCTACATCTCGAATCTTGTGGCCAAGGGCGCGCTGGCCGCGATTGTGGGAACGACGGAACTGGCCCGGATGATCCTGCTGGCCTTCGGCTTCACGTTCCTGGCCGGACTCGCGGTCATCCTGCTGGTGTAAGGACGACACCGCGACACAGGGCTCTGCGTGACAAGGCCGCCGCGGGTGGTGGCCCTCTGAGGGATGAGCGGAACCCCGCTATGCCGGCCAGCGGCAGGAGCGGTCGCGTCGCGCCCGAATGCCCACACGAAAGCGACATTTCCACCAAGTGAGGAACCCATGGTGTCTGCAGCCAGCCTTCGCACGATGGCGATGGTGACGATGCTCTGCGTATTCTCATCCGCCGCGTACGCGCGACTGCCCGACGCTGCACTGAGGATCACTCTCACCGATGTCGTGGCGGAGCAATCGGCCGATCCGCTGAGGGTGCCACTCGACGGCCGGGCCGACGCCACGGTCCTGGACGTCCGCATCAGCGCCCAGACGCGGGCAGAGGGCCCCGCGAGGGTCATCGGCGTTCACCTCCAGGACCTGCGCGGCGGGGATCGCGCGCTGGACCTGGACGTGACGCTGCCGCTGGACCTGACGGGCTGGACGTGGCACCACGATATCCGCCAATCCGAGCGGATCGATGCGGCCTCGGAGCTCGCCGAGCGCCAATATCCGCTGATTGTGGTGACGCCGGAGGGCGGCGGCGAGGGCATCGCCATGGCCATCGAGCCCCACCAGCCGGTCGTCTATGAGCTCCGGGGCGGCTCCGAGGGCCTGACGCTGCACGCGCAGCTCGGCCTGACGCCAGCCGGAGTCGGCGACCTGCGGAGCCAGGCCCACGTGCGGCTGTACCTGTTCCCCGTGGACGGCGCGCTGGGCTTCCGTGGCGCGCTGGCGACCTACTACGATCTGTTCCCCGATGCCTTCGAGCGCCTGGCGATGGACGAGGGCCAGTGGCTGTTCGCCTTCGAGAACACGAAGCTGCCGAACCCGGCGCACTACGCCTATCACGAGGGCGGCCCGGCGGGCTGGCAGTACGATGAGGAGCACGGCATCGGCACCTACCCCTACACGGAGGTCTCCTCCCGCACCATCCACATGCACCGGCTGCCGGAGGACCGCCAGGACGCGGTGACGGCCTTCGAGGAGTACCGGCAGCGGCAGGAGCTCTCGGCGGCGGAGTGGGGAATGCGCGGCGCCACCGTGGATACCTCCGTGGCGCGAAGCGGCAGCCGGAGCCTGAGGTGCGAGAAGGACGATCCCCAGCAGTGGGTCGGCGCGGTGCAGGACGTGATGGTGAGGCAGGCTGAGCCGGAGCCGGTGACCATCTCCGGGTGGCTGAGGGCGCAGGACGTGAGCGGGGAGAATCAGCGCGAGCTGTCGCTCTACGGCGACGTGCAGCTCGCCAGCGGGGAGTGGCTCTTCGGGCAGATCGCCGGCTTCGAGCCCGGGACGTATGACTGGCGGCGGGCGACCTGCACCGTAGAGAGCGAGCAGCCCATCCGGATGGTGCGCCTGCACTGCCTCTTCCGGCACGGGCATACGGGGACGGTGTGGTTCGACGACATCTCCGTCACCACGGCCTCGCGTCCGGACGAGAACCTGGTGCAGAACGCAAGCTTCGAGGAGGCCGGGACCAACCGCGACGTCGCCGCCATCGACGCCTACCACGTCGAGGCCGCCGACGGCCACCCGGTCTTCTTCATCCGCACCGACCTCTCTGCCGACGTCAAGCCCGAGACGCCCATGAAGCTGCTGCGCTTCTGCCTCAGCCCCAGCCCCTACCTGCAGAGACCGCGCAGCGGTCTCCCGAGGGAGGGGGCTCCGGTGCCGCCGGGCCCGGCCACCATCGAGAAGTACCGGCGCATGATCAAGGGGATCCCGGCGCTGGACGGCGCCTACATCGACAGCGTCAGCGGATGGGCGAGCCGGGAGCTGGACTTCCGCCGCGAGCACTTCCACACCGTCCGCCACAGCTTCACCTACGACCCCCACAGCAAGCGCGTGGTGGCGCCGGGCAAGCACTACACCTACGACTTCCTGAAGGAGCTCGGCGAGGCCCTGCATCCCCAGGATCGCTGGGTGTTCACCAACATCCACAACACCATGGACACCTTCCTCCTCTACACCGTCTCGGACGTCCCAGGCATCGAAAGCTCCATCACCAACCACGAGCGCTTCAGCTACATCCGCTCGGCGTCGTACCACAAGCCCGCGGTGCTGCTGAACTTCCTGAACCTGCTGGGGTTCGATGAGCGCTCCAAGCATGACTACCACTGGCGGATGGCGGTGCTCTACGGCCTCTACCCCAGCATCGGGCGCCGGTGCGATGAGGCCTACGAGCTCTACGGCGACCTCTACCGCCGCTTCATGCCCTCCCTCAAGCGCATCTCGGCTGCGGGCTGGGAGCCGGTGACACACGCGAGGATGGAGCCGGCGGGCCCGGCCATCGAGCGCTTCGGCAACTCCACCAGCGGCCTGTTCTTCACGATCTACAACGAAGCCGAGAGCGACTACGAGGGTAGCCTGACCATCGACGCGCGGGCGTTCGGCCTCATCCGCGACACCCTGGTGGGCTGCGATACGACCACCGGCTCGACCACGCCCGTTGAGCAGGCTGAGGGGCAGGCGAGGGTGGAGCTGACGCTCCCGCCGGGCGAGGTAGCCGTGATGCAGGTGGGGACGCCAACGCAGGTAGGACAGACGACCCGGGCCGAGCTTGACGAGGTTGTCACCCACCTCCGGCGGCTGGAGAGCGAGCTGCCGGAGGAGCGGGCCGACCGGGTCCGTGACCTGCGCGGGCGCGTGATCGGTATGCATGGAACCGGCCCCGAGGAGCTGACCGCAGACGCCGTGCGCGACCTGGTCGCGCTCTACAACGACGAGAGCATCCAGGGGCGCGCCTGGACGGGCGAGACGCCCGGTCAGGCGCTGCTGCGGGCGATGCTGCTGGCTGCGCGCATCGAGGCCGCTCATCACGCCCCGGTGGACATAGCGGTCTCCGGCACGCCCGTCAGCGGCGAGGAGTCGCGCGTGGAGCTTCACTCAGGCGGTGAGGCGGTCGCCGAGGCCGTCTTCCTGCTGCATGACGCCGAGGGGCTGCAGGTTGTGGAGACCGACTTCACCTGGCCGCAGGAGGGCCACGGGCCGGGGCTGGTGGACGTCATCGCCATCGGCGTCGGCGACCGGCCGGGCGCGGTGCGGCGGACCCACCGCCTGCGGCCGGCCGTCGAGGTCAGGCTGGAGACCGAGGAGCCATGGGCGATGGCCGCCGAGCGCATCCTGACCGCCCGCTGCCACAACAATTCCTCGAAGCTGCGGCATATGCGCCTGCGGGTCGAGAGCCCGGGTGAGGGCTGGGAGATGACGCCGGCGCAGTGGCGCTCGGTGGACGTCCCGGCGCACGGCTCCATGGAGGCCGAGTTCCGGGTGCGGGCGCCCGAGGGCACCGTGCGGATGGTGCCCATGCGGGTCGTCGCCGAGGCCGGCCCGGAGCGCATCGGGGCCGAGGCCATGGCGCTGTGCGGCCGTCCGGCGGAGCTGGCGGAGAACCTGGCGCGCTCGCCGGGCGTGACAGTCAGCGTGGACAGCAGCTACCCGGGCGGCTACCGCCCGGAGCCGCTCAACGACGGGCTGCTGTGGCCCGAGAACGTGCACTGGACGAAGCACGCCTGGGCCTCGGCGGAGAGCGGCAAGGACCACTGGGTCGAGTTCGCATGGCCGGAGCCTGTGGACATCTCCCGTGTCATCATCTACTGGAACGTGGAGAACGAGCGCGTCTTCACCGGGCGCGAGGTGATCGTCGAGGTGCTCCGCGATGACGGCTGGGCGCCGGTGGCCGAGGCTCAACCGCAGCCTGGCGAGGCGGCCACGGCCATCGTGCTCTCCCCCATCCACACCGAGAGGCTCCGCATCATGCAGCCCGCCGGCATGGGCTCGGAGCACCGCCCGAACCTGATGTGGGTCACTGAGGTGCAGGTGGGGTAACGGCAGCGGCAAGCTTCAAGCGGCAAGCTACCAGCTATCAGTCGTCAGTCATCAGCTATCAGTCATCAGCTATCAGCTACTGCCGAGTGGCGGAGGTTCGGGTATTGTCCCGAGCTGGTTGGCCGCGCCGTTTGGAGGGGCGGGACTACGCTCCCGCCCGGTCGTTCGGATGCAGCCCCATCCCATAGCCGCGCCTTCGATTGCGTAGATCGGGCTTCCAGCCCAACAACAGCGAACGGCGTGCGGAGGAGGGCCTCCGCACCACGGACAGAAGCGTGCGTCCCACGGAACGGCGTCGTTTGCCGCGCCGTTTGGCCCCGTCGTTCGGATGCAGCCCCATTCCGTAGCCGCGCCTTCGATCGCGTAGGTCGGGCTTCCAGCCCGAGAAACGGCGTGCGGAAGAGGGCCTCCGCACCACGGATAGGAGTGCCCGTCCCACGGAACGGCGTCGTTTGCCGCGCCGTTTGGAGGCGTCGGTCTCCACCCCGGCCCATCTATCAGCTACCAGCTATCAGGGCCACAAGCCCGGGGCGCTATCCCCTGGTGACGGGAATCTGGACCTCCGTGACGTTCTGCGAGGGGTCGGCCACCTCGTCCGGGTCAGTCAGGTAGACCTCGCGCGACGGTCCGGCGATCTCGTAGCCATTAGCCTCGATCCACTTCATCAGGGCCTCGTAGGCCCCGTGTACGCCCTCGAACGGGCCGCGGTGGACTGCCGCCGCCATGGTTCCGCCCGGCAGCTCGCGCGTCCTGATGTGCTCGTGCTCGGGCGTCTCCCCGACGATCGGGACGGCGACCTCGATGTCCACATCGCTCTCCTTGTACTCCTCGTCGTGGTAAAGCGCCAGCGGTGGGCCGGCGAACTGCACGCCGCTGGCGCCCAGGAAGGGCATGATCTCGCCGAACATCTCTGCAACGTGGCCGTAGGTGGGCTTGATCTGACGCAGCGACGCGACGCGCTGTGGCTCCACGTCCTTGAGCACGATCTCGTAGTCTGCCATGATCTCCTCCTGCGCACCTCATTGACGACCGAGAACTGCGGGCGACGCGGGCAACGTCGGCGCCGAATACGTGGCGGGTTCTGCAACACCGCCGTTCCGTCGAGAGGTCACAGCCCCAGCAACTGCGCGATGCTTCCGCCCAGGATCATCTCCTTCTCCTGGTCGGATACCTTCAGCATCTCGATCTGCTGGATGGCGAGCTCCACGTAGCGAACCAGGTCCGGCATGGGATGCGGGCCATCGGTTCCAAAGAGCACGCGCTCAGCACCGATGCGCCCGACGGCGTCCTCGATGGTCCAGTCCAGCACCACCCCCGACGCATCCAGCCACACGTTGGGATGGTCCTCGGCGAGCTGGATGAAGCTGTCGATGAGCCCGCGGTCGGTGCACAGGTAGCGGCCGAAGTGGGCCACGATAAGCTTCGTCTCCGGGAAGTCGCTCGCCAGCCTCCGGCCAGTGGCGAGGTCGCCGCCCAGGTCCATGAGCACCGGCACGCCGAAGTCGCCGGCCAGCGTGAAGACCGGGTCCGCGATGTAGGGGTGCAGGCGGCACTCGCCGATGTGTATCTTGATCCCGTGGAAGCCCCTCTCGTCAAGCGCCTCTTCCAGCTCATCGATCACCGGCCGTTCGTAGCCCGGTAGCGCATAGACATAGGGGATGAGGCGATCAGCGCAGGTTTCAGCCGCCTCAGCGGCCATCTCGATGGAGCGGCGGGTGGTGGTGGACATGGCGAACACCACCGAGCGATCCACGCCCGCCGCGTCCATGATCTCCACGATCTGCTCGGGCCGGTACTCTGTGCGCTCCACGTTCCCGTGCTTGAGGTGGACGTGCGAGTCGATGATCATGCGCGCATCATCCCTTCGACCGCCGGCCGTAAGCAAGCGGTGGAAGGTTCCGCTCCCGACAGAGCCGAACCTTCGTCAGCTACCAGCAATCAGCAATCAGCTACGGCAACGGCGAACGGCAGGGCAGTGGGACCGTGGCGCCGGCTTCCAGCCCGCCGGCCGTGGGAGGTGCAGCATGCTCAGAGCAGGCTTCCACGTTGCTGACATCACCCCGCCATTGGGGGCGGACATCCCCGGCAGCTTGGCGCCTCGCCGAGCAGATGGCGTCAGCGATCCCCTGAAGGTGCGCGCGGCGGTGCTGACATCTGACCGCCAGGCACTGGCCATCGTGGGCGTCGATGCGGTCTCGCTCAAGACCGGGGATGTGATGCGCGCCCGAGCGGAGGCGACCGATCTGTCCGGTGTGCCGGCGGACAACATCATCGTCGCGGCCAGCCACACGCACACCGGCGGGCCCAGCAACGACGTGCTGGGAACCGCCTCGGATGAGCACTACCGGGAGGAGATCGTGCGCCAGATCGTCGGGGCGGTGGCGGAGGCGGAGCGCCGCGCGGTTCCCGCTGAGGTCGCCTGGGCCTCCGGACGTGCGGAGGGGCTGGCGTGGAATCGGCGCTGGGTGCTGACCGACGGCTCTCACGAGACCCACGCCGATCCCGCGCGGCCCGAGGTCATCGAGCGCGCGGGGCCCAGCGACCCGGAGGTGCTGGTGCTGGCGGCGCGCGAGCCGAAGGGCCGACTCCTCGGCCTGGTCGCCAACTTCACCTGCCACTGCACGCTCGCCGGGGGAGCGCGCTTCTCGGCGGACTATCCCGGCGCGTGGAGCGACCAACTCGAGCGGCTGACCGGCGCGCCCCTGGTCTTCCTCAACGGCGCCATGGGCGATGTGACGCAGGTCAACCCGCTTCTCGACCAGCCCCAGCGAGGCGAGCAGGCCATCCGGCGCTTCGCCCGGAAGCTGGCCGGCGAGACGCTGAAGCTGCTCGCCGACATGCAGTTCACCGGCGAGGCGCCGATCGCTTCGGCATGCGAGACGCTGGGGATCGACTTCCGCCGCCCCGACGCGGACCAGCTTCAGCGCGACCAGGAGACCCTCGCGGAGGCGGACGATGGTGACTACTCGCGCCAGGTCGTCTTCGCCCGGGAGCGACTGGCGCTGGCGGAGTACATCCACCGCGTCGGCAGGGAGCCATGCGAGATCATCTGCGCGCGGGTGGGCGACTTCGCCATGGCGTCCTCGCCCGGGCAGATGTTCTGCCGCTTCGGCCTGGATTGCAAGCAGCGCTCGCCCTTCGAGCACACCGCGTTCGTCTCGCTGGCGAACGGCAACGCGGGCTACGTGCCCACCGCAGAGGCTATCGAGAAGGGCGGCTACGAGCCGGCGCTTTGCAGGGGGAGCAAGCTGGTGCCGGAGGCCAGCGAGCGGATCGTGGATGCGTCGATCCGCCTTCTGGAGGCCATCACGTAGAGCAGCGCATGCCGCCGGGTTTCGGAGGCCCACGATGAGCGATCGGCCGAACGTCCTGCTTATCCTGTCCGACCAGCATAACGCCAAGGTGCTGAGCCACGAGGGCCATCCGGACGTGGAGACGCCGAACCTCGACCGGCTGGCAGGGCAGGGCGTGCGCTTCCGCACTGCCATCACCCAGAACCCCATCTGCACGCCCAGCCGCGTGTCGTGGATGTCCGGCCAGTACTGTCACAACCACGGCTATCACGGCCTCAGCGGCCCGAATCCGCGGGGCCTGCCCACCATCTTCGGCCACTTCCGCCGCCACGGCTACCGCACCGGAGCGGTGGGTAAGATCCACTGCCCCGAGTACTGGATTGAGGATGACACCGACCTCTTCCACGAGACCTGTGACTGCTCCATCGGCGGTCGGAGCGCGGCCTACGCGGAGTATCTGGCCGAGCGCGGCCTCACCGACCTGGAGGACCACGGGGCCATGCAGGAGTTCGGCGATCGCGGGCGGCAGACGGTAGAGGGGCGGCCGTCGATGGTCTCCTACGAGGACGGGCAGGAGGGCTGGGCCGTGCGCCAGGCCATCGACTTCATGGACGAGTGCGCGCGGGAGGGCCAGCCCTTCTTCGCCCACGTGAGCCTCCCCAAGCCCCATCAGTGTTACACCCCGGCGCAGCCCTTCTGGGACCTCTACCGCCAGAGCGAGCTGACGCTGCCACCCAACGCCGAGTACGACATGTCCGGGAAGGCCCCGCATCTGCGGCGCGCCGCCGAGCGGTGGCGGACGTCCGACTGGCAGCTCTTCGAGCCGAAGACCTTCGAGGCCGGGCGGCTCCGCAAGCTGCACGGATACCTGGGCAACGTCAGCCACGTGGACTTCGCGGTCGGGGAGCTCATGGACTGGATCGACGAGAGCGGGCTGGGGGAGGACACCATCGTGGTCTACTCCTCCGACCATGGCGACTACGCCTGCGAGCATAGCATCATGGAGAAGGCGCCGGGGATCTGCGCCGATGCCATCACGCGCGTGCCCATGATCTGGCGTTGGGCGGGGCGCTTCAAGTTCGGGCACGCCGCGGAGGAGGTCGTGGAGTCGGTGGACTTCACCGCCACGGTCTGCGCGCTGGCCGGTCTGCCGGCCTTGGAGACCTCCGACGGCCGCGACATCTCGCATCTGCTGCGCGGGGAGAGCGGCGAGGTGCACCGCTGCGGCGTCACGGAGTTCGCCTGGAGCAAGAGCCTGCGCCGGGGCAAGTGGCGACTCGTCTACTACCCGCCGGAGATGTTCCCGGACGAATACCCCCAAGGCTTCGGGGAGCTGTACGACCTTGAGGCCGACCCGTGGGAGATGCAGAACCTCTACTTCGATCCCGAGCACCGGGAGGTGGTCCGGGATCTAACCGACGAGCTGCTGCGGTGGCTGATCACCACCACGCGGCCCACCACAGTCCACCCGCCCACGCGCTGGAGCAGCCCGCAGGCGGTCACGCGCTACAACAACACCGTGACCGCTGACGGCACCACCAGCCCCGATCGCTTCACGCCCGGCGGGAACTACATGTAGCGCCCCTGGGGGATGGCTCACGCGCGTTCCACAATTACGCGTTCCACAACTACGGCAGGCGGGCGCCCTCGCCCGCCTGCGGGCCGAAGGGTCCCTCGATCCTCGAACGACAGGAGACCAGAGGTCTCACGGGCGCGAGCGTAGTCGCGCCCCCTAAACGGCTGGGCAAACGCCGCCCTCCCGTGGCACGCACGCTTCTCTCCGTGGTGCGGAGGCCCTCCTCCGCACGCCGTTTCTCATTGTCGGGCTGGAAGCCCGACCTACGCGAAGGGGGGAGGCCGTTTGCCGTTCCGTGGGACGGACACTCCTGTCCGTCCGCCGTTCGCGGAACGGGCCAAGCGTTTGGGGACTACGGGGAGCGTACTCGCCCTCCAAGCGGCACGGCAAACTGGCGTCGGGCTGGAAGCGGGGCCACACCAAAAAGACCTCCACCTACCCGAAAAACAACCCCCACCTACGCGAGGGAAGCGCAGGCTGCCATGCGGGCAGGCAGGTGTGCGGCGCGTGGCGCGCGAAACGGCAGATGCATGCCAGGACCCGTCGGCAGGGAGGACACTATCGTGCCGCGACTGCTGATCTTCGCGCTCGCGCTGACTCTGACGGCCTGGGGAGCCGCCGCCCAGGTGGTCTCTCCACTGGAGGCTGACGAGCATACGCTGCTGCTGTACCGCTTCGAGGGCGAGGGCGACGAGGTGGTCGATGAGGGCCCGCTGGGCCTCAACGCGTCGGTCAGCGAGGGCCAGCTCATCCGCACGGAGGGCATCTGCGGGAGGGCCATCTCGCTGAGCGACCACCAGGCGCTGGTCCTGCCACAGACCCCCGAGGAGCTGCGGGGGATGGACCAGATCTCCGTCGAGGTGTGGTTCCGCACCACCAACGAGGATCCTACGCACCGCCAGCGGCTGGTGCTCTACTGGGAGCACTACCTGATCAGCATCTTCGAGGGCGGGCGACTGACCGGCCATCTCTACGATCAGGACGCCACCAAGTACGTCCTGCGCGGCACAGACGCCATCCGTCCACACGAGTGGTATCACGCGGCGCTGACGTGGGATGGCCAGCGGGCCAGGCTGTGGCAGAACGGCCGCCAGGTAACCAGCCTCCGCATGACCGGAACCATCAACGCGGCCGTCGGCGGAGGACTGCAGATCGGGACGGTGGGCGGGGATTCCTTCATCGGAGAGCTGGACGAGCTGCGCATCTCGAAGGTGGCGCGGACGGCCTTTCCGGCCGCCCGGCAGTACGACTTCTGCCATCCCAGCACCACGCTGGCCGTCGCCCCCGGCCCGGCGCGCATGATCTTCGATGCGGTGGTACCACAGGACGTCACTCGCGTGGAGTGCCGCGCGGAGCTGGAGGGCGGCCCGTCGGGCACGGCCACCATCGCCGAGCTGGAGGCGATGGAGGGGCTGGGGATGCTGGAGGGGGGCGCGGAGGTCGTGCTCACAGTCCCGGGAGCCATGGCCGGTGAGACGACCTTCACCGGCACGATGACATACCACAGCGGCGGAGAGCAGATCCAGGCACGGAGGGAGTTCACCATGGACGTGGAGCCGATGGTGCCGCCGCCGGCGGAGGAGTTCCGCGCGGCGTGGACGCACAGCCACCGCATTGAGGATCCCGAGGACATCTTCTCGCGCATGGCCGCCGGGGGGCTCAACGCCGCCATCATGCGGGTGCGGCGCGGTGAGACGGCCTACTACAACTCGGCGCTGGGGCCCATCTCGAAGGTGCCATTCGACAACGAGCAGCTTCTGGAGGAGTGCGCGGCGGCTGCCAAGCGCCACGGCATCGACCTGCATCTTTACGTCAACAACTTCCCGGTGGGCTCGCCGGACTCGGATTACGCCCAGCGGCTCAAGGAGCAAGGGCGCTGGCAGAAGAACCACCGGGGCGAGGACGTGGCCTGGCTGTGCCCCAGCCACCCGGAGAACCTGCAGCTTGTCGAGGACGCCATGGTGGAGCTGGTGCGGGATTACGACATCGCTGGCGTCCAGTACGACTTCATTCGTTACGGCGGCGAGGACGTCTGCTTCTGCGACCGCTGCCGGGCGAACTTCGAGGAGCGCATCGGACACGAGGTTGAGAACTGGCCGGAGGACTGTCGGCCGGACGGGCCGCTCTACGATGAGTGGATGGACTTCCGCGCCGGCCTGATCACCCAGGCCGTCCGGCGCACCAGCGCGGCCGTGCGGGCCGAGGACCCGGACGCCATCATCACCGCGGCGGTCTTTGCGATGCCCCCGGAGGAGGCGAAGCTGAGGGTGGGACAGGACTGGGCGCTGTGGTGCCGCGAGGGCTTGCTGGACGCCCTCTGCCCCATGTCCTACACCGGGGACAACGCTGACTACGAGCAGACGGTGGGGCTGATCCTGGAGGCGGTGGGCGAGTACCTGCCGGTCTACGCCGGGATCGGCGTCCGAGCCAGCCGCAATCGCATGCAGTATCCTGAACAGCTCGCGGCGAAGCTGAACATCCTGCGGCGGCTGGGGGCACCCGGGTTCTCGATGTTCTGCGTGACGCCCACGACCGATGTGCCCGAGCAGATCCTGATGCCGCTGCGGGATACGCTCCTGCCCGGCAGGGGCCGAGGCGAGCAGTAGGGGCCCAGCAGCCGACTGCAGGCGACGAATGCGCGGCCCGGGCGCCTCCACGGGCGCTGCGGGCCGCCTTCACGGGAGCTGACCATGGCACACGAGCGGGACGCCATTGAGGAGCGGTGCGGGCCGATTCTGGACCCGATCCTCCTGTCCGTCGCCATCATCTGGGGCGGCAACTTCGTGGCCTACAAGTACCTCATGGCCGCGATCCCCGCGCGGGGCCTGCTGGCGGCGCGGTTCATCTCCATCACCGTGCTGCTCCTGGCGATCCTGGGCGTCCGGGGGCGCCTGCGGCAGGGCAACACCCGCGCCATGTGGGTTCGCCTCTTCCTGGCCGGCGTGCTCATCATGGGCCTGCAGCAGATCGCCTTCGTGACGGGTCTGGACCTGACCGCAGCCGGCGAGGGGTCGCTGATCTTCTCCACCGCGCCCATTCTCACCGCCCTCATGGCCGCCGCCATCGGCCAGGAGCGTATCACACCCGCCAACTGGCTGGGGATCGCTGCCGCCATGGCGGGCACGGCCATGGTCATCCTCGGCGGGGCGGGGGCCCTGCACGTGCCCGAGACACGGGTGACCGGCGATCTGCTGATGCTGGCGTCCTCGTTCGGCTACGCCCTCTTCATGGTGGTCAGCAAGCCCCTCATGCGCCGGTACGGGGCGCTGAAGGTGGTCTCCTTTGCCTACCTCTTCGGGCTGCTGGTGGTAGTCCCGTTCGGGGCCGGGCAGATGGTAGGGGCGGATTGGGGCGCGCTGAACGCGGCCGGCTGGTTCTCCATGTTCTGGCTGGTGATGCTGGCGGGCGTCTACGGCTTCGTGGCATGGTACTGGCGGATCTCGCGGACCACGCCCTCCCGCGTGGCCGTCTACCAGTACTTCGTGCCGGTTGTGGCGATGGTGACGGCGGCGCTGCTGCTGGGGGAGCGGCCGTCGTGGCTGCAGATCGTGGGGGCCTGCCTCGTGCTGGCAGGGCTCTACTTCGCCCGCCGCCGCGACCCCACCGCCTGCCCCACCTGAGCCGCTGCGCATTAGCGACATCTTGCACGCTCGTGGAAGGCCAATGCCCGCGGCGCGACACGAACCCGTTTGCCGGCATGGAGGGGCCGCTCCGAGCGTCGCCGCCCCGGCGGCGCGAGGAGTGAGGCCCGCCAGGGCCGAAGGTTCCACCCCGGCCCATGCCCTTGCCTGACGGTGAACGGCAAACGGCCGGGCCGGGATGGAACCTGCCGCACTGCGCACAACGACCGCGCAGGCGGCACCCTGGAGTTCAGATAGTGAACTCTTAAGAGAAGCCTGCTGGCTTCTCCATCGCTGCGCTCGGGCGGCCCCTCCAGACGACAACAGCACACGGCTGAGCCACTGCCCAAATGCATCTCAGGCTTCCCGCAAGATGTTGGTCATGCAGAGCCTGAGCCCCGGGCGCTGCCCGAACGTGGCAAAGAAGCCTCCGGAACGTGCCCCGAAGCCGTGAATCTCCTCCGCAACGGGCGAGAAACCGAAGAATTCCGCGCATTTTCGGCCGAAAACGTTGACACGCGCGCCCCGTGCAGATACATTATGACCAACACACAGCGTCTCGTCATGACGGAGGGTGATTGGGATGCCTAAGCGAGCGTACCGCGCGGTGCCCGACGGCGAGGGATGGGCCGTGAAGCGCGAGGGCAATCAGAGGGCCACCTCGCGCCACGACACCCAGAAGGAGGCCTGGGACGCGGCGCGCGAGTGGGCGAAGAAGCATGAGACCAGCGCCTACAAGCATGGGATGGATGGCACCATCAAGGAGGAGCGCTCTTACGGCTCGGAGTCCCCGCGACCGGGCTGAGGCCTTCAGACAAAGTCCCGCCATAGACGACGCGCCTGGCCGGGCGTGTCGTCACACATTGTCCTCAATCCACTGCAGCGTCCGTTCCAGCTCCTCGCGATCCGCGGCGCGCGTCTGGTAGAAGAGCCGGTCGGGTCGCAGGCGCTCATGGAAGCGCGGCAGCTCCTCGACGCTGCAGTAGGCCATGACGCTCTTCCCCCGCTCCTGGACCTCCGCCAGCAGGTCCAGCCACTCCACCAGCGGCGGTGCTCCAGACCCCGGGACCCACTGGATGCAGTCGATGGCGTCGATGGCCATGAGATCGTCCATGTGCACCAACGCGGTGGGTCCATCCCAGTGGTAGATGCAGTGATCGAGGTGCTCGGCCTCCGCCTCCAGGTCCGGGAGCACGAAGCGCCGGAAGTGCTCAGGGCCAATCAGCGCCGCGAAGTCGCACTGGATGGCGTTGCACGAACCGTCGGAGTAGGCGGAGATCCAACCCGCGCCCGTCCCCAGGCGGTCCATGGCCCCATCCTCGTGGAAGGTGTCGTAGATGGGTGCGTAAAGGTCCCGCACCTGGTCATTGGCGCGCTCCACCAGCTCGGTGTGCTCGTAGAGGTCGAGGCACAGATCCGTCGCGCCGCGCAGGCTCTCCAGGGCGTCGAGGTTGGAGTGCAGGTCGAGATGCGAGACCAGCCACCGGCCCTCCCCCACCTCCGCCATCCGCTGCACCAGCTCCCTCATGCGCCTCCAGTAGCGGTTCTGCACAATCTCCAGAGGCAACACGTCCCGCCAGTCCTCCACGAAGGGCACCGCCCAGCTCGTGCGATGCTCCTGGTCGCGGGAGAACTCGAGCTCCGCGCCCAGGAAGGCCGCGAAGATGTCCGGCCCAAACCCAGGCGAGAACATGGGGACGGCGTCCCCGCCCCAGTAGATGGTCTCCATATACCGGTCCATGTGCTCGACCAGCTCGTCGAGGGGATCGTGCAGCATGTCCCAGTACGTCGGCCGCCCAACGGGCTCGACGCCCTCCGCGGGGCAGGTGATGATCACCGGAGGGCGGTCCAGCATCTCGCCCTGCCAGAACGCCTCCCATCGGGCGGCGGCCTCGTGGAAGTCGGGCTTGAGCGCCAGCGGCCCCTCGGCGGCGGTCATGGCGGTCACCATCGTGCGAGAATCGGGCGGAGGCACGCTCTTCGCCGCGGCCGGCCGCAATCCCTTCGTGGCCTGGAGTAGGGCCGCAGGAGGTGCTGGTGGGGCCCGCGGACAAGAGACCTCCCGCGGGATCGACATCCCCGGCCGAACAGGAGCGATGCACATGCAGTATGGGATTCGCGAGAATCTGATGGGCGCAGATATATCGCTGGAGGAGAAGTTCCGCCGGGCCGCGGAGCTGGGCTTTGACGGCATCGAGATGATCCCCCGGGAGCGGGAGGGGATCCACGGCATGATGGCGTTCGAGAAGGAGGGCCGGGAGGAGCTGCTGCGGCTCGGCGAAAAGCACGCGCTGGCGATCTCCTCGCTGTCGCTGGCCACGTGGCGGGAGTTCAACTGCCTGACCACCGATGATCCTCAGTGGCAGCTCGGCGTCGAGCATCTGCTGGAGGCCATCGGCGCGGCGACCGACCTGGGCTGCACCGGCATCCTGCTGCCGCACTTCGGGCACATGGAGCCGAGCCTGGACGACCCGCGCCTGGAGCCGGACCTGAGAGGCATCCGGGAGGCGGTCGAGAAGGCCGGCAACTCCGAGATCCTGATCTGCCTGGAGTGCACCGTGGACCTGGAGACCATGCAGGGGATCGTGGAGACCGCCAGCCACCCGCAGGTGGGGATCTACTTCGACGTCGGCAATCTGCGCAACACCGGGCACGACCCGGCGGCCATGATCCGGGCACTGGGCGACGGGGTGAAGATGATCCACATCAAGGAGGCCGGCGCGGAGCTGGTAGGGGAGGGCGATGTGGACTGGCACGACGTGGCGGCGGCGGTCGGCGAGATCGGCTATGACGAGTGGCTGGTCTTCGAGACCGCGCCCACCGATGACCCCATGGCCGCCATGCGCCACAACCTGCCGGAGACGAGGAGGCACTTCTGACGCACCCAGGAGGGGTCACATGCTCCCGCGATGTCATGCCATAAACGCACTGGCGGCGATCGTGGTGATGGCGGCACCGGCAGCAGCTCAGGACTCGCTCGAGATCGTGCACGATGGCGAGGCTCGCGCCGCCATTGTGGTCCAGCCTGGGGCCCCCGAGCAGCTCCTGGAGGCAGTGGAGGAGATGCGCTCGCTCATTGAGCGCGCTTCCGGCGCATCGCTCGAGGTCGGGGACGCCCCACCGGAGGGCGTGGCGACGATCCACGTGGGGCGCACGGCCGCCGTGCAGGCGCTGACCATCGACCTGGCCGACCTCGATGGCGACGGCTTCGTGATCGGGGTCCCGGACGAGGACACCATTGTCATACTCGGGCCGACCGACTGGGGCACGGAGTTCGGGATCTACGAGTTCCTGGAGCGCTACGTGGGCGTCCGGTGGTTGATGCCGGGGCCGGATGGCACCTACGTGCCCGACCGCGCCACCATTGAGGTGCCCCATGACCCGGTGCGCCAGGAGCCGGCGTTCTTCTCACGCAAGTACTTCGGCCTCAAGCACGAGGCGCACCGGCTATGGGCCCGCCGTAACCGCCTCCACAGCCGCGTGGAGTTCCACCACCAGCTCTACAAGCTCTTCCCGCACAGCGACGTGGAGGAGCACCCCGAGTTCTTCCCCATCCGCGACGGCGAGCGCTACTTCCCCCCGCGGGAGACGCATCACACAGGGTGGCAGCCGTGCTTCACCGCACTGGGAATCGTAGAGACCGCCGCCGAACGTATCACCGAGTACCTCAACGAGCACCCCGAGGCGGAGTCCTATTCCCTTGGCGTCACCGACAGCAGCGGCCACTGTGAGTGCGAGCGCTGCCGGGCGCTGGATCCGGGCCGGGAGAACGTGCTGGGCCGCGAGCATCTCTCCGACCGCTACTTCACCTGGGCGAACGCCGTGGTGGAGCGGGTGCTGGAGGTGCATCCGGACACGTTCTTCGGCTGCCTGGCCTACAGCGAGATCTTCGAGCCGCCCGACCGCGTGCAGGTGCACCCGCGGATCATTCCCTATGTGACCTATGACCGCATGAAGTGGATCCACCCCGAGATCCGGCAGGAGGGGCACGACCTGACGCGGAGCTGGGCGGAGGCGTCGCCGAGAGTGGGCTGGTACGACTACATCTACGGCTCCATCTACTGCGTGCCGCGCGTCTACGTCCACGAGATGGCGGAGTACTACCGCTTCGGCCACGACCACGGCGTGCGCGCGCTGACCGCCGAGGCCTACCCCAACTTCGGCGAGGGCCCCAAGCTCTACGTGTCGCTGAAGCTGCAGTGGGATCCCACACAGGATGTGGACGCGCTGCTGCAGGAGTGGTACACGCTGGCGGTGGGCGAGGACGCCGCGCCCTACCTCGAGCGATACTACGACCACTGGGAGGACTTCTGGACGCGGCGGATCCTGGAGTCAGACTGGTTCCGCGAGCGGGGTCAGTACCTACCGTTCTACTCGCCCGCGTATCTGCAGGATGTCGCGCCCGAGGGGGTCGCGCAATGTCGGGAGTGGCTGGAAGCGGCCGTGCAGGCGACGGAAACGGCGGATCAGCGGGCGCGCGCGCAGGTCCTGCTGCGGGCCTTCGAGTACTACGAAGCGTCGGTCATCGCCTATCCGCGGGAGGGAGCGGCGCCGAGGCTGGCGTCTGAGGCAGAGGCGCTGGAGCACATCGACCGTTCGTTGCGGCGCACGCAGATGGCGCAGAAGCGCCTGCGGCTGGCGCTGGAGGAGTTCCCCGGTCATCCCTTCCTGCACTTCGGCACCAGCATCGATCGATACGAGGCCGTGGCCGGCCGGGACTGGGGCGCGACCACGCTGTGGGCGGTCTTCGACTGGGTGCTGCGCAGCGACGCGGTACGCGAGCGTATTGAGGCCCTGGCCGCGGCGGCGGAGCCGGCGCCTGTCGCCGCACACGCCGAGGCAATGCTGCTGGCGGCCGAGCCGGGGGACTCATTGCTCCTCAACACCTCCTTCGAGGACGGTGAGGGCCCACGGGCGGAGGGATGGAGCTACTGGCTGCAGGACGGAGTGGGCGCTCTGACCCGCACCGATGAGCTGGCGTTCGCCGGGAAGCACTCACTCCGCTGCGACGGCGTGCAATACGGCGGACCGCACCAGTCGGTGGCCTTTGAGGCGGGCCACTATGCGCTGGTCTGCCGGCTGTTTGTGCCTGAGAATGTTGAGCTGGAGGGCCACTGCATTCTGAGCGTGCGCGCTCTGGACGCCGATGGGCACAACCTGCCGGGCGGAGCGACGGTGCAGCTCACCCCGGTCCGAGGGCGGTGGCAGGCAGCGGCCGCGTTGGCCGACCTTCGCGACGTCGCGAACGCCGCCAGCGTGCGGGCCGGCGTATGGGCGCGCGAGTGCGCCCCAGACGATCGCGTCTACATCGACGACGTGGCGCTGATGCGCCTGCCAGATGGAGAGCACGCAGAGGAAGGTGACTGAGAATGAGAGTGTGCGCGCTGATCACGTGCGTGGTCGTTGCCGGATGCGTGGCGAACGCCGCCCCGGTGACCATCGTGCAGGACGGACAGCCGACGGCGGCGATCGTGATCCCGGAGGATGCGCCGGCTGAGATCACCCGAGCGGCAGACGAGATGCTCAGTTGCATCGAGGAGGCGTCGGGGGCGCGGCTGCAGACCGGCACAGAGCCGGCGGAGGGGCTGGCCGCGATCCACGTCGGAGAGACCGCCTACGTGCAGTCGCTTGAGATCGAGATGGACACCGACAGCGTGGACGCGTATACCATCCGGTTCCCCGCACCGGATACCGTCGTGATCCTGGGCGCCAGCCCCTCGGGAACCGAGTTCGGCGTCTACGGCTTCCTGGAGCGCTTTCTGGACGTGCGCTGGCTGCTGCCCGGGGAGAGCGGCCGCGACGTGCCGGAGCAAGCGACGATCGTCATTGAGGACGAGCCGGTGCGGGACGAGCCGGTGTTCATGTCGCGACTGTTCAGCGGCGGGCGCGGTGCTCACAACCGGTGGGCGCGGAAGAACGGAATGCACGGGACAATCCAGTTCCACCACAACCTCCGCGAGCTCTACAAGCCCGAGGTCTTCGGGGAGGAGCATCCCGAGTTCTATCCCCTCTGGGACGGAGAGCGCTTCAACCCGCTGGAGAGCGATACGCGCTGGCAGCCGTGCTTCACCGCGCCAGGGATCGTGCAGGCAGGCATCGATCGCATCGTCCAGTACTTCAACGAGCATCCCCAGGCCACGTCCTACTCCCTGGGGGTCAACGACACGCGCCGGCACTGCGAGTGTGAGAGCTGCCGGGCGCTGGACCCGGGCCGGGAGAACTTCCTGGGGCTGCCACACCTGTCAGACCGCTACTTCACCTGGGCCAACGCGGTCGTCGAGGGCGTCCTTGAGGTGCACCCGGACAAGTACTTCGGCTGCCTGGCTTACAACTGCGTGGTCGAGCCGCCGGACCGCGTGGAGGTCCACCCGCGGATCATCCCCTACATGACCTACGACCGCATGAAGTGGATCCACCCGGAGATCGAGGCCCAGGGGAAGGCGCTGACCGAGGCGTGGGCCGAGGCCTCACCCACGCTCGGGTGGTACGACTACATCTACGGCACCCCCTACTGCCTGCCACGCTATTATCCCCACACGATGAGCGAGTACCTCAGGTGGGGCTATGAGCACGGCGTGCGCGCCCTTTACGCCGAGGCCTACCCCAACTTCGGCGAGGGCCCCAAGCTCTACGTCTGGCTGGCGCTGGGCTGGGACCCCTACACGGACGTGGATGCGCTGCTGGATGAGTGGTTCGAACGCTGCTGCGGGCCGGACTCGGCCGACGCGTTGCGCAGCTACTACGAGTTCTGGGAGACGTTCTGGACCGAGCGCATCCTCGAGTCTGAGTGGTTCAGCGAGGGCGGGCAGTATCTGCGCTTCAACACGCCGACGTACTTGAGCGAGGTCACGCCCGAGGAGATCGCGCAGTGCCGGGCGTGGCTGGAGGAGGCCGTCGCCAACGCACACACTGACAAGCAGCGGGCGCGGGGAGAGCTGTTGCTGCGGGCCTTTGAGTACTACGAGGCCTCGGCGCTGGCCTACCCGCGGGCGGAGGCGGTGCAGGAGAGCCCGGCCACCGAGCAGGAGGCCCTGGCGCGGCTGGAGGACGGCCTGCAGTCAGTCGCGATGGCCGAGAAGCGGCTGGAGCTGGCCCAGCAGTTCGAGGACCATCCGGTGCTTGTCCATCCCCTGCCCCCGCAGCGCTACTCGGCCACGCGCGGCACCGGTTGGGGCACCGACCGCATCTGGCAGCTCTACGAGTGGGCCCAGCAGAGCGAGACCGTGCGCCGGAAGCTGCAGGACCTGGCGGCGAACTCGGAGCACGACGTCGTGCGGGAGAACGCCTCCCTGATGCTCAGCGTCGTGGAGGGCGAGGCCGAGAACCTGGCGACGAACCCCTCGTTTGAGGAGGGCGACCAGTGGGCGACGGGCTGGACCCAGTGGGTGAAGTTCGGCGTGGGCTCGAAGTACCGCACCACTGAGATGGCGCACAGCGGGGAGGCATCCGTGTGCTGCGAGGGCATGCGGCGGGGCGGGCCGCATCAGAGCCACGTGCTGGAGCCGGGCAAGTATGCTGCCACGTGCTTCTGCTTCGTCCCGGAGGGCCAGGAGACGACGGGGACGGGGACGGTGGCGCTGACGCCCATCGACCCCGACGGCAACAACATCGCGGTGGGCGAGCTCTCCGCGACGGTCATCCCATCCGGCGGCCGCTGGCAGACGCTGGCCGTGGCCGGCGAAATCCCCTCACAGATCGGCGGCACGTCCGTCGATCAGGTGCGCCTGATCGTCATCGTGGACGGCTTCGACCCCGACGGAAAGGTCTACCTGGATGACGTGAACCTCTTCCGGGTGGAGTAAGCGGGACCTCTCCACCGGTCACGGCAACTCCCAAAGGGCGAGGTCCGAACGGGAAGTGAGGCGATGAAGCGCATCATCCTCATCCGCCACGGTGAGTCCGACCATCACCTCCATGGGCTCACCGGCGGGTGGACGGAGTCGCACCTCACCGCGCTGGGTGAGAGACAGTCCCATGTGACCGGCGAGCGGCTCGCCGAGCTGCTGGAGGGCGTGGAGTTCGGCCTCTACTCCAGCGACCTGGCGCGAGCGGCGGAGACTGCGCGGATCGTCGGCGAGCGGCTCGACGTGACGCCGGTCCTCGATGCCGATCTGCGGGAGTTCAACAACGGTGAGGCAGCCGACATCACCTGGGAGCAGGCCCAGGAGATCCAGAAGCCCCCCACCGAGCCGCTTGTCGATCATGTGCCATATCCGGGCGCGGAGAGCTGGCGGATGATGAACGAGCGCGTCTGTCGGTGCCTGGAGCGGGTGGCCGATGAGTGCGCCGACACCGCGGTCATCATCTCCCACACGCTCTCAGGCATGTGCGTGGTGCACTGGTGGCTGCGGCTGGGAGTCGAGTGGTGGGACACGATCGCCTACGACTTCGCCCCGTGCTCGCTGACCCTCCTGACCATCAACGTCTTCGAGGAGCGCACCATCTCTCGCCTCAACGACACCCGGCACCTGGCGACCGCGGGCTGCGAGAGCGATGCCGGGTCCATGCGCGCGGCCGGAGGCTGACTGCAGGTCATCGGTCACATTTCGCCAGCTTTGGCTACGCAGACGACTGACGACAAACGGCCGGCGGGTCTAAAGACGCCGCCACTCCGGACGGCGACGGCACTGGGCGCCGTCCCTACGCGCTTCCGGTCACCCTGCGAAGCCACACGCGGAGCGGACAGCCAAGTTGACGGCCCCGCGTGACGGTGCTAAGATTGCCGGCAGCGACCGGGTCCACAGTGTCGCACGGAGGGACCATCCCCATGGCTGATGTGTCGCGCGAGGTCGTTGAGCACGTCGCGCTGCTGGCCAGGCTGGCGCTCAGCGACGAGGAGAAGGATCGGCTGCAGCACGAGCTGGGCCGCATCCTGGAGCACGCCGACCGCCTGCAGCAGATCGACACCGATGACATTGAGGGCACCTCGCACGTCATCCCCATGACCAACGTCTTCCGCGAGGACGAGCTCGGCGAGTCCCTCGACGTCGAGGAGGTCGTGTCCAACGCTCCCGACGCCGCGGAGGAGTTCTTCCGCGTGCCCCGCATCGTCGAGGAGTGAACGGCTGTCCAGGCGGGGGCGCCTGGACTCCAGCTTCGGCCCGCCCCACGGACGCCAGGAGACCGGACGGAGGAAGAGATGAGGCTGCACGAGCTGACAGCATCTGAGCTGAGCGAGCGTCTGGCCTCAGGCGAGACGTCCGCGGCGGAGGTCGCTGAGGCGCACTCCGCGCGCATCGACGAGGTTGAGGAGCGCGTTGACGCCTTCATCGAGCTGACGCGGGAGCGGGCGCTGGAGCAGGCGCGGCAGGTTGACGACTGGCGCGCGGGCGGCGAGAAGCTCGGTCCGCTGGCGGGCGTCCCCATCGCGATCAAGGACGTCCTGTGCACCAGGGGCGTGCCCACCACCTGCTGCTCGAAGATCCTGGAGGGCTTCAGACCGCCCTACGATGCCACCACCGTGCGGCGCTGCCGCAACGCCGGCATGCCCATGCTGGGCAAGACCAACATGGACGAGTTCGCCATGGGGTCATCGACGGAGAACTCGGCCTTCAAGATCACCCGCAACCCCTGGGACCTGGAGCGAGTTCCCGGCGGCTCATCGGGCGGCTCGGCGGCGGCGGTGGCGGCGGGCGAGGCTCCCGTCGCGCTGGGCTCGGACACCGGCGGCTCCATCCGCCAGCCGGCTGCCCTGTGCGGCATCACCGGCCTCAAGCCCACCTACGGGCGCGTCTCGCGCTACGGGCTGATCGCCTACGCCTCCTCGCTCGACCAGGTGGGGCCGCTGGCGCGCGACGTCCGCGACTGCGCGCTGGTCATGAACGTGCTGGCGGGCAAGGACCAGCGGGACGCCACCTCGGCCGAGATCGACGTGCCGGATTACGTGGAGGCCCTGACCGGCGAGGTCTCCGATCTGCGGGCGGGCGTGCCCATGGAGCTGATGGGCGAGGGCATCGACCCGCAGGTGAGGTCCACGGTGGAGGCGGCCATCGGCGAACTTGAGGAGCTGGGCCTGGCGGTCGAGGAGGTTGAGATGCCCAACCTCGACTTCTCGCTGCCGGTCTACTACCTCATCGCCCCGGCGGAGGCGGCCAGCAACCTGGCGCGCTACGACGGCGTCCGCTACGGCCATCGCACCGGGGAGGACGTGGACGACATCTACGATCTGGTCGCCAAGAGCCGCGGTGAGGGCTTCGGACCCGAGGTGCGGCTGCGCATCATGCTGGGGACCTTCGCCCTCAGCGCCGGGTACTACGATGCCTACTACCTGAAGGCCCAGAAGGTGCGCACGCTCATCAAGCGGGACTTCGACGCGGCCTTCGAGGACCACGACGTGCTGCTCTCCCCCACCTCGCCGACGGTGGCCTTCGGCATTGGCGAGAAGGCCGACGATCCGCTGCAGATGAAGCTGGCGGACATCTGCACGATCCCCGTGAACCTGGCCGGCATTCCGGCGCTGTCGATCCCCTGCGGGATGGCTGACGGCATGCCGGTGGGCCTGC
Source organism: Armatimonadota bacterium (assembly GCA_034722055.1). Lineage (GTDB taxonomy): Bacteria > Armatimonadota > Zipacnadia > Zipacnadales > UBA5352 > JAYENL01. Next base: position 29,264 of record JAYENL010000176.1, read on the forward strand.
AGATCATGGGCCGGCCCTTCGAGGAAGACGTGATCATGCGCGTGGGCGACGCCTATCAGCAGGCCACGGGCTGGCACACGAAGCGGCCGGAGCTGTAGGCAGTCGAGGGGGGCCGGCTTCGTTGGGGCTCATCGCCCCTCCTCAGGTCGGCCCCTCGTCGTGATGTCGCGCATTGGTTTCGCGTGGGCGCCCCGACCGGGGCGCTCGCTTCGTGTACGAGTGCGCGTCCGGAAAGGACACCGCCCGCGCAGAAGCGAATACCTCTCCTGCGCGGCAGAGCTACGCGAGGGAGGGGAGCGCCATGCCGAACCGCACTGAGAGGCCGCTGAGTTGCTCCTTCTGCGGCCGACGTAAGGACCAGGTGACGGAGCTGATCGCCGGGCCCGGCGTCTACATCTGCGCCGACTGCGTGGAGCTGTGCAACCAGATCCTCCAGGGCAAGCAGGAGCGAGAGCTGGGACAGACGCCGGCCATGCACGAGCGGCTCGCGGACCTCGTCGAGATGTCGCGCGAGCTGGGCGACCCCGGCAGCGACTACCTCCTCCTGGGCGAGGGCAACACCTCCGCAGCCGCGGACGAGGAGAGCTTCTTCGTGAAGGCCTCGGGCGTGTGCCTCGGGGAGATCGACGAGAGCGGCTTCGTGCGCGTCTCGCGGGAGGCGGTCAGAGCGCTGCTGGGCGAGGAGGCGCTGACCGACGACGAAATCGCGGAAGGCCTGCGCGAGGCCGCCATCGAGCCCGAGGGCCTGCGACCGTCCGTGGAGACCTTCCTGCACGCCATGCTGCTGGACCTGCCGGGCATCGAGTTCGTGGGGCACTCGCACCCCACCGCCGTGAACGCGCTGTTGTGCTCGCAGCAACCTGAGGAGGCGGTGCGCGGACGGCTGTTCCCGGACGAGGTGGTGTGCTGCGGCCCGGAATCGGCGTGGGTGCCCTACACCGACCCGGGCCTGCCGCTGGCGCACGCGGTCGGGGAAGCGGTGGATGCGTACGTCGAGCGCTGGAACGATGCGCCCGTGGTCATCCTGATGCAGAACCACGGTCTGATCGCGCTCGGCGCAACGCCCGCGGAGGTGCTCAACGCCACGGCCATGGCCGTCAAGTCCGCCTGGATCCGCCTGGGAGCCGCCGCCTGGGGCGGCTTCCGCTCGCTGTCGGAGAGCGAGCTGGATCGAATCTACACCCGGCCCGATGAGGAATACCGCCGCGAGCTGCTCTCGCGCATGGGCAAACGCGACGGCTGAGCCGCCATCGATACCGGAGGATGTGCGCATGAGCGACTACGAGAGCTTCGTGGATGGCACCTGTGCCCTCCCCGAGACCAACGTGGCCTGGCCGCTGTACGGGACGGGGCTTGAGAATCTGGGCGATGACCGGAAACCGGCGGCGTGGGAGATGCCGGAGATCGGCCCTGATGAGCTGCTGGCGCGCGTGGACGCCTGCGGGCTGTGCTTCTCGGACATCAAGGTGATACGCCTGGGGCCTCAGCACCCCCGCATCTTCGGCCGCGACATGGAGAGCGATCCGGTGGTGCTGGGCCACGAGGTGGCGCTGACCATCGTGCAGGTGGGCGAGGAGCGAGCCGACGACTTCCAGGTCGGCGACCGCTTCGTGGTGCAGGCGGAGATCTACTACCATGGCGAGAACCTGGCCTTCGGGTACGCCCTCCACGGCGGGCTGGAGCAGTACGTGGGCATCGGCCGGGAGATCCTGGACGGCGACGACGGCTGCTACCTCATCCCCATCCCCGACGACATCGGCTACTCCGAGGCGGGGCTGGCCGAGCCCTGGGCCTGCGTGGTGTGCGCCTACCGCGTCGAGCACCGCAAGAACCTGGCCGAGGGGGGCGTCGCGGCGGTGGTGGGCGGAGAGGGCTGCCGCGAGGGCTTCCGGCCCGGCCGACTGGCCGACGGCCCGGCACCGTCGGTGATCGTCACGCTCAACCCGCCTGCGGGTGTCGAGGACCTGCTGCAGACCGCGGCCTCATACGGCGTGCGTATCATCCGGGCCTCCAGCGAGCAGGAGCTGGCCGAGATCGCCGCCGAGCGCGGCGGCATCGACGACCTGGTGCTGCTGGACCCGAGCCCCGATCAAGTGGAATCGCTGGCAGAGCACCTCGCCGATGACGGCGTACTGTGCCTGATGATCGACGAGCCGCTGGAGCGGCCGGTGGCCGTGGACGCCGGGCGCATCCACTACGACGGCACGCGCTACGTCGGCGCCGCCGGGCTGGATATCAGCGAGGCCTACACGGCCACGCGCTCCGTCCAGGCGGTCGAGGGCGGCAGGATGTTGATCGTGGGCGCGGCCGGGCCGATGGGTCAGATGCACGTGCAGCGGGCCCTGGAGCACCCGACCGGGCCCTCCCTGGTGGTGGCCACGGACATCGACGATGAGCGGCTGGCGACGCTGCCGGAGCGCTACGGGGCGATGGCGGAGAAGAGTGGTCGCGAGCTGGTGGCGATCAACCCGGCGGCGCTGGGGCCGGAGGCGACCGCGGCGCGGATGGCGGAGCTGGCGCCGCAGGGCTTCGACGACGTGGTGGTGCTGGTGCCGGCGGCTCCGGTCATCGGCCAGAGCGCCGGATACCTGGGCGAGAGGGGCATGTACAACATCTTCGCGGGCGTGGCACGCGGCACCATGGTGGAGATGGACGTCTCCGACGTGGCGCTGAAGGGCGTCCGCTATACGGGCACCAGCGGCTCGGCCATCGAGGACCTGCGGACCACCATCGACATGACCGACCGCGGGGAGCTGGCCCCCAATCGCGCGGTGGCGGCCATCGGCGGGATCGGCGCGGTCTGGGAGGGGCTCCGGGCGGTGAAGGAGGGCGACCTGACCGGCAAGGCGGTGATCTATCCGCACGTGCGCGACCTCCCGCTGACGCCACTGGAGGAACTCGCGGACGTGGAGTCGGAGGTGGCGGAGCAGCTCGACCAGGCGGGGGCGTGGACCAAGGCGGCCGAGGAGACGCTGCTCCGGCGACACGTCCGCGGCTGCCCCAGTCCGGCTCAGGGGCCGTACAGAAACCTGGAGGACCGGGTGGCGCTGGTCACCGGCGGCGCGCAGGGGCTGGGG
>JAYENL010000177.1:0-7942 GCA_034722055.1 Armatimonadota bacterium
CCGCGCAGGCCCATCTCCGAGGTGCCGTCGCGCATCGCGATGCGGCGGTTGAATGATACCCGGGACTCCAGGGCGCTCCCGAACATCAGGCGCACGGGCTGGAGGTTCGCCACTGCCTGGCGGAGCATGGGCTTTATCCGCGCCATCGCCAGCGGCCCGTACTCGGGGTCGGAGCCCCGGATCCAGGGGTACTTCCTCGCCGCCTCCAGGCGGTCGCTGAGCATGATCTGCCCCATCGAGGGCGAGGAGTGATTCTGCACCACGTGCACCGCCACAGCATCCCGCTCGAAGCCAAGCTTTTCAGCGGCGAAGTCGCGGATGGCGTCGCTCCACTGTCTCGTGATCGCCAGCAGGTCCAGCGACAGCAGCAGGAAGCGCCTCTCGCCCTCCTGGAATGCCATGGCCCGGGCGTACAGATCGCTGATGACGAGCCGGGCGGGGCGATGGACACCGATATTGCCGTCGATCTGCATGCCCAGTCGCGGGTTGATCGTGGTCTCGGCCACACCGACCTGAAGTGTCGCGTTCATGCTCATCCTCCCCTGTGGATCGGGCGATTGCACTGCATCTCTGCCGATGCTCCGGCCGCCGGCTTTTCCGCGAACGTCGGCGGCTCGCCCCCCCACTCCGTCCCACACCTGCCTGCGACCTCCCTTTGGGTCCAGGATAGCGCCCTGCCGAAAAAAGGTCAGTGCCGGGCAGGAGGGGCTGAGCGTGCTGAGGAGAAGCAGTAACACGCGCGGGCCTGTGGCGGTCTCAGTGTGGGTGTAGTAAGAGGGTGGGTGTGGTGATAGTCGCGTCGATCTGCGTGCAGTGGCAACTGCGCTCGCTGGCGCCGTGCGTCGCTGCCCTGCATGCTGTGGGCTCATCACACTGAACGTTCGCGGAGCGATAGAGACGCGGAGGTGACACGCCATTCCAAAGGTCCATGTTGAGATCACGTTGGCCGGCGAAGGCGACATCCGTCAAGAGCGAAGGACATTCCAGACTATGATGGATGAAGAGGCGTTTCGGGCATTTGTGAACGACGTCAAGGAGCTTCTTGAGCAGCACGGTGCAGAGCTGCCACCGACCGACACCGGCGAACCGTGGGGCACGTGACGGACTGAACAACGCAGGTGTCCCCGCCCACGGCGCCGGGCCAACCACCAGATTGCCCTTGAGGCGAGCGCCGCGGACGCTACGCGCCGATCCTGACGGTGGTGATTCCCCAGGCGGGCACCATCATGGTCAGCACGTCGCCTTCCATCCTCGCGGTGCTCTCCTCCAGCGGCTGCTCCAGCAGATCCGTCTCCACGGCCGGCGCACCGGCATGAGCCAGGCGGTGTGAGAGCCGGATCCGGGCCTCCGTATCCGCCCCTTCGAACCCGTACAGGCGCATAATGAGTGCACCGGAGTCCTCGGCCAGCTTGAGGCCGGAGAGCATGACGTTCGGGGTCAGCATCTCGATCGCGCCTGCCTCGGCCGGCAGCTCCCCTTCGTGGGCGGTCGTGGCGACCGGAACACAGGGATGATTGAGCGCGTAGCCGGTTCGGATCGCGTCACCCGCGTCGAAGGGGCCAACGTGGGGCCGCAGCGCGTAGCGCACCTCGTGCCGGCCAAGCTCAGGCAGCGGGTCGGGGTCGTAGCTCGACCGCAGCAGCGTCAGGCGCATGGCGTCGTCAGAGAGCTGGTGCCCATACTTGGAGTCATTGGCGAGCGTGGCGCCGACCGTTATGCCCTCGGCCGTCGTGGACAGGCCTGTCAGATCGGCCCACGTCAGCGCCGGGGCCTCCTCGCCATCCGCCTCGCGCTCGATGCTGCCACAGGGGATCTCGAAGTTGGCGCGCCCCTGTTGGATGGCGAGGGGGAAGGTCGCACGCAGCACAGGCACCCCCGTCTGCGGGTCGCCGCGCTCGAGCCAGTTGACGTCCAGTGCGAAGTCGATCTGGCGGCTGCCGGCGGCCAGGCTGATCGTAAGCGCGTACTCCGAGTCGTTGTGCCGCGCGGACAGCGTGATTGCCGCCAGGTGCGGGCCCTCGTGGACGATGTCGAGGGTGCAGCCGGCCAGGGGCTGCACCCGGTCTGTGATGGGCCCAAGCTGCCACGCGGTCATCGCGTGTGGGGCCTCCTGCTCGCGGTCGAGCGCCCCAAGGACCGCTCCCTCGGGGACCAGCTCCGTGCCCGTGGCCCTGTCAAGGACACTCGTGATGCCGCCGGCCTCCGGTGAGATGATCAGCTCCAAGTGCTCGTTGGTAACCACCACAGGGCTCGGCGTCTGAGCCCGGACGTAGCCCAGGCGGTAGATGGGCCGGCCCGCCTCCTGGACGGAGACTCCCGGCTCCCAGTCGGCACAGGCCTCGGGCTCGACGGCGTATGCCCGGTAGCCCAGGGGAGGCAACTGTGGGGCGGGAAAGGCCACAACCGCGAAGCTGTGCCCCCAGTAGTTCCCGGTCTCGATGATCTGCCCGGACATGAGGGTGCCCTCGGCGTCCCGCACGCGCACCCGACCCGGCTGCAGGTCGCGGTCCCAGACCTTGACCTGCGCCAGGGCGTCCCGCTCGAATGGCGCGGGGTTGAAGATCACAAACGGCTCGCCGCCACGCTCGCCGGCACCGCGCGTCGAGACACCGCCCCACCAGGCGCCGTCTCCGGCGCCGGCCCCGAGGCCCAGGTCCGTCGCGCCGGGGCGCTCGGCCGGCTGCAGCGAGGAGGTGTCGATGCGCTCGGCGATTGCGCGGAGTCCCCTCGCCTGGATCATGCCCGTGGTCGCCAGGGTCTCCTGGAACTGCCCCATGGCGTGCTCCACCGTCTCCTTGACCCCGGAGCCGGGGAGTATGTCGTGGAACTGCAGGAACATCGCCCGCCGCCAGCAGGCCACCAGCTCATCGCGCGGGTAATCGAGGCCGGCCACGCGGCTGGCCAGCACCGCGATGGCCTCCGTGTCCACCAGCGCGCTCTCGCCCCTGCGGTTGGCGAACTTGATGCGGCTCTGCGATGTGTAGCAGCCCTCAAAGACGAAGTTCAGCTCACCGCGGTGAACCGGCAGCTCCAGGCCCTGCTGTTCGATGCGCCGCTCGGCTTCGGAGAAGAACTCCTCCGTGGTGGTCAGCTTGACCTCGGCCCAGATCGGCCACTGCGCCATCTCCTGGGCGGCGCGCAGGTGCCGTCTGGTGGGACCACCACCGTGGTCTCCCACCCCGTAAACCCACAGCATCATCTTCAGCCCGGTATGACGCTCCAGATCGAAGAGCAGGTGAGTCATGCGCGGGGCGATCTCGTTGTTGTAGCCGTTGGGCGAGTCATCGAAGGCCAGTATCCGCGAGCCGTCCTTTCCCTCCCACCAGAACAGTTGCGATGTCTCCCCGGAGGACATGCTCTGCAGCCGCGGCCCCGAACTGCGGTGGTGGTAGTAGCGCCGCACACCACCGCGCTGCAGGATGCCGGGGAGGGTCCAGCAGTGGCCGAAGCTGTCAGGCTCCCAGTCTATCTTCACCCGGTCATACGAAAGGCCCAGATTCTCCTCGAACCACCGCCGCGTGTAGAGCAGGTGCCGGCAGAGGATCTCCCCCGACGCCATGTTCTTGTCGCCCTCAACCCACTGGGAGGCGGTCACTTCCCAGCGCCCCTCCGCTACACGCTGGCGGATGCGCTCAAGCAGCTCCGGGGCGTGCTCCTGCATCGCCAGATACACCGAGGCCTGGCTCTGCGAGAAGTGGAAGCCGGGGAACTCGTCCATCAGCGCGTCCATGGTGGAGAAGGTGTCGTGGCAGACAGCCACCGTCTCCGGCCAGCTCCACATCCAGTTCATGTCAATGTGGGCGTGGCCGCAGCAGTAGACCGCGTACTCCCTGGCCGCCGCACCCAGCGGGGCCAGGACCTCCTCGGCCTCAGAGACCAGCCCCTCCGTGTCGCTCGGCCGGCCCTCCAGGCCCTCCAGCACCAGACGGATCGCCTGCTCGATCAGCGCCTCCCATTCCTGCTGCTGCTCCGGCCTCGACCGCGCCAGGCGAATGGCGAAGTCCAGCTCGGCCTTAAGGCGCTCCACGGGCTTCGAGCGCGTCTCCTGGGCTTCGGATAGCGCTGCAAGAAGCTGATCCAGACTCGCTGTGCTCACAGCAGCTCACCTCTGCTCGGTGCATTCGTTCGCGCGATCAGGTGCAGTGCCGGCCCGCGCTACGAGTTCGCCGCGATGACATCGCGGATGTACTGAGCCTGCTCCAGGTGCCCGTCGATCAGGTTGGCCGAGAGGATCGAGAAGCCGTCCAGCGTGCCGGCCTCGAGATTGCGCAGGACCGAGTCCCACTGCGCCGTCACGAGGTCCAGAGCCACCGGCGCCCGCTTCGTGTAGTCCCGCAGGTAGCAGCCCATCACGAGGGGCGTGTCGGGGAAGCGCTCGCGGCACTGGGCGATGCCCTCATCCTGATCGACCACCTCCTCCGAGTGCCAGATCCAGAGGTTGCAGACGTCCATGAAGGGCTCGAAGTCCGCCCACTCGGCGGCCTCCAGCTCGTGGGTGTAGACCACGATCCACAGCTTCAGCTCCGGGTTCGCGCTCTTGGCCGCCGAGTAAACGCTCAGGTACTGCTCCGGGGTCATCCCCTCCCGCCGCACCAGCCCCAGCATGTCGTCGTGGAAGACCCCGGCGATGTTGGGGTAGTCAAGTGACAGCCTGCTGACCAGCTCGGCCTCGCTGCGCACCGTCTCGGGCGAGGCGTCAACCCAGTGATCGCTGCCCCCGTTCTCGGAGTCCCTGTACTTCCACTTCGCGATGTCGCAGGTCACCTCATCCAGCCACGACATGTGGTCCATGGCGAACCGCGTGTTGGGGTGGAACATGTAGTTCGCCCGCGTCAGGCCGAAGTACCTGCACCCGTCGCCCACCCCCAGTATGGATGGATGCACGCCCGGATCCAGGCCCTGTCCCTCCCAGACCCAGCCGACGTCACTCAGCTTCACTCGCTCCGACCTCCCCGGCCCGCAAGTCTGTGGCACACGGCCATCGACGTTCGCCGCATGTGGGCGCAGACCCTCCTCCCGGCGGCCCGGTACCCAGCCGCACGTCACGGGGAGGAGCGGCGACCGCAAACCCCGAAGGTCCCCCAACGTGCTCCATACTGGTTCACAGGAGGGAGGGTCGCCCCATGCGGGCCGCAACCGTGATCCTCATGATCGCGACAGCGACCTCGGTGCTGTCGGCCGCCGACGACTACGAACGCCTCGCTCCCGACGTCTGGAGCCTCCGCATCACCAACCCGGCGGACCGCCGCCTCTGCGTGAGGGCGTACTTCAACCCCAACCGCCCGCCCTGGTACGGGGACACCATCTACGTGGGGCGGGGCCGCGCCAGCGATGAGCAGCCGGAGCGGTCGCAGTGGCTCGGGCCCGGGGAGAGCAGCCCATGGGTGGACATCGGCCCGCACATGAGCAAGCGCCCGCTGTTCGGCGGATCGCCCAACTACCTCTCCACCGTCTTCCTGGGAGCGATGAGCGAGCCGGAGAGGCCCAACCTCAGGCTCCAGGTCGAGGTGGCGCGGGGCAGCGAGCATAGGGTCGTCCGCACCGTGCTGGTGAGCGAGCCGAACCCCACGCTCATCGGCTGCAGGACCTGGCTGGGCACGCCCCCGAAGCTGCCCACGCTGGGGCTGATGATCCCGGTGGACCCGGAGAGGAGCGAGCGGGTGTGGACGCTTGAGGAGGCCGCCCGGCAGCAGCTTGAGTGGATCGACTCCTTCGGGCCGCGCCCCCAGCAGCCCAGGTACATCTGGTTCATCTCACACCAGTCGCGGGTGTCATTCGACGACCCCAGCGACCTCGAGCGCATGCAGGCCGCCATCGTGCGCAACCTCGGGTACAATAACCTCACGTACTACGCCTCCGACGCTGACGGTATCGACGCCATCCGCAGGCCCGGCATACAGCCCCTGCCGGCGAAGATGATCCACAAGACCGACGACTACGCCGCACGGGCCCGGGAGCTTCGGGAGGCCGGGACGTGGAGGTACCACCGCCTCCTCAACTGCGGCGATGAGATATCCCTGAGCCTGGAGGCATCGCCCGAGCAGCAGGACGCGGCCTTCATCGACTACCTTCGCAGCAGCGGCTTCAAGCCCATGGACTTCGTCCGGCCGGAGGATGAGGAGGCGGCGGAGCAGGTGCCCCGGGAGGACCGCTGGCAGTTCGTGCACCTGGGCGGGCCACTTCCGCCGGAGAAGCCCAGGCTCCTGTTCGAGGCGGCGTACTTTCGCTACGTGCTCTGGGGCCGCGAGCTGAAGCGGCACACCGAGCAGTTCCTGGCGCACTTCCCGCCGGGCTCGCAGAGCGGCTCGAACTTCAGCCCCCACCTGTCGGTGTGGCCGGATGTGCGCAAGTGGATCAATCTCTTCCGGGACGGGGCCCTCACCATGCCCTGGTCGGAGGACTGGTGGTGGCAGGTGCCCGAGGCGTCACCCCAGGCCTACGGCTTCCTCCTCGACGCCCTCCGCCACGCCGCGGACTATCATGGCGCGCCCACCTGCTTCTACACCATCCCGGACCCTATCCCCGGCATGACGCCGGCGCAGCGGGGCGCTGACCTGCTGCGCATGAATTACTTCGCGCTCGGCCACCAGGTGAAGGTCGTCGATCACTTCGCCATCTACCACCAGGCCTTCGGCACCTGCGACTACATCGACTTCGAGCTCAGCAGGCACGAGTTCCGCGCCATCCATCGCATCCTCACCGAGGTGTCGCGGATCGACGAGCGCCTGTATCGAGCCAGGATGCGGCCTGCGGAGGTGGCCATCCTCCTCTCCGTGGCCAACGATGTCTGGAACACTGAGGACCTGCTGACCCAGGACCCGCCGAAGACCAATCTCTACTGGGCGACCACCAACCTCGAGAACCACGAGCGGAAGGCCCTCCACCTGGCGCTCCGCCACAGCCACGTGCCCGTTGATCTGATCACCGACGAGGACGTGGCGGCTGGGATGCTCGACCGCTACCGCGTCCTTTACCTCGTGGGGCCGGAGATCCACGATAGCGCAGTGCCGAAGCTGATTGAGTGGGTCAGGTCCGGGGGTGTCCTGATCGCGGAGGGCGGCGCCGGTCTGCTCAACCAGTACCGGGAGCCGATCCCGAGCATGCACGAGCTCTTCGGGATCGCCGACGCCGACCTGGCCCGGCCTGTGCGCAGCCTGGGGCCGTCCCGGGACCTGCCTGACATGCAGCCGCTGGACCGCGTGCGCATGACCGCGCCCGCCGGCTGGAGCCATATGCAGATTCCCGCCTACGCCTGCAGGGCCACCTTCGCACCAGTAGAGGGGACGGAGATCATCGGTCGCTTCGCCGAGGGAGCCCCGGCCGCCACCATGGTCCGATACGGGCCTCGCGGCAAGGCCATCTGTCTGGGGGCGTACTGCGGGCTGGCCTATCTCCAGCCGGCGATGGCGGCGAGGGAGGGCCGAGAGCTGCCTGAGCAGTTCCCGGCGGACCTGCGTGACTTCATCGTCCGGCCCACGGAATGGGCGGGCGCGTTCTACCATCGACCAATAATTGCCGATGACCCACTCATCGACGCCACGCTTCAGGAGGGTCCGCTGGGCCCGGTCATCACGCTGGTCAACTTCCGCAATGCGCCTCAGCAAGCGGTCACCCTCACGCTGCACGGCCTCCCGGACGCGAACACAGTGACCAGCGGGCGCCACGGCGACCTGCAGATCAGGCGCGACGGCGGCGTCCCGGTGGTGACTGTGCCGGTCGATCGCGGCGACTTCCTGCTCGTGGACTGACACGGACGCGCCGCTGAGCGTGGTGACCTCCGAGACCAGCGGGGCGTCCAAGTGAGAATGCGTGCCCCGCGACGCCCGGTTCTCGTCGCGCGCCAAGGACCGCGACCGGGATGCGCGGAACGTTGAGGCCAAGCTACTCGCCAGGCAGGTTGTCGTGAGGATGGGCAATACTCTGATGGAGCGGCCACCGGACC
>JAYENL010000178.1:0-32091 GCA_034722055.1 Armatimonadota bacterium
GCCCGCCGCTCCGTACGGAATGACGCCAACGACATATGGCAACGACCGACGCAACGCGGGTCCGCGTCCTACAGCAAGCGCTGCCGTTTCCGTGCCGTTGAGACCGAAGGTCTCCGAGGGGCCGCACGACGACGGGTGCAAAGCACCCGGAGGAGGCCGGCCCAACAAGATTACCCCACGCCGATAGAGCGCAGGAACTGCACGCACTCCACGACCGCGCCGTGGCGCTGATCGCGATCCTTCCCGTGGACAACAGGCCCCTCCAACTCCAATGTCAGCGGGCCGTCGAACCCGGCGGCGTCGAGGGTCCCGAAGATGCGATCCCACTCCACCACGCCCCGGCCCAGCACGGGGAAGTCGAAGGACTCGTAGTCCCCCTCGGTATCCTTCAGATGGAGGCTGACCACGTGCTCGACCACCCGCTCCAGCTCGTCGGCGCTGGCCAGATCGCGGTTGTAGTAGTAGATGTTCCCGGTGTCGAAGTTGATGCCCACGTTGGGGTGGCCGATGGCGTCCATGGTCGCCAGCATCCGGTCGGCGTTCGGGCAGAAGGGGCGATGCGTCTCGAGGGCGATGACCGCGCCCCGCTCCTGCGCCTCGTCGGCGAGGTCTCGCAGGTCACTCATGTAGTCATCAAGCTCGCGCTCACTGCCGGACGCGCTCGTGAAGACGATCGGAATGCCGAGGGACCCGGCCGCATCCAGCGCTGCCACGTATCCCGCGACGGACTCCTCGGCGTCGAGGTTGACGTGCGTTGCCAGCGTCAGGACCTCCACCCCGTGCTCCTGGGCGCCCGCCACCACCTCCGCCAGCTCCTCCCGGGGTCGCTGGTTGGCCTCCAGGCCGTGGATCCCAGCGTGCGGCAGCAGCTCGACAGCGTCCTGCCAGCTCGGGTAGACTGGTTCGCGACATGACAGCGTGCCTGACATGATGGCTCGCTTCTCCCTGTCCTGCTCTCGATGGCTGCGCGCTGGCGTGGGTCCTTCCCCTGCACTCGCGCCATGACCTGCAATAGTCTCCGGCGCCGGCCGCGAAGGGGACCGGGGATCTTGCGCAACCACTCGCCCGTGGAATGCGGCCGACCAGCACCATCGGGGACAGCCACACTGCTGTGGAGGCAGAACATGACCCAGGCCATGTGGAGCATCGAGGACCTTCTCGCCGAGGCCATGGACGGACGCGTCGGCGACCGCTTCGGCGGACCTGAGGAGCTGGCCGCGTTCAGTCATGATGAGCTTCTCGAGGGTGCTCGAAAGGCCCTGGCTCGGCCCCAGGAGGCCAGCTTGTCGCCGGCCGCGAAGGCCCTCAACCGCCGCCTGCTGGCCGCCCAGTGGACGCTGCTGCTCGAGGGCCTCGGCCTCCCCGATCCACCGCGCGTCCTGGAGCCCTGTGCCGGCGGCAGCGACCCCGTCATCGTCGCACTCGATGCGCTCTACCGCGAGCGCGCCTCCTACGTCACCGTGAACCTCAACCGCGGTCTGGCCACCGAGCTGGCCCGCCGCGCCGCCGACCTCGATCTTCAGGTCACCATCATCGAGGATGACGCCCGCAACCTGTCCGACCACTTCGACCCATGCTCATTCGACTGCGTCTGCCTGCACCACGCGGTCAATGACATCCTCCAGACCGCGGTCGCCGCCACGCACGGGATGGACACCCGGGAGATCGACTGGTGGCCCACCGAGCGGCAGATGATCGAGTGGATGGCCCGGCAGCACGAGGAGGATGGCCTGCGTTCCGTCGGCCTGCCGGAGCTGGAGACGATCCTCGAGGGATGCGCGCGGGTCCTGAGGCCCGGCGCGCCCATGTCCTTCGATCACTGGACCTCGAAGCACCACCTGGGCCTTGACTGGTTCCCCGGCGGGCTCTTCAACGACATGATCCCGCTCGCGCGCCGGCTGATCGCGTCGCTGTCTGTGCCTCTCGAGGAGGTCACGCCCGAGGGCCTCGACCCACGGTGGTGGATGGTCTTGCGGCGCCTCGGATAGGCGTATACGGCCGCACTGCTCGGGGGCCTCACTCCCCACCGCCCGGCTGGGGCACATCAGCACCCGCCGGGGTCGGCTCTCCCTCCGGGCGCGGGTCACCGTCAAAGTCCACCGCGCACTCCGGATGCCGCTGCACTCGCGGCACCGGCGCATCCGGCAGCAGGTGCAGGTCGCCCGAGGCGGCATCGACGAACCACGCCGGCGCCGCGGACGTGACGTTGCCGCGAAGCTCCGCGCTGGCCTCATCGCGGCGAGTGATCGCCGCGTCGGTCAGGTTGCCGATGATCTGCACGCCGGTGGTGGCGGGAAAGCGGTACTCGATGGCATTCGGGTAGGTGCCGCTGAGCAGCACCGTGTTGTGCAGGACCCTCGTCCCCGGCGAGTTCCACACGATGATGCCGGCGTCACCCGGGGAGTCCGGCCCGCGATGGAAGATGTTGTTGCGGATCACTCCGCCCCGGTGGTCCTGCGGATTGTCTGAGGCCAGCCCGAACGCGATGCCCCGCTGGCAGTTGACGAACCAGTTGCCCTCGCAGATCGTGTCGGTGCACCCCCGCCACATGAGCACCGATGGCCCTGCCAACTGCCCCTCCGGCGCGCGGATGTTCACGAACCGGTTGTGGCGGATGATCCAGCCCGCCCCGCCCAGCACATCCACGCCATCCGTGTAGTCGCTGCGGGCGGTGGTCTCGTAGGCCATCAGTGTGTACTCCACGACGCCCCCATCCACGCCATTGCCCGCCTTGTCCACGGTGCCCTTGATGAACTGCTGGCCGGCGTTGATCAGCCGGCAGTTGTAGATGTGCGGCCGGGCGCAGCCGCTGGGGCCGTCGAGCTGGATCGGATGGTACCACACGTCCCTGATGGTCAGATCCGCGATCAGCACGTCCTGAGCGTCGCCCACCAGGATCCCGTGAGGCACGCTCCCGTAGTCCTCGTTGGCCATCCCCCGGCCGATGATGAGCACGTCCTCGGGCCGGCCCGTCTCGCCGCGGATCGCCACGTCCTGCACCCCGCCGGTGAGGTACAGGCACATCTCCAGCGTGTAGGTCCCCGGCGCGATCAGGATCGTGATCCCCGAGCGCGCCTCCCGTACGGCGGTCTGAAGCTGCTGCACGGTCGCCACACGTACGACCTCGCCGTCCGGCTCGGGCAGCGGCGGCGCCTCGGCGGGTGTGCTTCCGCAGCCGGACTGCGCCAGCAGGCCTGCCAGCGCGGCAGCGCCGGCGATCATCATCTGCGGGCTCATGGCAACCTCCCTGACGCTCGGCGCTCAGTCCGTCGGCAGGCCCAGCAGGCCAGTCGCGCTGAACGGGCTGGCCACCCGGTGAAATGCGAACGTCTCCTCGCCCACGATCTCGCCCCCGAGGCGGAGGGCCACGCGCATCTGATACGCGCCCTCCGGCAGGTCCGCCACCTCCACCTCGAAGGGGCCCACGGTCGCCTCCGGGCTGATCGTGGCCGTCAGCGCGGGCTCGTCATCACCGCGCCCCAGGACGCTCAGCTCCAGCTTCGCCTCCGGCAGTGCGCTCTCGGCTACGCCCAGGCTGAAGTCCCCGGTCAGCGTCGTCTCGCCGAGGTATGAGACCAGGGAATCCGGCGCCACCTGCAGCGGTGGCGGCACCGTGTGAGTCACCGAGGTGGTGGAGAGGACGGTGCCATCGGCGCCGAGAAGCTCGTAGCGCAGGCGCACCTCGCCGGTCTCCTCGAAGCTGACGAGCACCTCCATCTCCCGCGTGCTGCGCGGCGCCACCGTCGCGGGGGTCTCTGCCAGCCGCTCGAGCCCCTGGGGCGTCTCCTCGCTGATGACCAGCCGGGCCTCGACGGCCTCCCGCCGGCGGTTGTCGATGGCGAAGTCTAACGCCCCCTGGCCCCAGAACACGCGCTCTGCTGCCAGCGGCCTCCCGGTGACCGAGTTCGCGGTGGGGTCGAAGGGCAGCACCAGCCGCCCGAAGTGCTGCGGGTCGCCGAAGCCGCTCTCCACATCTACCCAGGTGTACGTCGAGCGGCCGCCGCGCTTGCTGGTACGCGCGAAGTTCGCGCCCCACGCCCGCCCCTCAGCCTCCGCCAGCCGCAGCCCGGCGAACTCCAGCTTCACCTCCGCCTGCCAGCAATCCGGCAGCACCGTCGTCGCCACCTCCACCGGCCCGTTCCAGCCAGGACCGTCCAGCTCCGGCGCACCGGCGTCCTGGTCGAAGAACACGCCTGTGGGATTGACGATGATCTGATAGTAGGTGCGCCGGTCGCGGTTGGTGTCCAGGAACAGCTCCACCGAGTCGTCCGTCCAGACCGGCCCGTCGCGCTCCCTCACCTCCGCCACCAGGTTCTCGGTCGATGGCTCCGTGCAGATGAAGCCGAAGTAGAGGGCCTCACGGTCGGCGCAGGCCAACACCGTCGTGGAGACATCCGTGCCCGGCACGGCGAAGAACACCTCCAGGTCGCTCACCCGGCCGGCCTCCTCCCAGCAGGCATCGTCGAGCGCCCCATCCAGCACCGGCGGCTGGCGGGCCTCGCCGCAGGTAAGCACCTTCCCCTCAGGAGTCTCCTCCCGCCTGGCGGCGAAGGCCGCGCGTTCCTCCAGTTCACCCGCCTCCACCACCAGCGCGGGCAGCTCGCCCCCGGGGATCGCGATCACCGTGGCGTCATCGCAGAACACCTCGCCGGCCCCGCCCGCCAGTGAGAACCACAGCACGGCGCTGGCCGCATCCTTCGGAGCGGTGGTGGAGCCGGTCACGCGGATCCAGTCGTGCGGCTGGCGCTCTCCGCGCAGCCGCAGCATCCCCTCGTGCAGCCGGCCGTTCTCAGCGTCGCGGAACTCCAGCATGATGGAGGCGAACGCCCGACCGTCAAGCTCCGTGGCCTTCACCCACGCCGAGGCCCTGACGCCCTGACCCTCGCGCACCGGCATCGACGGCGGCCACGTCCACCAGAAGGGCCGGTTCGTGTTATGCGGCGGCTCGCCCTCGAAGGTCCGCGCGATCTTCAGGGCCAACTCGCCCGTCCGCGCCTGCTCGTCCGTCCAGACCCGCTCGGTGGTCTCGCCAGGCTTGTCCCTGCCGCCCGCCCACCACCGCTCCGGCCACTGGGGATGCTCCGCGTTCGCCTCCTCGAAGCTCGTCTCCAGCAGCAGGCTCTCATCGCGCGGGACGAACGTCTGCTCCAGAGGCCGCCACGCATCCTCCGCACCCGGTGCGACGGTGCGGAAGTACAGATACCACGTGCGCTCCTCGAAGGGCGCTATCGCTCCCGATGGCCACCGCAGGCGCAGGATCGGATTGCCCGACGCGTAGCGGATCACGGCGTCCTGCGCCAGCTCCAGCGGCACGGTCTCGCCCGAGCGGGCATCGATGAGCGTCAGCGAGTCCGCGGCCAGCATCCGGCTCGCCCCCAGCAGCTCGTTGAAGTCGATGACGACCTCCAGCCTTGTCTCCTGGCGCGCGTGGAGATCGCCCTCCAGCGACAGCGGGAGCCGCGCGTCCGCCTCCTCCACCGCCCACTCCGCTCCCGCCGGCGCCGCCAGCACCATCGCCGCCAGCAGTGCCGCGGTATGAGACACGCATTGCGCTCGGATCATCAGCCCTCCCTCCCCAGCGCCTGATTGATCTCCATGATGAACTGGGCCACCTGCCAGCGGTACCTGTCGAGGTCATGCACCGGCCAGAAGGCGCCCTGCACGTCCAGATCGGCCTTGGGGTCGCCGGCGATGTAATCCACCTCGTCGGGAAGCTCGGCGAGCTTGCCGTCCAGCCACGTTCGGGCCTCGCGCGCCTTCGCGGCCGCCTCGGCCCGGCCGGATTGCTCAGCCTCAGTGATGAGCCTGTCCAGGTTCCAGAGGTACTCATAGTCCACCGCCCCCTGGACCAGGCGCTTGAGCCAGACCGTCGGCTCGATGGTGGTCATGCTGGTGGGCAGGCCCATGGGGGGCATGGTCTCGATGTCGAAGAGGTTCCCCGGCTGGCCGTTGGCGTAGACGCCGGACTCGTAGCTGGCGCGGGTGATGCCGTGCTTGAAGCAGAACCAGCCCATGGAGAAGCGGGAGCGCGTGAAGTTGTAGGCCCACAGACGCTCGCCGGTGCGGTGCATGATCTCAAGCTCCCCGGCGTGCATCATGGCGTGGTTGGGCTGGGGGTACTTGACCAGCCCCCGCTCGATGGCGGCCATGTCCGAGGGACCGTTGCCGCGGATGGTGTTAGCCACGCCCAGGTCATGCAGCAGCGTGTGCACCTCGATGGCGAACTGCTTGCCCTGCTCCCCGTAGTTGCTGAACTCGCCGAGGCACTCGAAGGCCACCTCCGGCCAGCCCTCTGCCTTCGCACGCTCGTCGATGAGACCGATGGCCTGGGCGTAATGCTCCCGTCCCTCCTCCGTGGGGATGAACTCCACGCCCGGGTTGTCGGGCCGGTGGAAGTGCCCGCCGAAGAGGATGTTCAGGCCCCCCGTGCGGCAGATCATGGCGTTATCCCGTGGCCACGCATCCTCCTCGCGGAGGATCTGCATCAGCTTCGCGGTGTCGTCCAGATCCACGTCAACGACGCGCCCATCCTCGATCTTCACCGCGCCGCTTCCCCGGGGGATGATGCACTCCGCGCGGCAGTACTGATTGTCGCGCATGAAGCGCACCTCGGCCCGCATGGCCTCCCAGAAGCGCTCGGGGTCGAAGTCCGGGAGGTAGGCCCTCCCCTGGTAGTACATGGTGCCGAAGTACATGTATCGCTCCACGGGCGGCGTCTCCAGCGTCACCGGCACCACCCGGGCGCGCAGGTCCATGGAGGACGGGGGCGCATTGCGCGCGGAGATGGTGATGCGCCCCTCGTAGACGCCCGGCGCGGCGTCAGGCGGCGTGTTCAGCGTTATCCAGAACCGCTTGCACGTGCCGTCCCCGATGAAGGTGGGGCGCAGCGGAAGGATCAGACACTCTCTGATGGCGAACGTCGGCGCATCCCGCCGCCCGGCATGCCAGGGCGCGAACTGCACCAGGCCGGGCTGGAAGGCCTCCGCCGGGAGCGTCGCTCCGTTCTCGGCGCGCATCTCGCCCAGTGCGAAGGTCACGTCCTCGAGGTCGCGCAGTGCGTAGACCGCGAAGGACGCCTGCTCCTGCTCCCCTGGCGTGGCGAACAGCTCGATCCGCTCGCGGCTGGCCCCAGGCGCCGGCTGCGACCAGGGGCGAGTGTCGTCCGAGCAGTGCGCCTCCGCCACCAGGTATCCCCGCTGCCGCTCCTCGGCGGAGACATCCGCCTGCGGCTCGGGCTCGGGGCGCTGCTCCTGCCAGAAGCCGTAGAAGGCCTCCCGCCGCAGGTCGTCGATCCTCCCGATCTCCCGCCCCACGCGCTCCGACACGTCCTGCGCGGCCACCACCACCGCGTTCACGGGGAAGCCGGCGTGGTCCTGGAACCCCAGCACCAGCTTGCCCTCGGTGGCGGCCGCCTCGTGCCTCAGCCACTCGAACCGGGGCTCGATGAACACCTCCCAGATGTCGTCGCCCTGCTGCCAGTCGTAGTCGGCGACCTCAAACAGCTTCTCCTCCGGGTAGTCGATCGTCCGCGCCACCTCGCCCTGAACCAGCAGGGCGTGGGGCGCCCGCAGGTATCGCAGCCGCCAGATATTGCCCATCGCCCCGCTCAGCACCCACACCGTGTACTCGCCGTCCGGCACATCGACCTGGAACGTGCCGGTCCGGTTCCCCAGACCGGAGATGTCGTCGATGGCCAGCGCGTCGATGTTGCTGGCCACGTGGGCCCGCATGCCCTCCGCCTCGCCCAGCCAGCCGTAGCCCCGCTCGGCGGCGTAGCTGGTCTCGAGCGTCACCTGCGCGAAGCCGGGCCAGACGGGGGAGTCCGCGCTCCCCATGTCGAACAGGTAGACGTTCGCCTCACCCGCGCACGCGGCCGGCGCCAACAGCATCAGCGCCAGGAGCAGCGTAAGCGCCACCGCCCGGCGCACCAGTCGCATATGCATGGTCGTGCCCCTCCATTGCCGTCACTCGATACAGGGCGCTCACTCGCTTGCGCTCGCCCACGCAATGATGTTGTGCAGGAACTCTCGCGCGACCTGCTCCAGCTTCCCGTCATCCAGCGCGCCCGTGACGTAGCGCTCCACGCTGGGCATCATGGCGAGGATGCGGCCCTCGCCGCACGAGGTCGCGATGATGGCCGCACGCCCCGCTTCATCCTCCATCAGCACCTGCCAGCCGTCGGCGCGCGCGATGGTGTCGTACATCTGCATGCCCGCCAGGTCCCGGACCCGGTTCGGCGTTGTGAACAGCGCGTGCTCGGAAGCTCTGATGCGTCCGCTCGTCGCGTTCTCCTCCGCCAGCACCACCACGCCGGGCAGGAATCGCGTGCTCCAGCCATCGTCGTTGAGCTGCGAGACCACCAGCGTGCCGCCGCGGTAGACCCAGCGCAGGAGCGTCTCCGGCGACCGCGCGATGCCTGCGGCGTCGAGAGTGTGCGCCTGGGTGCCGAGATAGATCCTCGCGAAGCGCCCCAGCTCATCCAGCGCCTGGACGCGCTCGTACTCCACGCCCAGCTCGTCCAGGGCCGGGGCCAGGAAGTCCTCCTCGCCAGCGATGAGCCCCGTCAGCCGACCGACGCCACCCGGCGCAATACAGTCCACCAGCAGGCTGGCCTCAGCGGTCTCGTCGCCGGCCCGCATCCGGAGCAGAAGCGGCAGCGTCTCACCAGGCGCAGGGTCCAGCACCGGCAGGTCGAGTTGGACGCTACGGACCTCGCGAGGACCCAGCGAGACGGTGAAGCCGCGGGCTGAGGCATCGCCCGGGAGTCCGGCGATCTGCAGCGCCATCTCCTGCGCCTCGTCACGGTTGCTCTCCACCAGGACCTGCAGCGCGGCGGGCGCCCCGTCGCCGACCGGCACCCAGCCGGGCGCGTGCAGGAAGGCGGCCTCCTCCCAGCGACTCGTATCCAGTGAGGTGATGCCGGCCTGCTTGAGCTTGTAGACCGCGTGTGGCGTGATGGTGAGCTGCACGCTCCCGCCCTTACCCGACCCGCCGCCCCGCGCCACAGCGTACGAGAAGCCCATGTGCGCGATCTCCAGGAACCGCTCCTCGCCGCTCAGCTCGTAGGCCCGCAGCATCGCCGCCGGCGTCCGATAGCACTCATAGCCGGGCGTCACCGAGGCGTTGAGCGTGGGGCAGGACGCGGAGCGGAAGCCCTTGCGCTCCGCGATCCACTCGTCCCGCGCCAGCCAGCGGGCCGCGCGCACGATGGTCTCGTCGATCTCGGGGTCGTGCAGATGCTGGTTCGCGAGCTCCAGCGAGGTCAGCAGCAGCCCCGCGCACCACGCGTAGCCGCCGATGGGCGTGGGCTTGACCTTGGAGTAGCCGGCCGGGATGTGCCAGTGGCCCAGCTCCTTGTCCTGCTCGGCGATGACCTCGCGGGTGATGATGTGCGCCGCGTTCAGGTAGTACTCGTCGCCGGTCGCCTCGTAGGCCGCGATGACCCCGAACAGCGGCCACGCCGTGGCCCGCTCGGCCCCCTTGCTCATCCGGAAGCCCGTGGTCAGGGGCCCGGCCAGGCACCGGGCCGTCCGCAGCGCCACCCGCATGGCGCGCTGGTCGCCGGTCAGCAGGGCGCACTCCAGGTTGCCCCGCGTCCAGACGTGACCGGTGTTGAAGGAGCCCCGCGCGATGGCCTGCGGGTGCCGGCTCTGCGGGTAGTAGTCCCCCGTATGGCACATGCAGTGCACGTGCGGCTTGCCGACATCCTCGGCCTGCCTGGCGTGGTGGATGATGTCCACGTCGATGTTATGCCGCGCCGCCCACACCGCGTTGTCGAAGAAGTCGCGCCGGGCCGAGCGCGCGAACTGCAGGAACAGGCCATGCTGGGTGTCGTACTCGATGTTGCCCCAGTTGAAGCCGCGCTCCCCCCACCAGTCGCCGAAGTTGAGCATCCCGTACTCCCGCTCGTCCTCCCGAACGGCGACGATCCGCTCCAGGATGCGGTCCGCCATGGCGTCGTAGCGCTCGAACTCGCCGGGGGTGCGCGGCGTGATGTCGCCGAAGGCCTTGCTGTCGGCGTACCACTCAGGCGTCGCAAAGGCCAGCGCCGGGGCCTCGGCCTGCCCCGCGACCGTGGTCAGATCGCCCGCCTTGCCGGGCGGCGAGAAGCGGATCAGCAGCTCGTGAGTCTTGGAGACGCCGGAGTGCAGCTTGTAGACCCCGCCCAGCAGGTAGTAGTAGAGCTTGTCCTCCAGCTCCGGCTCGATCTGCGCGTACTCCTCCTGCGGCAGCTCCGGCATGATGCCGATGACGGCGCCGCGGTCGTCGCATCCCAGGCTCTTGGGGTAGAGCTGCCAGAAGTTGCGGACGCCGATGAGCGCGTCCCCGCCCTCGCCACGCACGATCACCGCGCCGGGCGCTCGCCGGCCGGTGGCAGCCGCCGCACCCTCCAGGCGGAAGCTGTCATCGAAGCTCTGCACCAGCCGGGCGGCTGCCGGCAGATCGGCGGACCGGCCGTCCTCCAGCAGCACCTCGCACCCGCGGGCGCCGCCGGCCATCGGGATGCGCACGTTCATGCTGCGGACGGTCGTGAAGGTCTCCTCCACCCGGTCGTTCTCGAAGGTGTGAAAGACGTGCACCAGCGGCAGCCCGGCGTAGAAGTGCAGCCGCACCTCGTAGCGGAAGAGCGCCTGTCCTGCGCCATCACGATGCCGCCCGCGCGCAGACACCACGGCATGCAGCGGCCCGCGGCGCGTCACCTCCAGCGACTCCGGCGCGCCGCGCGAGGTGAACTCCTCGCCGTCGAGGTCGGTGAGGACGATCCCCGCGCCCTCGGCCTCGGTGATACGCTCGTCGTCGGCGTACGTCCCGTCGCCGTCCCGGTCCAGCCAGGCCTCGCCCAGCAGGGCGAAGTCCTCGCGGCCAAGGCGCACCCTCAGCGTACCCGTGCCAACCGCGATCGCCTCGTCGCTCTCGTCGATGGTCAGGCCCTGCTCGACGGCCGCGCGCCGCACCCGCCGGCCGAACTCCAGCGCGTACCTCGCTTGGCCCGAGTCCGGCACATCAGCCTGGAAGTCAAGCAGCACCCACTTCACGCTCCCGTCCGGCCAGCGCGTCACCACCTCCACCTGCGCCGGCACCTCCCTGCCATCGGGGTCCAGCACGCGGACGTGCTCCGCCGAGCCCAGCGCGCCGGGCGGGAAGGGGAGGCCGCTGGTCACCGGCCGGCGCTGGCCCGCCGCGCCGCTGACACGCAGGGGCACGCGCTCGCGCACCACGCCGTCGGCCGGCTCGGCGACAGACGTGCTGAACGTGATATCCTCGCTGGACACCAGGTCGCCCAGGTGCCCGCGCGTCCGAATCCGCAGGTGGTAGGTGCTGTCAGGCTCCAGGCCGTCGAGCACCACGCGGTGGTTCTGGGCCAGGCGCTCGGTCTGCGCCTGGCGGCCGTACTCCTCCGTCCGGCCGAACTGCACCGTGGCCTCCGTCGGCCAGGACGTGATCCAGGTGACGATGGCCCGCCGCCCGCCACTCTCGATGGGCACGCGCACCCGCACGCGCTCCAGGCGCTCCGGCGCGATGTGCATGGGATGGTCGCGCGGCAGCTTCGGTGGCGGCGCCTCGCTGGCCGCCGCCCGGGCGTCGAACCAGGGCGTCCGATCGCTGTCCTGCGGATTCTCGCGATTCTGTATCAGCACGTAGGCGTGGCAGGCGGCCTGCTCGTCCTGCACCTTGACGTCCGCATCGAAGGCCAGGTAGAGCGAGTTGCCGTCGGCGACACTCGTGTTCCGGGGCGCGCCCGGGCATCCGAACGCCTGGACGCTGCCGGGCCGCACCATCAGGTCCGTCCCCTGGACGCTGCCTCCCTCGCGGCCGGTGCCGGGGTCGTTGTCGGCGTCCATGTAAACGATCAGCGCCACGTCGCCCCGCACCACCCACGGCTCGGTGAAGTCCAGCCGCCACACCCAGCGATCTCGCGCCACCCCGCCGAAGGCCACGCGCACCAGGTCGTGGGCCACCGTCAGGTCCGCGCCCACGCTCTCGTCGCCCTCACCCCTGGCACGGTCCTCGAACACCACCTCCAGCGGCGTGGTCAGGGCCGGATCGCTCCCTATGCCGGCCTCCACGGCGTCCGGGATGCCGTCGGAGTCGGCGTCCTGCGCGGCCGCCGGCGGCGCTCCCGCCATCGCCAGCAGCATCAGCAGCACCAGTCGTCGCATCTCGCTCACGCACCCTCTCATCGTCGGGCTGCCCGAACCCCAGTACTTGGTTGGGTTGCGGGCGCCCCCGCCCGCAACCGACTCAGGTCCCACCCGCTCCCCCGCTCAGATCTCGTCCAGCAGGCCCTCCCAGCGGCTGCCCTCCAGCGAGCCGCCATGCTCCTTCAACCACTTCAGGTCCAGCTCCTCGATCGTGAAGGTGTCCTCCCGCGCCAGGGCCTCCTCGATGCCCCTGCCCGGCGGCTCTACCTGCCGCCGCCAGTCCTGGGGCGCATAGTCCACCCATCGCGCGAACTGGTTGTTGCGGCGGTAGGTCGGCTCCTCAACGCCGTAATCGCGGAAGTCGTCGCCGTCCAGCGAGCTCTCCGGGAGGCCGTTGGCCTGCTCCCACGCCACCAGGTCCGCGCGCATCTCGTCCGCCACCCTCCGGGCCCCCTGCTGCCCCTCCAGCAGCAGGTTGTGCACCTCCTGTGGGTCGTCGTCGAGGTTATACAGCTCCTCCCAGCCGTTGTCGCAGTAGTAGCTGTACTTCAGCGGTGGTCTCCTCAGCGACAGCCACCGGCCGGCTCCTCTGCCGTAGTCGGTCACGAACTCCGTGCGCGGCGTCTCATGCCCGCCGCCCTCCCTCTGGAGCAGACTGGTCCCCTCCAGCTCCCCCAGCACCGGATGGTCGTATCCGGCGGCATCCATGAAGGTGGGGAGCAGGTCCGTGCAGCTTACGATCCCATCGTAGACCTCGCCGGCCGCCACGCGCCCCGGCCAGCGCATCAGCATCGGCACCCGCACCGCGGGCTCGTAGGGGTTCGACTTCTGGCAGGTAAGGTAGTCGCCGAGCATCTCACCGTGGTCGCCGGTGAACACCACCAGCGTGTCGTCGGCGATGCCCAGCTCGTCCAGCACGTCCAGCATCCGCCCCACCTGATGGTCGATGAGGCTGACCGCTGCGTAGTAGAGCGCCACGATGCGCCGCAGCCGCTGTGGCGTGGCGCTCTCGTAGTTGGCGTAGTGGCGCAGCGTTCTCAGTTGGAGGGGCATGGTCTCCTCGTCGCGGTCCGTCGCGATGGGGTCGGGGACCTCGTCCAGGTCGTACATGGACTCCCACGGGGCCGGAACGTTGTAGGGCGGGTGCGGGCCGATGAACCCCACCCACGCGAAGAACCGCCGCTGGTGATTGAGGCGCAGGAAGTCCACCAGGCGGTCGCCGACCCACCACGTGCCGTGCATTTCCTGGGGCAGCGGCGAGGTCTGCGGCTGCGCGTAGAGCAGGTTCCGGATCCCGTGGATCTCCCGCTTGTGGCCGTAGCCCTGCTGCCGCAGCCACATCAGGTAGTCGTCATCCTGCGGCCAGTCCGGGAGCTCGGACATGATCTCCCGCCGGTGCAGGCCGTAGTGCCCCAGACGGGGGCGGAAGTGCATCTTCCCGAGGCCGTAGGTGTGATAGCCGGCATGGCCCAGCATGGCCGGCACGGTGTCCAGCAGCGGCTCGGGATCGACGTCGTTGTTGGCGAACCGCCCCGTCTCGCCCGATCGCCGGCCGGTCATGAGGTGGTAGCGTGCGGCGATGCACACCGGCGTGGTGCTCACGCAGTGGGTGAAGCGCACGCCCTCGTCCGCCAGGCGGTCCAGGTCCGGCGTCCGGATGGCCGGATTCCCGGCGCAGCGCATGGCGTCGGCTCGCATCTGGTCAACGTAGAGCAGGATGATGTTCGGGGCCTTATCAGCCATCAGTGAAGACTCCTTCGCGCGGCGGCACGTCCCACTGGGACGGAGTTTCGAGCCCTCGCGGCGCGAACCTCCACGGACGAAGGGACCCGGCCCGAGGCAGGCGAACATGGCGCAAGCCATGGCATGCGCGGAGGGTCCGGGCATCGTTGGCGGTCGCAGCCGGCTTCAGCCGGTTGCGGCGCTGCTGGTGTTCGTGATGGCGTGGGCCGCCTTCGCCTCCATGCTCCCGGCATACTGGCGGCACGACGACTTCGGCTGGCAGCACGTCGCCCGGGAGTGGGAGGAGGGGCACCAATCGCTGTGGGAGCGGGTCGGCTTCACCCCCGCGTACAACCTCCTCTACCACACGCTCCACCTGGCGGCAGGGCGAGATCCGGTTCCCTACCGCGCCGTCTTCACCACCATCCATGCGCTCACCGCGGTGGCGGTGGCGTGGCTGTGCCTCATACTCACTGACTCACGTCTGGCCGCGGCATGGGCGGGCGCACTCTTCGCGCTGCACTTCGTCCACCACGAGGCGGTCGGATGGATCGCCGCCACCGTGCACCTGCCCGCGGCTGCCCTGGCGATTCTCGCCGTGGGCTGCTGGACCGCCGGCAGGCGGCGAGATGACGCTCGCCTGCTGGTGCTCGCGGTCGCCCTGGCGGCACTGGCGCCCATGTTCAAGGAGAGCGGCCTGGCGGTCTTCCCGCTCATCGCCGCCGCGGAGCTGGTGCTTCCGCTCCCCCGCGCCGGCTCCGGAGGGCCGGTGCTGGCGGCTCTGGCGGCGCTCCCTGCGGCCCTCTACGTCGCGTTGCGGCTCTCCGTGGGCGTCTGGACGGAGGTGGTGCCGGCAGGGGGTGAGCTTTACGACCTCGGCCCGCACGTGCTGGTCAACCTCGCCGCCTGCGTCCCGCAGATGATCGTCCCCGACATGGCCTTCGAGAACTACCGCGCGCTGCTGGGGCGCGTCCTGACACCGGCGGTGGTGCCGGCCGCGGTCATCGCCTCCCGCGCGCTCATCGGGCTGCTGGCGGCGGCCTCGGTGTACCTGCTGGTCCGCGGCTCGGATCGCGTCCGCTTCGCGGTGGCGTGGATGTACCTGGCCTTCCTGCCCACGGCGCCCTTCGTCTACGAGTACGCTCGGGCACCGCGGTATCTCTATCTCCCCTCCGCGGGTCTGGCCCTGCTCTTCGGCATCGCCGTGGCCTCGGCCGTCCGGCGCTGGCCCGGGCGCGGCCTGGCCATCACGGCCGTGGCGGCGGTCGTGCTTGCCGCCAACCTGGTGCCCCTGGGAGTCTTCGCACGCAGCCGGCTGCGCGACAGCCGCATCCGCAGGACCATCGCGCAGGAGCTGCCGCGCGTGCTGCCCGATCCGCGACCCGGACAACGCGTCGGCATCCGCGGGGTGCCGGGCCACATCAATGACCTGGGCCTCATGGCGTTGATGCTCTACGGCCGGCATGTCGAGATCGTCCCGCTGCCTGAAGGCGAGCCGGCCCGCAGCGTCGATAGTCTTCTGACACTCGAACGTGGTAGGCTATGGAGGGCTCAGGACCGATCTCGTCGCCAGAGCAGGGATTGACGGCCGCTGGAGTAGGGAGGTCCGCATCGTGCATCGCGCAGGCCGGCGATTGACGCTCGCGGCCATCGCCACGATGGCCGCGGCACCCCGCGTGGCGCAGTGGCAGCCTGATGAGTTCATGATCTCCCTCTGGGGGTGCCCCGACACTCCGGAGCGGGCGCGCGCGGTCGCCGGCGCCGGCTTCAATACCGTCATGTGCCCCGCCGAGCACCTGGACCTGTGCCACCGGCACGGCCGGCCCGGCGAGGGCGCGCTGCTGCGCTTTGGCGGTCGAGTGTCTCAGCCATCGGAGGGGAAGTGAAGCATGGCGTATCGACCCGGCGAGATCGGCGGCGGATATCCGTGGGAGCCGGTGCGCATCGAGTACCGCCCCGGCCTGCCCACCAGCTACCCCACGCGCGACGAGATGCTGCGGCTGATCGAGGAGGTGCACGCCTCGGGCGTCAGGGCCTGGTGGTACTCCTGTGCCGCCAAGGGCTCCTACCCGCTCTTCCCCAGCCGTCACCTGCCGCACGTGCCGGAGGCCGAGGCCGGGCTTTTCGAGTGGTTCACCGATGAGTGCCACCGCCGCGGGATCATCATTATGTCCTGGGAGTACCTCGCCACCTCGCCGCTGACCACCCGCGAGCACCCTGACTGGCGCATGCAGTTCCTGCAGCCCGTCGAGGGTCAGATCCGCGGCCGGCCCCAGCGGCACGTGCAGGTCTACGGCAATCAGAACCCGTCCCCGTGCTTCAACTCTCCCTACGGCGAGCTGCTCATGGACTACTGCGTGGAGGTCATCGAGGATCTCGGCTTCAATGGCATCTGGTTCGACGGCTGCTTCATGGGCCCTGCCAACACCTGGCCCGGCGGTCGCATCGGCTGCTGTTGCCCCAGGTGCCAGCGCAGATTCCGCGACGAGACCGGCCTGGACATGCCGGCCTTCGAGGACTGGTCAGATCCCGTCTTCCGCCGCTTCATCCAGTGGCGGCAGCGCTTCTTCGCCGGATACTGGCGGCGGCTGTGCCAGCACGTGCGCGCCCACTCCCGGACCGGCCTCGTCGGCCTCAACAACTTCAACCGCTGGCCGCATCCCACCGGCTTTGGCTGCCCGCTCAACCAGGTCGGCTTCGACGGCCTCTCCTGCGCTGAGGTCAGCCAGCAGCCCTGGCAGGCGCCGCTGATGCTTAAGTACCTCCGCCAGGTCAGCGACCGCTACCCCCCGGAGCTGTGGATCCGGCACACGCCGCCGGGCCCCGGCAGCGATGCCGAGCAGATGACCTGGTTCGGTGAGCTGTGCATGACCTTCGGCGGCTTCCACTCCGAGGGCCAGCCCATCAGCCCCGGCCACAACCCGCGGGCACTCAGGGAAACCGTGAGGGCCCTCGCGCCCCGGGCTGAGTACGTCGGTGGTGAGCCACTTCGTTTCGCCGGGATCATGCTCTCGTCCAACACCAAGGACTTCGCCTTCGGCGGTGACGATGAGCCCACCTGGCGCTCTGTGCACGGCATGCACAACCTCCTGCTGGACGCGCACTGGCCGTCTGAGGTCATTCTGGACAATCAGGTGCGCGCTGAGCGCCTGCGGCCCTTTCCGCTGGTGATCCTCTCGGATGTCCGCTGCCTCAGCGACGCTCAGGCCGCCGCGCTGGAGGCCTACGTCCGCGGTGGCGGGACG
This sequence comes from Armatimonadota bacterium, assembly GCA_034722055.1. Taxonomy (GTDB): domain Bacteria; phylum Armatimonadota; class Zipacnadia; order Zipacnadales; family UBA5352; genus JAYENL01. The sequence continues at coordinate 17,111 of JAYENL010000178.1, forward strand.
CTGCTGGTGACCGCCATGACGGGGATGCTCGACGACATCGGGCGCCCCCGGCAGCGCGGGGCTCTGGACCAGCTCATGGGCATCACCACGCGCACCTCCGGGACCGGCCTTGCCCGTGCCATCGCTCCCGAGGGCGAGTGGGCTCACGACCTGCCGCCGATCGTCCGCCTGTGGCCCGATGACCGCTCGTGGGGCGCCGGTGAGGAGGAGGACCTGCCGGAGCGCTGGGCGGAGGACATCCAGGTCATGGCCTGGGGAGTGCGACCCCATGACGATCCGCGACAGGAGGCGCTGACCGAGCGCCGCGCCATCGTGGCCAGGCAGGTGGGGGAGGGGGCCGTGCTCTTCATCGATCGTGACGTGGGCGGTTTCTACTCGCAGACCGCCTGGTCAGACTACCGCCGCGTGGTCATCGCGGCGCTGGAGGTTTTCGCGCGACCTCGCGTTCGCATCGAGGCCGCCCCGCACGTGGCGGTCACCATCTGGCGCCAGGGGCATCGCCACGTGATGCACGTGCTCAGCCGACCGCACCACCTGCGCGTCGTGGCGCCCTCCGCGCATGTGGACCTGTCCGGCGTCCCCATGGCTGGCCCGGTCACCGTGGAGCTGCCGTGGCGGATCCGCCGCGCCGAGCGTCCGGTAACCGGTGGCCCGGTGCAGGTGCGCAACCGGCTCCGGCGCTGCATCGTTCACCTCCCGCACGTGCATCAGCACGACGTCGTCGTGCTGCACGGCCTGGCGTCCCGGCGACGTGAAGCCTGAGCGGCAACGCTTCGCACTGATGCCGATTGCCGCAGCCGGCTGAAGCCGCCGTTGTCGTCTGTCGTTCGCCGAGCCGTTTGGAGGGGCCGGTCTCCGTCCCGGCCCGGTCGTTGTCGTTCGGCATGCAGCGGGCCTTCGGCCCGCAGGCGGGCGAGGGCGCCCGCCTCCCATGATCGTGGAACGGTTCGAACACCATGAACGGCGCACGGACACGAGCAGCCGTCCGACGGACCGGTCTCGGTCCCGGCCCGCTCGTTGTCGTGCGCCGTTGCCGTCGCGGTCCTAGCCACCGCCCCGGGCCACGGTCCTGCGGCGGCCCCTACGCGCCGATCGCTTTCACCATCGCCCGGCTGGCGTTCTCTGTCGCCGCCCGCTTGTACTCCGCGCTCCGCCGCGTCACGGTGATCAGATCCGCGATCTCCACGCCGATGTGCGAGAACAGCCGATCCAGGCTCACGAGACATGTCGCGACGCCCCGGCCTGAGCCGCCCGCCGCCGCCACACCGATGACGGGCTTGCCCTCCAGCCCCTCGCCCTTGGCACCGGTGTTGCAGCGCCGCAGGCGGTCGCTGAAGGCCTTGACGCACTCGCTGAGGTCGCCGAAGTACACCGGCGTCACCAGCACCCACGCGTCGGCATCCAGGACCTTCTGGCGGACGTCCGCGAACTCGTCCTCGATGACGCACCAGCCCTCCTCGCGGCACTTGAACCAGCCGTTGGCGCACTGGCCGCAGTGCACGATCTGATGGTCGGTGAGCTGGATCAGCTCCGTCGCCGCCCCGGCCTCGGCCGCCCCCGCCAGCGCCGCCTCCGCCAGACTCTGCGTCAGCCCGTCATCGTTGGGACTCCCGTGCAGCGCTACCACCTTCATCGCGCAGCCTCCTCGTACTCAGTTCTTCGGCGGATTCCAGGCCACCGCCGCCAGCGTCTCCAGCCCCGCCCACTTGCTGCCCCAGCTCGTGTACAGCAGGCCCATGCAGTCGAGCCCCTTGCGCCTGGCCTCGCCCGCCACCACGCCCCAGTTGTGGCAGCAGGTGGCGTTGTCCCACGGCGAGCCGGTGACCGTGAAGCCGTAGCGGTGGAAGTGCTCGAAGCTCTGCCGGCCGCGGTCAAGCGGCTGCGTCGCGCCGTAGAACCACACGTTCTGGATGACATCCTTCGGGACCAGGTTCAGCTCGCCTTGGTGCTCGCCGCGGAACCAGGTCCCGTTGTGGTAGGGGTTCAGCGCATCCGCCCACATCATCAGCCGCACGTCGGGGTCGATGGAGTGCGCGAAGTCGTTGAGCTTTCGGATGTCCTCGGCCAGGAGCTGCCCGCCGGTCATGTCCCGCTTCAGGCAGCGGCTGTCGCTGTTCACGATCCTCGGCTCATCGTGCCCGATATGCACGTAGACGGGCTGCAGGTAGCTGATCGTCCTCTCAAGCGCCGGGAACATGATCTGGTAGACCGCCGGCTCCGACGGGCAGTAGGGGATGTTCCCAGAGCCCATCTTCACCGCGTAGTCGTAGCTGGCGAGGACTCTCGCCCCGTCCGCGATCCTCCCTCCCTCGATCCGCCGGACCTGGAACGGCTCCGCGTCCGGCTCGTAGGGGAAGCTCAGCTCGCCCTCGATGACCTCGTAGTCGCGGCCCTCCTGGTAGGTGGTCTGCCCATCGGCGCTGGTAATCACGATGTCGGTGGCCTCGGTGCGCAGCACGTTGTTGTGCTCCAGCGCCACGGGATCGGTGCCGCGCAGCACCAGCTCCTCGTCCCGCTGCCACGCGCCCTCGACTACGTTGGGGTTGCGCGAGAGCTGATTGCCGGCGTGGCCGAGGCTCTGCAGCTCCGGAATCGGCTCCACGCCCCACTCGCGCAGGACCCTGAACACCTCCTCGGCCCGCTGGCGGTTGTCGCCCTCGTCGAGCGCGAACCACCCGCCCCACTCCATGACCAGCGCGTTCATCTTCAGCCGCGCCAGCCGCCGGCCCCAGCGCCCGGCGTCCTCGGCATCGGACGGTATGCCGCCGCGGTAGGTGCCGCGGAAGGGCATCGCCGGCCAGTCCTCGATGTCGCAGGCCGGCACCATGCCCTGGCCCGCCTCCGCCAGGTCCAGCAGCGTCATCAGGCCCCACAGCGCGCCCCGCTCGGTCGGGGCGGTGATGACGATTCCGTCGCTGTCCACCGTCAGCCGGTAGCGCTCCTCCTCCGGCCAGGCCACGGCCTCGCCGGCGACGCGGACCTCGATCCGCTCCGCGCGCGGCGGCCCTTCAGCCGCCTCCGGCAGCTCCTGTAGCGTCTCGGCCACCAGGGCGGCGCCCCTCGCCAGCAGCCCCTCGTCGGCACCCGAGACCCCCGGGGCGGCCCCACCCACCGCCACGCCCTCTGACAGCGCTCCCAGCCGCATCCGCTGCGGCGGAATCGGCAGGCTGATCTTCCCGACCGTCACGTTGTCCACCAGCGCCGTCCCCCGCCCTTCCGCGGACACACGCACGCGCAGTCGGGCGTCCGCCGGCGCTCTGAAGTTCATCCTCACCGGCGCCCAGCCGCCGGCCTCGTCCTCCGTCGAGCGGGTCGCCGAGGCCAACGTGTCGCCCGAGACCTCGTCGATCACCGACAGATCGACGGCGCTCTCCCCGGTCATCTGCCGCAGGTTCACCTCCGCCGACAGCGTGGCCAGCCGGTCGCCCCGGCCGGGAAGAGGCCTGCTCTGCGCCACCACGCCCTCCCGCGGATGCAGCGCCAGCGCCCGATGCCCGAACTGGGGGCTGGGCCCCTCCAGGTGCGCCGTGTGCGTCAGGTTCGCGCCCAGAGCTGAGTCCTCGATGCCGTAGACCTCCGCGTAGGCGCTGCCGTCCAGGTCCTCGCTCCTCGCCCACACCTCCAGCCGGTAATCCGTGTTGGGCTCGCAGGCCACGTTCTGGTAGATTCGCCGGTGCCCCGCCGCCTGCGTCTTCGTAATGCGCGCCGAGGCCCGTCCCGCGATGGCACGCTGACCGTCCCAGAAGATCGTCTCGCCGACATCATCCTGGGCCCAGCCCACCAGGCGGTTCCCCTCCGCCTCCTCGAAGCCGGCGTTGCGCACCTGCAGGCCGGATATCTGCACCTCGTCGAACCACACGGTCCCGGTTCCGTGCTGGATGCGCAGGTAGACCTGCAGTGTGCTGTACTCCCGGCTGTTGAACTCCGTGGAGAGCCGCTGCAGCCCGCCGAGACCCCGTATCGCGATCCAGCCACCGTCCTCTTCGACGCGCCAGCCGCTGTCCTGGGGCCGTCGCGCCTCCTCGAAGTCCTCCGCAAGCCAGGGCGCCGCACAGACGGCCCCGGCGAGGCTGAGCATGAGGATTGCGGTGATCGCGTGACGCATCGGAATCACTCCCGAAATGAGGGTCATAAACGGTCAGTGCCCGTCTCACAATGCCGCGTGGAGTCACATAGGGCCGTCTGCTCGTGTTGGCGGGCATCCTTGGCCGGCATCCATTATCGGGTAGGTCGGGCATCCTTGCCCGACAGAGCCGTTGCTCAGCTTCCATCACGGCCCGCCCTGCTAAGTAGCGCGGGCGCCCCCGCCTGCGCGCCGTTTAGGCCCTCGGTAGAGCCACGTCGCGGGCCGGGGTGGAACCTTCGGCCTGTTCGCGACGCTCACAGGCCTCACCGGGCGCTGGGCGCCCGGCGGCCCCTCCATCAGGCACGCCCTGGTCTCTAACGCAACCAAGCCCCGAGCGTGCTCTTCGTCACCATGCGCCGGATTGGGCAAGTCACCACTGGGCAGAGGCCTGCCGTGCGGTGCCGTGCAAGATCTGCCCCGGCCCGCGCGACTGGCCGCGCTACCAACCCGCCTGGATGGCCGGCTGCAGCGGCGCCGGCGCGGGGGCCTGCTCGCCCACGGTCTCCATGGCCGCCGCCCACAGGTACAGGCAGGTGTAGAACGCCGTCCGCACGTATGCTCCGAAGGCCGCCACCAGCACGAACACCAGCACCGCGATGCCGATGCCGACCAGCAGCAGCGCCGGGCTGAGCAGGTACATCGCCAGCGCCATCCCGACCCCCAGGGCAATCACGACGAAGCTGATGATCTGCGTCGCCACCATCAGGCCCAGCTCGCCGATCACGATCTGCAGCAGGTTGTGGCGGTGCAGGCTCTGGGCGCGGTCCACGGCTCGCATGAAGGGACTGTCCTCCAGGATCATCACCGGCAGCAGCAGGTAGGTGATCGCCAGCCAGCTCCGCTCCATGGCATCCGCGGCCATGTCGCGAAGCCCCCGCCGGCTCCGCCCGCGTATGGCCGAGGCGATGGCGTTGACGACCAGGGAGGCGATGGCCAGCGCGATGATCCCCCCGATGTTCTTGAGGCTGTCCGCGAACGCCGAGCCGAGCTGCGCATCCTCGCCCCGGAGGTGCACGTCCACGAGATGCACCGTCATCCCCGTGAAGAAGTAGGTCACCAGGTAGCCCACGAAGGAGCCGCCGATGATGACCACCCAGCCGATGACGCTGAGAGCGCCCTCACCGTCACCATCTCCCAGCAGGGCCTGCAGGTTGCCCGTCAGGTGTAGTATCAGTGCCAGGCCCCCCAGGAGCACGATGTTCGCCAGCACTGAGAACAGCGAGGGCAGGAAGAGGTCCTTGTCGCGCGTCGCCATCAGCAGGGACTCGCGCAGGAAGGCCCAACTGCGCGAGAGGGCATCGAAGAAGCCCCCGCCGCCTGCGACCTGGTCGGGATGCCACGCCCGGCGGCCGGTATCGTAGCTGACCGGCGCCTCGGCTTCCTCCGGCTCCTCCGCCTCACTCGGCCACGCCGTCTCGGGCGCCGCTTGAGGCTGCGCCGACTGCCTGGGCGGCATCTCCGGCTCGGCGGCCCCGGCTCGGCCCGCCCCCTCCGCGGCCTCCCCCACCAGTCGGCCCTCATCCAGCCGCGCCCCGCAGGAGAGGCACTGGTGGTCACCCTTGTAGATCCTCGCGCCGCAGGCGGGGCAGGTCAGCTCCTTCTCATCCGAGCCCATCGCGTGCCCTCCATGATGCCTTGCTGTCGGTCCAGAGGCGACCGCAGAGAGCTTCTCCGAGGTCCGGGACTTCTCCTTCGGCAGCGCATCGACCTCAGCCCCATGGGCCCGGTCTGCGAGGGCCAGCGCCATCGCGGGCTCTCGGGGGCGGTACAGAAAAAGGCCGGCGACCTTCTTGGGCCGCCGGCCGCAGAGAAGCGCGTCTCGACCGGTTACACGGCCGCATCGACCACCGTGTCGCCTTCCGCGAGGTTAACCAGCTTGACGCCGCCGGCGGTTCGGCTGCGCTCAGAGATGTCGTCAACGGGCGTCATGATGGCCTTGCCCTGGGCCGTGTAGACGAGGACCTTCTCATCCTGTTCGGTCTTGACGTGGACAACCGCCACGACGGGCCCGCTGTCATCGGTGACCTTGTACCCGGTGACGCCGCCGCCGCCGCGCTTCTGCGACCTGAACTCATCCGGGGACACCAGCTTCCCGTATCCATTCTCGGTGAGCACCAGTGCCATGCTTGCCATTGTATCTGCCTCCATGTCTTAGGTGATGCGTGTTGTACTGCCGCCACTGTAACCGAAATCGCCTCTCAGCGCAAGTCGAATCCCGCCTCATATGCCCGATTCTGGCCCTCAGCGGCCCTCAGAGAGCCCTACGACCGTCAGCCCGTCGGCCTCCAGCCGCACCTCGAAGGTGCCGTCGCCAGCCAGTTCGAGGCCCTCTCCCGTGAGCACCTCCGTCAGCCTGGGCGACTGCAGGTCCAGCGCCGCCGCATCAACGGTCACCGTGGCTGCCACCGCCTCATCGGAGTCGTTGAAGGCCGTGAGGTAGACGTCACCCTCGTCGCCGGGCCCGAAGCGCTCCACGTTGACCCGCGCATCGCTGCTGCGGGCGTGCGTCACAGGCTCCCAGCCGGCCTCGCTGAGCCTCGCGCACACCGGGATGTACTTCAGGAACACCTCCCGGTCGCGGTTGTACAGCGCCGGCCGCCGCCAGTAGGGGTCGTCCGCCGCGTTGTGTGAGAAGAAGCTGGGGAAGATGCCCCAGGCCACCGAACGCTTGAAGTAACGCTCCACCAGCTCCGGCGGGAATTCGGCGTAGATGGTGTTCTGCAGCAGCAGATAGGGTCGCTGATAGCACATCGCCCGGCGGTAGCTCAGGGCCGCGCTGGACATCGGGCTGTACTCGCCGCCGGGGTTCCAGTTCGTCTCAATGCCCATCACGTCGCACCACGCGGCCAGCCACGGGAAGCGCGCCGGGGTGCTGTTGGCCATCAGCAGCCGCCCCTGCTGGTGGAGCTGCTCCGCGAGCCCGCGGGCGAACTCCACGGCGTTGAAGATGGTGAGCTGGCAGACGCTGCCGTCGCGGGTGAAGGTCAGGGGCGCGGCCGCGTCCCGCCAGTGCTCGCGCCGGAAGTTGGGCGTGGTGGCCCCCATCTCCGAGGAGTCGATGTAGATCCCATCCAGCTCCCCCGGCTCCTGCGGCTCGAATCCCGGGTTGCGCAGCAGGTTCTCATCGCTGCCCTCCTCGCGGACCTCGAGGTCATCGAAGAGCACGCTCCCCGTCACCTCGCCGCGGAACATGGCGTAGACCGCCGCCGTGGCCACCGGCTTTGCCGGCTCGATACGCACCTCCGCCCCCTGCCACCCCTCCGTGCCGGCGTCGAAGGCGGCCCGCTGACCCCACAGATGATCCCCGTCGGCGTAGGTAATATCCACGTAGAGGCACCACTCATTCCCCGGATCGCCGTCCAGCCGCTGCGCGCGGCTCCAGCCGGACACCAGCAGCGCTCGAGGCTCCTGCTGATCGATGCTGATCGTCTGCGCGGCTCCATGCGGGCCCGGCTCGCGGGCCTCGGCGCGGATGGCTGCGCTGCCGCCCCTTCCTGCTCCCGGCGCCAGCTCGTAGGCCCCGTAGGGCCCCCAGCCCGCGAGCTTCGCGGCGTGCTCGAACGCCCGCCACACCTGGCGCCCCACGAAGCGCGCGCGGGTGAGCTGATCCGGCTGATCTGCCATCAGATGGGGGGAGGGGTTGAGGATGAACAGGGCCCCGTCGCACCACGGGGCCTTCCGCAGGTGCAGGATCATCCGTCCCGCCGGGTCGTATGCGGCCGAGGTCAGGGCGGCAGTATCCGCCTCGTGGCCCTCCTCGCCGCGCTGGCGGAGCAGCTTCACGGCCTCCTCCCGCTCCCGCGGCATCTCCGGGGGCATGTGCAGCCAGTAGCCGTTCGGCTCGCAGTAGACGAAGCTGTAGATCCCCGCCTCATCGTCGAAGGCCACGTTGTTGTTCCCCTCGTGGAAGGCGAAGCCGAAGTCCTCCCAGCCCTGGACCGTGCTGACGTCGGTGAAGGGCATCCAGATGCCCTCGCGGTCGCTGCGCTTCGTGAAGCGCTCCGGATGCAGGGCGTAGTAGCGCCGCAGCGCATCCCGGAAGCCCCACTCGGGATCGACGGGATACACCTCCAGCGCGAACTCCGCCGAGGACGGGAAGCGCTCCGGCTCCGGCGCCAGCCCCAGGTGCATCGCGGCGTACAGCTCGCGGCTGGCGGCGTCGTAGGCCAGCTCCGCGATGACCGGCGCGTCCAGCGGAATCGCCACTACCGCGCCGGCCTCCTGAGTGGTCACGCAGGCCAGGGGATACCGCGAGGCCATGGCGTTCGGTCCCGCCCCGCAGGAGGTCACATTCTGGTAGGTCATGCCCGGCTCGATCTCCCGTGACGCCCGCTGGTCGTCCCACCACACTCCGCCTACTGCGTCCACGGGGATCGCCAGGTAGAGGCTGATGGCCCGGTCCTCGCCCCTCAGGTCTCGCACCCGGCCGCTCACGGCGATGCGATCGCCCCGCGGCGAGAAGCGCGCCTCAAGCTCCAGCCCCAGCTCCTCGTCGCGGGCCGCCAGCAGGGCGTCACCGCCCTCGCGCTGCACTCCTGCCCGCGGCTGGCGGAAGTCCGAGCCCGCGGCCACATCGCGCCAGAAGATGCCGGAGGCCGCGCCGTCGCCAGCCACCAGCGCGCCCGTCTTCGCGTCCAGGCGCAGCGTCAGCGCGCCGGCGCTGAGCGCCAGCGGCTCCGGGGCCTCCAGGGCCGGGCGCTGCAGGCGTACCGGCACTCCGTTGAAGGTGCTGACCCCCTCCGGCATGGTCAGCTCCACCACCCGGAAGTCGTCGAACCACGCCGTGCCGGTCTTGCCGCGGAACAGGCCATAGACCAGGAGCGTGCGTATGGGCTTGATGGGCGCGATCGGCAGCGTGCGCTGCTGCCAGTCGTGCGTGCCGCACTCGAAGGGGGCGTTCTGCCCCCAGAGGTTGGAGCCGTCCATGAACTCGATATCCACCCACAGCGAGTAGCCGCCCGTGGGCGTACCGCTGACATCCTCCGCCCGGCTCCACACCTCCGCCACCACCGGCGCGGCGCGCTCCTGGTTCAGCGCCATCTCGAAGAAGATGCCATGCTGCACCTCCGGATCGTCGGCGCTGGCACGCGCCGACCGCCGGCCGCCCCGATGCACCCGGTCGTCGATCTCGTAGCCCGCCTGCCAGGCGCCGGCCCCCACCACCTCCCCCTCCCGCACGTCCTCCAGGCCGGGGTTCTCCACCAGGTTCCGGCCCTCGCCGGCCTCAGCATCGAGCGCCGGCTTGAGCACCACTGCCGCCCCCAGCGCCGGAACGGCTGCGAGCAGAAGCACGGCCAATGTCACGCCTATGCGCATCTCATTCGCCTCCGTGTTAGCATCGGCTGCAGCGCCCGTCACGGCGCATTTCTCGGAGGGCGCGATTCGTCCTGCGACGGCGGCGTGGAATCTGCGCCGAGGCACGCGTCCCAGTACATGACCGATGAACCATCAGCCCCGGCTTGTCGTCGGTAAGTCAATACTCACCTTTCTTGCCCAGCGGGGAGGTGCCGGTGCATCCGCCGGCGAATATACCCCCTGCCATCATCGGGCCGGCGCGGTCACTGGGCAAGCCGTCCGGGATCCAACGTTGGCCCGCTCTTATGTCGCGGTGGAGACCATGTCAGTCCAGGGGGAAGCGGTCTCCGCTCCTCGATCGGAGTTGACGCCCATGCCTGTCATTCGAGACCGACCGCGGCTGGCCGCGATGTGCGCGTTGGCGCTGCTCATCACGCTGCCAGCCTCCGCAGCGGGGCAGGAAGGGAAGAGCAAGGAGTCCGAGGTCTCCATCACGGTGGCGGACGCCGGTGTCTCCCTCTTCGCGGTGAACGCCGACGCCCACGAGCTGCTCAGCGAGCTGGCGCGCGAGACCGGTCTGCCCATCATCGTGGATGACACGGTGGACCGCACCATCACGCTGAACGTCGTTGACAAGCAGCCTCGGGAGATCCTGGCCACTATCGTGGACACCTACGGGCTTTCGTTCGCCGAGCTGGATGGCATCTTCATCTTCTCCGAGGGCATTCCCAACTCGCCATCCTCCTACCTGCTCTCCAACATCGGCTCCTACACCACCCAGTACGTCTCCGCCGCCCAGGCTCGTGACCTCATGCCGGCATTCCTGACTCGCTACGTGAAGGTCAACGCCTCCCAGAACGCCGTCGTGCTCTCGGCTCCCGAGCCGGTCCTGCGGCGCTTCCAGGAGGACATCGAGCAGTTCGACAAGCCGCCGGCCCAGACCATGCTCGATGTGCTGGTGGTGGAGTTCACCGACGTGGACACCGAGGAGTTCGCGGCTCAGATCGGCTGGTCCAACGATGAGCTCGGGCTCCGCACGGACTCGCTCACCGGCGACCTGAACTTCACCGCCCTCGCGGAGCTGTCCACCGACTTCTTCGCCTTCCTCGACGCCCTCGTCTCCGCGCGCAAGGCCCGCGTGCGGGCGTGCCCGAGCATCGCCACCGTCAGTGGCTCGGGCGCCCGCATCTTCATCGGCACCCAGCAGTTCCTGGAGATTCCCGTGTCCCTGCCGGGGCAGGGCACGAGCAACTCCATCGACGCAGGCGTGAGCCTGGAGATGCGCCCCCTCACCGGTGGCGAGGGCGAGATCATCCTCAACATCGAGGAGGAGATCTCCACCCTTGGCGCCGTCTCGCCAGTCACGGGCCTCCCGGAGAAGACCACCCGCTCGGCGGATACCACCGTCCGTGTCAGGGACGGCCAAACGCTCATTGTCGGCGGCCTCAAGCAGGATGAGAGCCGTGAGATACGCGGCCGCATCCCGCTGCTCAGCGACATCCCGGTGATCGGCGAGCTGTTCACATCCCGCGATGTCGAGAAGACCACCGTGGACCTCACCATCTTCGTCACCGCGCGCCTCCTGTCACAGACCGGACACCTGCCCGAGGAGCAGGAGGAGGTCATCAAGCGCCGGTTCCTGCCTCAGGGCGAGGGTCAGAGCGAGCCGGGGATACAGCCCGGCGAGGTCATCGATGAGTAGCCTCCGCAGGGCCGCCGGTGCGCTAGTGCTTCTCCTGGCGGTGCTCCCCGCCAGCGCGCAGACCCAGCTCGCCGTGGAGCTCACCGAGGTGGAGATCGAGCAGTTCACCAACGGCGTCGAGATCACGCTCGAGGCCGATGGCCTGCTTCAGGTGCTGGCGATCGGCGAATGGTACCACACCGATGAGGACCACAGCTTCGAGCTGGTCCTTCCTAACGCCCGATCCAGCGTCAGCACCTTCGTGGACGTCAGCCAGTATCCGGTCAACTACCTCAAGCTGGAGACCCCGCCGCAGGAGCGCGTGGAGGAGCTCGTGCTTGAGGCGGGCGAGAGCCTGGAGTCGCTCGAGCAGTGGGAGCGCGTCGTACAGGAGGGCGTGGGCCTGATCCTCACCGTGCGGCTGTATCTGTGGGGCCACGTGCACAGTGCGGAGCTCGATAACGTTGACTGGGGCGGCCAATGGGAGTGGGATCCGGGCGATATCGCCTATGACCTCCGCAAGTCACGCTCCGGCCGGGAGCTGGTCATCACTGTCTGGAGCGACCGCCGGGAGCTGCTGCCCGAGGAGCGCGCTCCCCGCGTCGATCAGGACCTGCCCGCGACGCTCTCGATCCAGGCCCAGGATGGGACTCTCGCTGTCGATGCCGTCAACGTGCCCCTCCAGCAGTTGATGTCTGACGTTGCGGAGCGCGCCGGCGTGAGCATCTACGTCAGCGACCGCGTCCGCCGCCTTGCAACGGTGCATCTCGCCGACACGGATGTCCCGGGCCTGATCGAGGCCGTGGCCGCCGGCCTGGGCCTGACAGCGTCCTTCGACGGCGACGCGTGGTACGTCAGCGACGGCCTGCCCAGCAGCCTGGCGCCCTTCACCTCCGGTCAGAGCCGGACCTTCCGCCTCAAGTACCTCACCGCTGATGAGGCCATCAACCTGCTGCCTGAGTTCCTGCTCCGCTACCTGCGCCCCAGTCCCACCAACGACAGCATCACGGCCCACGGGCCGCAGCAGCTTCTGGACCGCATCGAGTCCGACCTTCGCACCCTCGACCAGCCCACTCGGGCGGTGCGCCTGCGCCTGGCGGTCATCGAGGCCGCCCGGGGAAGCCTCTCGCGCCGCGTCTGGCGCCTGATGCGCGGCGGCAGCACCACCATTGACGTGGACGGCGAGGAGGGCTCCATCCGCTTCCGCCATGGCGAGGAGCCGATCGATCGCCTCATCGCGCGCGTGCGGGCGCTCAGCGAGACCGAGGACATCTCCGTGGATGTCAGACCCAGCCTCACCGTCGAGCCCGGCCAGTGGGCGGGGCTGTTCTCGGGCGAGGAGCAGTACTACCAGTTCCTCCGCTACGGACGCCGCCTCGACCTCAACCGCGTTGAGGCCGGTGTCCAGCTCTGGGTGCGGCCCCGGGCCACCGCCGGCGAGCTGATCGAGAGCAGTGTCTCCGTGAGGGTGGCCAACTTCCGCGGGCGCCGCCAGCCGCCGATCATCGACACCAGAGAGGTCAGCAGCACCGTCCTGCTGCGCAGCGGCGACACCATGATCATCGGCGGCGGCCTCCGCCTCGCCGACAGGTTCGAGGAGGACTCCGGCCCCATGCCCTTCCGTGACGCCTGGCTGCTGCGGGATATCACCGAACGCACTTCCGACAGCCAACGCGTCCGCGAGATCATCTTCCTGATGTCCGCGGAGGTCGTTGAGCTGCGCCACGCCACCGGTTCTGACGAGCAGACGTCGAGAGGAGACGCATGATGCTTCGCGCTTATGGCCATCTGATCGCAATAGCGTTCTGCCTGCTGGTGGCGGCCTCGCCGCTGCTGGCGCAGGACGCCTACTGCTCCATCACCAACGTGACCACCAAGGCCCTTAGCAACGGGGCCACCATCACCGTGGAGGCCGACGGCATGCTCCAGTACGACCTCCGCGGCCGCGATGAGCAGAGGGTCTCGGAGATCGTTATCGAGCTCGAGAACGCCCGCTCGGCACTCGACGACGACATCATCCGCCCCGATGACGCCTATCCCATCAGCTACATCAGCTTCACCATACCCGGCGACGCCCGCAACGGCATCGGCCTGCTCATGAAGGTGGAGCTGGTGGACCCCTCCGCCTTCACCATCCCCGAGCAGTCCGACCAGCAGAAGCTGGTGGTCAACATCCGCACCGAGCGCACCGTCCCCCGCGCCGCGGGCGAGGAGGGGGATGAGGACGAAGAGGAGGAAGAGGAGGAGGAGAAGCTGGAGGTTGCCTGCGGCGAGCAGGGCCTGGTCACTATCCGGGCGCTGAAGTCTGACATCCACCGCGTGGTGGCCGAGCTGGCCCGTGAGGCCGGCGTGAACGTGGCCGTCGATGACGCCGTCAGCCGCAAGGTCAGCCTCAACGTGACCGGCCTCACGCCCCAGCAGGTCATGCAGGGCATCGCCTCCGGCTACGGCCTGGCGATCTCCAGCGTCGGCGATGTGCAGATGCTCTCCGAGGGCATCCCCACCGACCTGCCCACCTACGGGCGCTCCGCGACCGCCTCCTATCCCCTCACCTACCTGAAGGTCGATGACGCCGCCAGCCTCCTGCCGCCCTTCCTCATCGAGTATCTGCGGCGGAACCCCCAGCAGAACTCCATCGTGGTCACCGCACCCCGGCAGATGCTCGAGAAGATCGGCACCGACCTCAGGGCCATCGACATCGCCCCGCCGCTGATCATGGTGGAGGTCCTGGCCATGGAGATCACCCGCGACGGCTCCGCCGAGAACTTCCTGGAGTGGGCCTACTACGGCCCCGACTCCCAGTTCCGGGGCAGCACTCGCGAGGGCGAGGCGGACTACGCCGAGGGCGAGAGCTTCGGCATCTCCGGCGGCGTCGTGGACACTGAGGAGCTGTCAGTACACGTCCGCGCGCTGGTCAACTCCGGGTCCGCGCGCATCCACGCCGAGCCCCGCATGGCGGCCATGAACGGGGAGCGCGCCAGCATCTTCATCGGCCGCGATCGGTTCATCCGCATGACCTACCTGCGCTATGGCGAGCAGCAGGAGCGGATCGAGACCGTGCGGGTGGGCGTGTCGCTGAGCATCAGGCCGTGGACCGGCGGCAACGGGGAGATCACCTCCAGCGTGGAGTGTGAGGTCTCCAACATCGTGGACATCGATCCCGAGACCGGCATCCCGCGCCTGAGCACCCGCAAGGCCGAGGCCACCGTGCGAGCCCGCGACGGCGAGACCATCATCATCGGCGGCCTGCTCCAGCGCCAGCAGGAGAAGACCGACCGGCGAATCCCCATCCTCTCGGACATTCCCATCATCGGCGAGCTCTTCCGCTCCTCCAACACCCGCACCACCGACAGCGAGCTGATCTTCTTCGTCACACCGCGGGTCATCGACCCCGAGAGCGCCGGGCAGGTCGCCGACGAGGCCATCCGGCAGCTCGGCGGCCCGACGGCGGTGACCTGCCCCGCGCCGCCGGATGCCCGCCAGGAGCCCGAGCCGACAATCACCGGGCAGGAGGCCGCGGCCGAGGCGGCGACGGCGCCTGCTGAGCCACCCGAGCGAGCCGGCCCCTGGCCCGCCCCCTGGCCCCTGCGCCCCGGCCGGACCCGCTGAGAGCCGCCCTTCCGACGTCAGGGTTCTGCAAGCGCTCGCCGTTGCCGTGCGCCATCGGCGTGATATCGTACGGAGGACCGGGCGTTCCCGCCCGCCCTGTCTTTGGCGTATGGAGGGGCCGGACCACTGTCCGGCCCGCCGTTCTTGCCCCGCGGGTGTTGTCGCGGACCGACGGGGGAGGACGACGGCAAAACGGCGTGCGGGCGGGGGCGCCGCACTACGGAGGACATACGGCAACGGCCGGCGTCCCTTTACCGGTACGGAGGGGCG
>JAYENL010000179.1:0-32033 GCA_034722055.1 Armatimonadota bacterium
CACCAAAGGCGGCTGGGACGAGGCTTTGCCATCTCTCGTAAGGCAGACCCAAGTCTTCCAGGAAGCTTCCTTCTCTCATGGTCCTGGCTCGTGCCTCTCGTTCCCATGACGCGTTGGTGGCGCATACTGCGGCGGCTCTGGGCGCGCGATCACGCACTGCTTTGGCAGTTCCTCTTGCACCCTACGCCTGTATGGCGAGGCCTGATGAGCTGGCAGCGAGGCTTCCGGGAAGGCGCGCAAGAACAGCCGTAGAGTGGCCCAGAGCGCTGGCGACCAACAATCGCCATTGCTGAGCATCAGGAGTACTCATCTTGACGCACACTACAGATCGAGCAACAGCTCGGGGCGCGGTTCAGATACTCATCTCTGCCGCAATCTCGCTAGCCGCGGGACTGTTCCTGCATGTGTTCCTTGCGAGGACGCTGCAACCCCAACTCTACGGCATCCTGGCGGTCGTAACCTCCGTCATCATCTGGTGGGAGGCCGCTGCCGCCAACTTGATTCGCGAGGCGACTGAGCGAGCGGTCGCGGCCGCTGGTGAGGCGTGGCGAGGGGTAGCGGGCACGTCACTTCAGGCGGCCCTGGCCACAAGTGTGCTGCTCGCTGCGCTCTGTTGGGGCGTCGCATCCCTCCTCGCGGACGCGCTTGGCGATCAGCGTCTGACTGGCTACATCAGGCTAATGGCACTGGACATTCCGCTCTACGTTCTTTGGTGGCAGTGGAGCTCCGTGCTGAATGGCCGGCGCCTCTATGGCAGGCGGGCACTCTCCCACATCGCGTACTGGGTGGCAAAGGCTGCACTGATGTGCGGCCTCGTCGCCCTGGGGTGGTCGGTCCGTGGGGCGATCATTGGGAGCATCTGTGCATCGGTAGTGGGACTCGTCGTGGCATGGGGGTTGGCGGGCGTTGGTCTGCCTGCGGCTCGGTTCCCGGTGCGCGAACTCCTCGTGTTCGGGGCGCCCCTGATGGCCCTCGCCATTGCAGACCGCCTCATGATTAGCATGGACCTGTGGTTCGTGAAGGCTGTGATCCCCGATCCTGACGCTGCAGGCGTCTACGGCATCGCGAAGTACGTGTTCCAGGCCGCCATAATGCTGTCATTGACCGTGTGCGGCGCCGCATTCCCGACCCTCACCCGGGCGATCGAGAGTGGCAACGATCAGTCCATTGAGGAACTGATCCAGCAGTCAAGCCGCTTCGTCATCCTGCTGACGGCGCCCATCATGGCGATCATGGCGTGCTGCGGCAGACAGATCGTGACCGTTGTGTTCGGGGGCGCCTACGCGGCGTCGGCACCCGCCATCACGATCCTCGTGGGCGCCGCGCTTCTGTTCGGCCTCCGGCTGGTCGCCAACACCACGCTGATTGCCGGGAACCGTCCCGGCTTGGTGCTCGCGATCTCGGCGCCACTGGTCCCGCTGAACATCTGGCTGAACTACGTGCTTGTCTCATCGCATGGACTTGTCGGCGCAGCAACGGCGACCGGAGTCACGTTTCTGTGCGCGGCAGCGGCTGTGTGGTTTTTTGTCTGGCGACGATTCGAGGTGCTTCCCTTTCCGATTTCCGCGCTTCGGGTCGGCATAGCCGCTGCTGCGATCTACGGACTCGGGCTACTTCTCCCGGCGGAGGGCTGGCTGGCTCTGCTCGAGGCGGTCGGTCTGGGCGGGCTCTACTTGGTTATTCTCGGGATCCTGAGAGAGTTGACCGCTCGGGACCTGGAGCCACTGCTCTTCTGGCGTGGGGCCAGATAGGACCTACAAGAGACGCCTACCACGCTCGGCGACATCAGGAACAGGCCTGGCTCAATCCCCACTGAGGGCGTCCTCGTCTTGATCCCACCCGCGGTCCTCACGGATCAGACGCCAAAAGAGGGGGCACTCCTCGGGATTCCGCGATTCCCGCATGCGCCTCCATGCGCTTCCCAGGGGGTGGGTAGCTTCGAAGATAGGGCGCGCGACCTTGTCGAGGAGTGCGAGCTGCCACGGGGAGATGATCTCTCTGCGCTCACGGTTGCTCTTGAAGCTGGTGTTCCTGGGGAACTGCCGCTCGAGCATCTGAGGCGAATACTCCAACCCAAGATAGGAGCAGATACGCCGCGAGGCCGATTCGAAGTCGCCGACGACCTCTGAAAAGTCCAGCAGCAGGCCGTCCGCTTGTTCCACGATGCGTCTTATCTTCGGTCGCTGAGCGGCATACCTCAGTGTCTGGCTCAACGCGAACCGCTGCTGCCCGATCGAGAACCGTGCACTGCTCAGCTCGTTGCCTGTCACGCGCCTTCTCAGATGTGACTTCAGGACCCCCTCGAAGTCGCGCACAATACCGATGAACATGGGGGCGCTGTATGTCTCCCATAGCAGCGACAGGAAGCGCTCGAGGTCGCGCGGGTGATGGTAGAACCTCTCTTCCAGCTTCATCACCCAGTACGGCACGCCCTTGCGCGCTGCGAACTGATCCATCAGTGTCAGGAAGAAGTCGTAGAAGTCTCGTGGGCGGTGTGCGTAGAAGTAGTCCTTGTCGCCCTCGGCCAGCGTGAAGAAATCTCCGGACGAGTACAGCTCGAGGAAATGGACAAAGCGGCGCGTGTCAGTCAGGTCGCCCCAATACTGCGCGTGTCGGAGTACCTGGCTCTCCTGGCATCCCCAGTGGAGTCTGTGTTGCGGTGCGCTCACCTGGGGATGCCGACAGAGGATGTTGCACAGAAGAGTAGTACCGCCCCTGTTCATCCCGACCACGAGGATCGGGTTGACGGCGGGCGTACCCTCCATTGATGGGAGTCACCCTTTCGGAATCGAGGAATGAACCTGCCTGGGGATACGTTTCCAGCCTGATCCGTATCTGCTGTGACGGCCCGGTGTGTTCCGTCACAGCATTCGGCAGATACCTTTGATGCCTGCGCAGGGCAGAGCTCCATCTCGCTAGAACTCGGGGACTGACGGTGGCGAGAGCCGCGCGCCGGGACACACGACGATCTGGCCGAGGTCGGAAGACTCGGCCTCAACCTCTATCTGCATTGCGCCACCAAGCATCGTGTAGCCGGCGCCATAGACATCCAGCCAGTGCTGCCCGACTGAGATGTTCTGGATCAGGAACTCGCCGTCACTGCCAGTCGTGGCCGTCACGCTGCTGTCGATAGCGACTGTCGCGCCAGCGACTGGTTCGGCGTCAGGTACGGAGACAACTCGCCCCACCACGTCAGCAGTGCCCTCGGCAGGGCCTCCGCCGCTGGCTACGGTAGAGTCAGGGATGACGTCAACGCCAGCACAACCCGCAAGCCAGACAGTTATCGCGAGGATCACCAAGCAACTCGTACACCGTGCACCGTTGGCCATCGCGTTTCAACATCCTTTCTGCTCCTGCATGATGTCGGGTGCAGATGGCGCCGGCGGTCTCTTGTCGTCGCCATTATACCATAGCATGCGCCGCCTCTCATCTTGCCTCACAGTATCTTCACAGTACCTGCGGCCTGCCCCACAGCGAGGATCGAGCTACGTGTACTGAAGGTATCGGATCGAAGGGCCCTGCAATAGAGGTTCTCTCGTCAAGCGCAAGCGCTACCGGGGGAGCAGATCTCGTTCATCCTCGGCAAGGCAGAGGGCCGGTGATCGACACGCTCGAGTAGCTGGCGCCAACGCGCGACGTCGGACCGCATTCGCGGCGATACTCGTCCGGAGTTCACGGCGGGAGCGTTGCTCGAGGCATGAGGAGGAGGCAAACGCGTAGGGCGCGCACAGCTCGCCGAGTAGCTTACGCCACTGTGGGTCCCACAAGATGCTTCGCAGTTCTATCGAGGAAGGCGTAGTTGGCGAGCTTTGCGGGCTTGCTTTCAGCGCATTCGCACGGTCGTCAGGCCATGCGTCTGATCGCCGGTGGGAGCGTGGGCACAGACGCGGATGAGGTAGAGGCCGCCCGGCACCCGCGTGCCGCGGTCGCAGCGGCCATCCCAGGCCACCGTCTGCAGGCCCGCATCGCACTCCCGATCGGCGACGATTCGCTTGACGCTCCGCCCGGCGATGTTGAGCACGTCCACAGTCACTGTTCCGGCCGCCGAGAGCGTGAAGCTGATCTGCGCGCTATCGCCTGCAGGCTGTGCCGACACGCCCATCACCTGCAGCATGTCCTCGCGCTCGCCGAGTTCGATCTCGAAGCGGCGCTGGCCCTCGCGGGCAGTATAGGTGTAGCCCGGCGCGTGGCGCAGGTCTATCCGCTTGCCCGTCGCCAGGTCATTCAGCCACACGGCCATGTTTCCGGGGAGCTGCGAGCTGTCCACGATACGCAGGGAAACCTCCTCGTCTCTCGGCGAGTTGACCGCCAGCGTCCACGTATGGTCTCTGCCCTGCGGCACAAGCGATCGGGAGTAGCCGATGCCGTCCTGAACGTCCAGGTAGGCTCCGACCGCGCCAGGCCTCATGGGAGGCTTGGGCGTCTTCATGGCATTGTCGTCGGCAGTGGTGCCCAGCCACGTGCATACGTCCCTGCTGCTCTCGCTCTCCGCTGCAAGCTGCAGCCAGGTGCCCGGCGTGACGCTGCGGGACACATCGGTCAGGGACGCGCTCCCCGCTGACTCTGGCGGCGGTGGCGGAGTGAGCCGGAAGGTGGCACCGCCATGGTAGGTCGCGAGCGCCCAGAACGCATGACCGGCATAGGGCGTCTGGTGGCCGTCGTATGCATGCCCGTTCCACGAGTAGACGGGGGGGATGAACCGGCCCTGGTTGTCCGGCACCAGGAACTCCAGGCCGATCTCGAACTCGAATGGATTCGCCAGCAGATTCCAGCCCTCCGCGATGGCGACCGAGGTGCTGGAGGGACCGTCCACAGGGATCTCCGCCGTCGTCTCCGTCCGGCTCAGCGCCCACAGGCCGTATCCCATGTACGCCGCCGCGGCCTCGTCACGACCGACCTCCCGGTACACGAAAGCTTCAGCGTCCCACCGGTAGAGGGCCAGCACGTCTGGTCCCAGCAGCTCTCCCAACGTCGCCTGCGGGTCGAGCGGCTCGCCGATGGAGATCATATTCCAGCCCGGAAGCAGACTCACGACCACGTCGCCGTCCAACTGATGTGGCCGAACAGCGTCTTGAGACGGAGCGGCCACAGTGCCGACCTCGCAGTGTGCTGCAGGCACCGCAACCGTTGAGGCAAACAGAAGCGAGCAGGCCATCAGGACGTGCCGATGTGGTGTATTTGCTGCACGCATGAACCATTCCTCCGTGGTGCGACCCCGCGTGTTCGCCCCGACAGGCTGCTTGCTGGTGCTGCGTGCCGGGGCTCCTGGCGCCGGGAACCGAGAAAGCCGGTGGGCCCGGGCGGCGCCTCCCCGAGGCCCACCGGCTTGATTCCCGTGAGCCGGCAGGTTCAGCGACGCACAGTCGTGGTCGTGATTGCGTGTGTCTGCTGCCCGTCGGCACTGCGCGCTGTGATCTGGATAATGTAGCGGCCGTTCGCCACCTTCGTCCCGCGGTCGCTGCGCAGGTTCCACGACAGCGTGTTGGCCCCGCTCATGACGCTCTCCGCTCGAGCCAGGACTCGGATCGGGCGTCCCGCGATGTTCAGCACCCTCGCACTGACATCGCACTGCTTGGAGACGTTGTACTGCAGAGCCACCGCCTCCGGTCCCTGCGAGGCCGCCATTGCAGTGACGACGAGGCTCGCGTCGTCCTGCGGCACGACCTCGAGCTTGAAGCGCCTCTGGCCGCCGCTGTCCCCCGAGACATACCTGTAGCGACGCATGGTCCGAGCATAGACGCGCTTGTTGGCGTCGATATCGGTCAGATACACGCACATGTCATTCGGCACCTGGCTGAGGTCGGGCAGCCTGACGCTCACCTCAGCGTCGCACAGGTCAGTGGACACGACGAACTCCCAGCTCGCCGCCCCCACGCTGTTGCGTACGCACTGGGCCAGTTGCTGCCCATCCGCGCCGACGATGTACATGTCCACGCTCTCTGGAGCGGTGGGTGGATTGTAGATCTCAACCGGATCTGCGAGCATACTCGATGTGCCAACGACCGTCGTGGTATCGCACCTGCCGCCGGCTTCGACCTCAATCGGCACCAGCCAGCCCCGGTCCCCGCCCACGGCGGACTGGGGAACGACCGCGCTGCTGGATGCAGCAGCGGTATCGGCGGACTGCGGCGGGTCCGGAGGGATGGGGTCTTCAGGCGGCGAGACCTCGAGCTTCGCCCGCCGGCCATGGTTATACATCCAGATGCCTTCCCATGGGAAGATGTCGTTCCGATCCACATTGGCCCCCGCGACGCTGGTGATGAGCAGGTAGTCACCGGCGTCGGCATCGTAGGCGAAGCCATACGGATGCACGTGGGACGGCGCATTGCCCATGAGGTTCCCGAAGGGAAGGCCCGCCGCAAACATGTTCGCGACCATGTTCCATCCATGCTCGATTGTCAACGGGAAGAGCGCCCCGCTGCTGACTGGTACGCCGGGCACGCTCAGATCGCGTGCCGGCGACTTGAGGAAGAAGCCGCGTCCCGGCTGCACGGTCAGGAGGTCGCTGCTTCCGTCGGCGGCAAAGACGTATTTGTGCTGCTCCGGGTTCCACCGCGCAATCAGCTCAGTACCCCAGACGGTGGTCGGGTCGGTCTGCAGCGGCACGCACGGGACGCCGACGAAGCTGATTCCCTTTCGGAGACGATGCCGGAACACCTGGTGGGCCTTGAAATCCACGCCGGTCGCATCAGGCGGCACGGTCACTTTCTGGACTTGCGGCGTCACCACATGGCTGTCCTTGCTCGCGCTGATGGAGAGCTCTCCCGTCTGGACGACAGTCAGCGTGTACTGACCCTGGTCGTCGGTTAGGGCGGTCTGATCGCCGTCTGTGACCCCGACCCCGGGCACGGGCTCGTCGTTGGGATACAGGACGGTGCCCGACACAGTGTATGTCTTGCCAATGGTCACACTGGCCTCGCCCGTCTCGCCCGCGTCTGTTCCATCGCTGGGCGTGACGACCACACGCCACGTCTCGCCATCGCCGGTCAGGTCCGACGACACGGTGTCGCCCGTGAGGTCCTCCTGAAGCGTATCATCCCTGTACCAGGCGTATTCGTAGGTAACGGTGTCGTCGTCCGAGTCCGTGCTGCCCTCGACGCTCGCGACAAGGTCGTCCAAGGTGGTGGGTGAACCCGGAGTGATCGAGACCGTGGGGGCTGTTGGCGGGCTGTTCGCGATAGTGACCGACGCCTCGCCGGCATCGCCGGTGGCGCTGCCATCCGACGGGGTGACAACCACCCGCCAGGTCTCGTCTCTCGCCGTCAGATCAGACGACACCGTGTCGCCGGTGACCTCGTCCTGCAGCTCGTCGTTCTTGTACCAGGCGTAGGTGAATGTCACGTCATCCCCGTCAGGATCGGTGCTTTCAGCCGTGACCACCAGGTCGTCTGATGTGGTGGGCGCGTCAGGGCTGATCGAAACCTCCGGCGCGGGTGGTGGGCTGTTATCTGAGTTGACGGTGATCGTGACCGTGTCCGGCACGGAGTTCAGCGATCCGTCATTGACGACCAGGGTCACAACCGTCTCGCCGGAGGGAAGGCTGACTGTCGGGTTGACGCCGCTCGCTTCGTGGTCGTTCCCCTCCGCGTCCTGCCACGTCCAGCGGTAGGTGAGGGGATCGCCATCAGCATCGGAGGAACCCGAGCCATCCAGTTCCACCTCAGCCTCGGCGGAGCTGCCTGCACTGACCTCCTGGTCGGAGCCCGCATCGGCAGTGGGCTGATGGTTGCCCGGGGGCCCCTCTGGGACCAGCGAGTTGAGGTAGACCTCGACGTTGGTGTAGTCCGGATCAAGATCGTACCGGGGCCCGTCGGACTCATCATTGGGATCCAGCCCGTGCTCCGTCTCCCAACTGTCCGGCATCCCATCATGGTCGCTGTCATCGGGCGGCGTGCCGTTCTCATACGTCAGCGTGGCCCAGTTTGCCGCCGCCATTGCCCGCTGACTGTTCTGGCCTGTGGGATAGCCTCCACGGTTGGTGCCGTCCCGGACCTCTGCCACTATGCGCGTGTCAACTACATCACGCACGGGTACCGTAGCTCCAGCGTTCCCCAAGACAAGATCGTATGTCGTCTGGGGGTCATGCGTGGTCACGGGCGGCGTATCAAAGGGTACGAGAGACCTGTACATATTCTCATCGGCTATGTCCCAACCGTCACGCACTTCATGCCAGATAGGTTCGCCTTGAGCCACCCTGGGGCCGTAGATGTCGTCGATGTACAGCCTGAGCATTTCCGCAGGACGCAAGCACACGCAGTATCTGTGGAGGCGGCTCGTCTTGCCGACCTTCCAGTAGTTGCCGACAATGTTCACATGCACGTTCCCCAACAGGGCGCATCCATCATTCTGGACGTCGTAGACAACATTGCTCCGAATGTCGCCGACAGAGACGTCCCCTCCGCCCTGATTAAAGCGATCCTGAAAGACGGGATTCCGCATACCGTTATGCGCAAACAGATTGTGATGGATGGAGCTTTGGTGGGCGTACCACGCCAGTAACGCTTTCATCGATTCGCTCAAAACGCACCACTGTACGGTCACATGTCTCGCCGGAACCGGATCAATCGAGTCCTTAGGAAGTGTTCTATGATAGCCTACAAGTTCATCTCCAGCCCAGGAGAAGGAGCAGTGATCCACGATGTTGTTGTACCCCTTCATTTCAAGGCAATCCCCCATACCCACTTCGCCTTGGCGTATTCGCAGATAGCGTATGATGCAGTTGCTGCGAACAGCTAACCCGCCCTTTATCACGATTCCGTCGCCTGGTGCTGTCTGACCTGCGATGGTGATGTCGGATTCATAAGGGCCCCAGTTCTTGCGACTGCTATTCAGTAGAGGCTCGTTCAGCTCAATGACCCCTCCCACACGGAAGACAATGATGCGCGGACCAGAGACCTCCTCCAAGGCATAGCGGAGCGTGCCAGGCTCACCGGGTACCGGATCGTCGAGGCGCGTCACTTCGACTACCTGTCCACCCCTTCCGCCAGTTGCCTCAGCACCAAAGCCTTCCGCGCCGGGGAAGGCGGGCACCGCCGCAACTGGATTAGCGGCAATCAAGAGAGAGAGCAGGCACACGCTGACGCAGACAGTCCGTGGGAGGGTATGGCCAAATCCTGTGTGCGGAGTATCTTGCGTGGAAATCATCTTCGCAGTTCCTCCTGTAACCTTGCCGGCGGCTGGCTCTCGGAGTTCGCTCTCGGTCGGGAGCAATGAGTCCAAAGGACGTCGCCCGCTGTGCGCTTTCCGATGCGCCACGATTTGTTCGGTTTTCCTTGAGGCTGGATTGAGTATACCCTCGGCGAACACCATCACCCAGGAACAGCACCACGTCAAACGCAAGACCAACGACGCAACGCTGCATACCCAACTGCCCGCGAACTGACCACCGCTCATCCGAGGTGCAATCGGCAGATGCAGCAAACCAGGCCCCAGCAAGTACCGGAGGACCGTCCGGCGTTTGGGAGACTCTGAGTGCAGCGGCGCGCAGGAGCCTGGGTATTGGGTCCCAGGTGGGCGCCGTGATTGGTGATCGTCCTGGGCTCAACACCTGCGTGGGGCCTCCTGCGGACTTACCGGAAGATCGGGGCAGTTGTGGTTGGCGGGCGGGCGCATTCGCCAAACGCTTCGACGCTGGACGCACGCAAGGGGTGCACAACTGTTCGCACGCCGAGGGGGCGACGGACGCACAGATGCTGCGCCGTACGGAGGGATGCCTCGGAGGCTATGGCGAGCAGGCATCTTCTGCAGACGTCGAGGGTGAGCGACGCACCAATATTGGGCCAGAGGAGCTCGGTCCGCGATCAATGGCGAAAGCCGGGGCGTTCCGGCGGGTGAAGGGCAGCACTGTCACCGTATCTCCGTTCTCATGGCTGCATCGTCCTCTGCCGAGATGCTTCGTCTGCAAGCTCTATTGCGCAATGACCTGCTCTTTCCGCCTATTCCCAGTGACAGCGACCGCTAAACATGGGGGGCCAGTCCTTAAGCCCCGCGCCAGGTGAGCAGCGGCGGTCTCCTCTGGCGCTGATGAAGATAATCGCTGTTATGAGTGCGACCATGCCTCGAGGGCCGCATACCCGATTGTGTCTGGGGACGCAAGGGGGTTCCAGATGGTCCAGCGGTCTTCCTGCGACCGATACTGTGGTCTCACATCCTGTCGTCTCATGTGCGGATTCCTGGGCTGGCTGATCCATCGCATTGCGGTGTACCATGACCGTCTCTTGCTCCATTACTCGGGATCGCTGCCGCGTCGCAAACACCGAAAGCCGCCGCATGCTCACGACAGCGGCGGGCCATGGGAGGCGTGATCTCGGTGGCGGAGGGGGAGGGATTCGAACCCCCGGTGCCCGTCAAGAGCACAACGGTTTTCAAGACCGTCACCTTAAGCCGCTCGGTCACCCCTCCGCGTACATCCCTATTATACCCCGAATGGCCGCCCAGCAGCAATCCCGCTCAGTCTGAAGGGGGCGGATCGATCGCGTCTGCTCAACGCGCGGGCCGAGGCGCCCGGAGGCAACAGCGCGTCTCTGCCCGCGGCCGCGGCCCCGCCCGGACGGCGGCTCTCGTTCGCGCCACGTCTGCGAGCCACGATCTAAGGACACACTCAGTCCAGGCTCAGTTCGATGACGCGGGCGGCGGCGTGGTCGTAGACGTCGTAGCAGGTGAACAGCAGCACCTGCGCATCCTCCGCAAGGCGCCTGATGATCCCCAGGGCCTCCTGGCGGCGGGTCGCATCGAAGTTGACCATGGGGTCATCGAGGAGGATGGGCGGACGCTCATCCGGCCACACCAGCGAGGTCAGGGCCAGCCGTGCCGCCAGGTAGACCTGCTCGCGTGTGGCGCAACTCAGCTCGGAATCGATGTCCACCTCCCCGCCCTTCTCCGAGGAGTGGATTGCCGGCTCGAGCGTCGAGCGGTCGAAGGTGACCTCCCCGTAGCGCCCGCAGGTAAGCTCAGACAAGAGGTCCCCGGTGCGCGGCTCCAGCACATCGATGGCGACGCTGACGGTCTCGCGGTGAGCCCGGTCAAGCAGCTCGCGCGTCAGCGCGAGCGCGTCCCGCTGCTCCTCCAGGCGCTCCAGCCTGCGACGTGCGGCGACCAGTTGCTCCTCCAACGACCGCAGCCGCTCCGGGTCGGCCTCCGGATGCTCGGCGGCGCGACGGGCCTCGTCCAGCTCCTCGTCCAGCGCAGATGCCTGCTCCTGAAGCTCCGCGATCCGTGACAGCAGGGCCTGGTACTCTTCCGGCGTCAGGTCGGTCTCGGCAAGCTCCGGGGCTTCGAGCGCCTCCGCTGTGCCCATGCGGTCCGCATTGAGGGCCGAGAAATCGTCCTCCAGCTCCTTGAGCGTGCTGTCGCCGAGCAGACCCTTCAGCTCCGAGCGCGCCGACTCCAGCTCATCGCGGGCGTTGGCGACGCGCTCTACCTGCTCCAAGAGCTCCTCGGAGCTCTGCGCGTCGGCGCGCTTGAGGGCCACCTGCAACTGCGTCTCCAGCCCCTCGATGCGCTCGCGGTGCCTCTCCGCGGAATCGATGGCGCTCTCCGCCTGGCCCTGCACCCGCGCGTGGACCTCGACGGCGTCCTCCACGGCCTTCCGCGCATCGCGGAGGTGGCAGCGAAGGGCGTCCACGTCCCGTGCGCCGGCGTCCTCAAGCGCGGCGGCGAGCTCCTCGCGGGTGGTGCTGAGATGCCGCTGCAAGTCCTCGAGGCGGGTCCGCGCCTCCTCGTGTCGTCGGCGGGCCTCAGGCACAGACATACGCGGGCCGCCGAGGGAGGCCCAGAGGAAGATGCCAGCGCCCGCCAGGGCGACGAGCGCCAGCCAGGGGCTGACCAGCGCACCCAGGACCGCGCCGGCCACCACGAGGACGACCGCCAGGAGGTAGCGCAGGCGCTGCCGCCCGGAGGTCCGCTCGACGGACGCGCGCTGCTCCGCGGCCGCCTCGACCTCCTCGGCGAGGACGCCGCATTCAGTCTCGGTCGCGGCGACCTCGCGCTGGAGGTCCTCGGCGCGGTCGAGCAGGGACTCGTCGGGGACGTGCTCGCGAGCCGCGACCAGTCGCTGCTCGGCCTGCTCGGCGTCCTCAGCCAGCCCCTTCGCCTCCTCCTCGGCTGTCTCGGCAGCACGCGCGGCCTCGTCCAGGTCGCGGACCAGCTCCCGGGCCTCCTGGCCCCGCTCCGGGGAGATGTCGGGAAGCTCCTCCAGCCGCTGTTCCAGCCGGCTAATGCGCTGCTGCAGCTCGCGGGCCTGGCGGCTGCGCTTCTCAAGCTCGCCGCAGCGCCTGGTGAGATCGGCAAGCTCCTCCTCCAGCTCTCGGCGGCGCTGCACGCGCTCCTGCAGGTGCCGGCGCTCCTCAAGCTCGCGCTCGACGTCCTTGCGCCGGTCGCGTAGTTGCTCCAGGCGCTCCGCGGCGTCCTGGGCGGCCGACACGATGGGCCGCAGGTGGGCGACCTGGGCCTCCAGGTCGTCGATGCGGCTCATGGTGGAGGCAATGGGGCCGAGGTGCTTGGCGGGTCTCGACACGCCGCGGTTGATGTCCTCAAGCGCATCATCGAGCTCACCGATGACGCTCTGCGCGCCGGCTTCCGCCCCCGGGCCGGCCAGACGCTGCTGGAGGAGCTCGCTGACGCGCTCCCCGCCGTCCAGGCGAGCGAACTCCTGCTGGCGGAGGCAGGCCGTGGTCTCATAGACCTCTCGCGACCATGGCTGCAGCAGCTCCGAGAGGCGCTCCCGGACCCGGCCCTCATCGGTGAGGGCATCTCCATCCATGCACAGCTCGATGCCCTGGGACTCGAAGTCGCGGGTCAGCATCAGGCGGCGGCCGGCCGCCTCAAGCTCGCCCTCCAGCACGAACTGCCGCTGGCAGTCCCAGCTCGTGCACGCCAGGAACTGGGAGTCGCGGGTGTCCACCTTCTTCTCCGCGAACAGCAGTCGCACGATGGCCTCGCGCATGGTGGACTTGCCGGACTCGTTGGGCCCACGGATGACATTGAGGCCGGGCGCGAACTCCCAGGAGGCGTCGCGGAAGCATCTGAAGCGCTGCAAACGCAGTCGGGTGAGGATCATCGCAGGCCCCCCTCGCCGCGCAGCATGGCCACGCCGATCTGCAGCGCGCGCTCGGCCACGCGCCGCTCGCGCTCGTCGCCGGCCGCCTGGATCCTCTCGCGAGCCAGCTCCACGAAGCGCCCCAGGGCCAGCCCGTCGGCGGCGACGCCCTCCAGGTCCTCGATGGCCGGATGCGTGTCATCGACGATACGAAGGGCGAAGAACTCGTCCGCGAGGCGCTCCTGGGCGGCCTGCACGTCGATGAGGACTCCGGGCGCGGCGAGCCCCCCGACCGTCACATGCAGGAGCAGGCCATCGTTGGCGTGCTCGCGGATGCGTGTGACCAGGTCCTCAGTGCCGCCCAGCTCGCCGGCGTCGATGGCGACCTGCTCGCCGCGCAACGCGCCGACAGTGACCCGCTCCACGCGCGTGCGGCCCTCACCGAGCGTGACAACGGCCACGGCGCCAGCGTCGCGCTGCGCGAAGCCGTCGATCTCCGGGCTGCCGGGATTGATGGCCACGACGTCCCCGGCGGTGTGGTCGGTCCAGGAGTGCCAGTGTCCCAGCGCGAGGTAGTCCATGCCCGTGGCGGCGATCTCCTCGGCGTCGAACATGCTGGAGTCCGCCACGTCGCCCCGCTCCATCGAGCCATGCGCCACGCCCACGTTCAGCGGCAGGTCCGCCTCCGGCCGGAGGCCGCTGAGCGGCCGCTGCCGCTCGCGGCCGCAGAGGTGAGCACAGCCGTGGAGGGCGAGGTCGAGCTGCGGCAGATGGATGGTGACGGCCTCAGGGCCGCACAACGCGTGCACCGAATCCCCAAGCGCTCGCATCCGCGGGGAGTCCCACAAGGCGCCCTCGCGCCAGCAGTCATGGGTGCCTGGCAGCAGCGCGACGGCCACGGGGGGCGATGCCTCCGTGAGGCGGCGGAGCTGGCCGAGGGCGAAGTCGATGGTGGCGGCATCCGGCCGGGCCTGGTTGAAGAGATCGCCGGCCACGATGAGCAGATGTGCATCGCGCTCCAGGCAGAGGTCGATGACGCGCGTGAAGGCCTCCCGGGTGGCCCTGCGAAGCGCGGCGGCGCGCTCGCCGAGCTCGGCGTTCGGCGCGTCGAGGTGGACGTCGGCGGTGTGAACGATCCTGACGGTAGACATGCGTATCCCCGTGCGCGTATCTGTGTGTGCGTGTGAGCCTTCCCGCTGAGGATGGAACATTCCTCCCGCGTGGTCCGGGGGAAAGCCGTGTTGGGCCGGCCTCCTCGGGGTGCTTCGCACCCGTCGTCGTGCGGCCCCTCCTTACGGCAGCGAGGGCTGGAAGCGGGCCTACAGACGCGCGCCCAGGCCCAATGACTCCCCGTGGTAAGGGCGCGACGCCGGCCGGCTCTGGGCAGAGCCGGCCCGCCGCATTTGCCTCGTCAGATCTCCTCCACCGGCTCCCACCGACCGCTGCTGTCGGAGCGATGCACGGCATCCATGACGGCCTCGGCGCGGGCGCCGTCGTAGAGCGTGGCGGTGCCCAGCTCGCCATTCCTCACCGCTGTGAGGAAGTCGAAGATGGCGTGCATGTGGAAGCGCACCCAGCCCACGGGAAGCTTCGGCGAGGGCAGCGCGGAGGGCTCCGGGTAGTGCTGGACGGTGGCGATGCGGGTGAACCCCTCCATGCCGCCCGGCGCGGAGGTATTGTAGGCCTCCAGGAAGTTGGGGTCCATCATGCTCCACCGCAGCGCCCCCCGCTGTCCGTAGATCTCGAAGGACATGTCGTCCTGGGTGCCGGTTGCGAACCTGGAGGCCTCGATGAACCCCAGCGTGCCGGACTGCATGCGGGCCTGCAGGCAGGCGTAGTCATCCACCTGCACCGGGACCATCTCGGAGGGATCCTCGGCCGATGGCCGCTGGTCGATCCACCGCTCCAGCGTCCCCCGGACCGCGGCGTAATCGCCCAGCAGATGGGCCATGAGGTCAATGACGTGAGAGCCGAGGTCGGCCAGGCATCCGCCGCCAGGCGCGAGCCGCCAGCTCATGGGTCGGAGCGGGTCGGCATAGCCGGCGTGCATGTAGGCGGCGCGGAAGTGATAGACCTCGCCCAGGAAGCCCTCCTCGACGAGCTGCCTCGCGCGCATGATGGCGGGGATGAACCGGCAATGGAAGGCCATGCCATGCACCTGATCGGGGTGCGCGCGGGCCGCCCGAACGATGGCGCGGGCGTCCCCCAGGTCGTTGGTCAGCGGCTTGTCGCAATAGACGTGCTTGCCGGCCTCCAGCGCGGCGATCACCTGCCGGCGGTGGAGGTTGTTGGGCGTCGCCACGTCGATGACGTCGATGTCATCCCGCTCCAGGAGGTCCTCGAAGCGCGAGGTACCGAACTCGAAGCCGCCGGTCTGGCGCGCGGCGCGAGCAGTCTCGTCGCGGGACGTGCAGACGCCCAGGAGCCGCACCTGACACGGTGGCGGGTCGTAGAACAGATCGAGGTTGCGGAAGCCGTAGGTGTGCACCTTGCCGATGAAGCCGAAGCCGGCCATGCCGACGTTGATCTGGGGGAGCGATGGCACGGTGGGACCCTCCCGTCACGATGATCCGCGTCGTGAGCGGTGATTCACCGGACGGCGGCGTGGAACCTGCCGGGCTCCCGGGCCAGGCGCGCGGGAGAAGCACGCCGCGCCTTCACCTGCCCCTGCCATCACTGGTCAGGCGCCGGCCGACCGTTGCCGGTCTTCTGGGATGGAGGCACTCTTGAGGGGAACCTGAGCCGATGGAGAGCCCGGGGGGCGTCTGGTATGGTATGGTATGCACCACGCTGTAACACGTCACCGCCTCGGCTGGGCGAACTGCTCGCGCGATCCCTGTGGATCCGGCAGAGCGGGTCTGGTGCGGAGGCGTTTTCCGTATCTGACAGTCACCTAAGGGCCGCCTGGAGCCAACTCGATGTGCGTACACCGCGGCGAAACGCCGCGGACCTCGCCCCGCCCTGATTGCGGTGACGACCAGCGGGCAGTCCCGGGAGCGCGGTCGCCGGGCTTTCGGCGGGGGCGCCGGAGGACGTCCTGAAGAGGAGCGCGTGCGCCGCAGTGACGGCGCACGCGCTCTGTGGTTTCACGCGGCCGGGACTACGCCGGAGTGGGGGAGAGGACCGCGTACTGCACCCGGCTGCCGCCGCCACCCTCGACGCGCTCGATGCCGGGCAAGTCCAGAGCCTCGTCACTGCGCCGGCACTTGACCACCACGCAGCGCCTCGCCACGCGCCTGGCCTCCTGATACGCCTCCTCGCCGATGGGCTGATGCACACCGAGCCGCCGCAACGGCTGCATGGCCTGGGAGCGCCCGATGGTCTGCTCGAAGAACGGGTCGAAGTAGACCACGTCGAAGCCGGCCTCGGGGAACGTGGGCAGCACCTCACGGCAGTCGCCGTGGCGTGCGTCGATCCGCCGCATGGCCTCCTGCACGCCCGGGCCCTCGATCTCGTAGCTCTGCAGGCCCGAGATGGTCAGTGCGCCCACCAGCGGATCCGCCTCGTACCCGACCACGCGCCCCTCCTCGCCGACCACCCAGGAGGCGACGGTGGCGTCGGTGGCGCGGCCGAGCGTACAGTCCAGGACGCTGTCGCCGGCCTGGAGGCCCATGGCGCTGACCATGGGGTCGCTCATGCCGTCGATGATGTTGCGGATGCGGGTGCGGGCCATGCTGGGGTGGAAGAAGTACTCCACGTCCTCGGACGGGATCACCAGGCCGACGCGCTCGGCGGTCACCGTGAGCGCGGCCTCGACGCCCTCCTCGCGGCAGAGGCTCGCGAGGCTGCGGCCGGCTCGCGGAACGAAGGGGACCTGCAGGCGCTGAGCCCACCCGACGGCGCGCGCGGCAAGCTCGGGATCGGACCTCCGGGAGGTGGTGACGACGTAGGCGAGGTCAGGCATCGGGAGCGCGAGGCTCCTCTGCCCCAGCGTCTGCGTCGGCCTCGAGGAACTCCAAGATGCGTGGCTCGAAGATCGCCCAGGCGCGATCCGTCAACGCCAGCAGTCGCTCGCTCGTCTCCTCGTCAAACGGCTCGCCGGTGTCAGGGTAGCGGGCGTCAACAGCGTAAGCGCCGAGCTCGTCGGCGAATGCGGCCTCGGCCGCGAGGTGTGGATCGACTTGCACTACATAGGTCTCGAGCAACCGAGCGATGTCGCGGATCTTGGGGAAGCGAACGCCATGAACAACGAGGCAGGTCTTGATGACCTTCTCGATGGCCTGCTGACAGAGGAAGACCACGTTATCGTACGCACGGGGGCCGGTGGCGTGAAGCACCCGGGCATTGGCGAGATCCAACTCGGCGCGGGAGTACCACTCCTGGACCTGCTCGCGTAGCGGATCACCCTCGCTCATACATCAGCCGCCCGTCGTGTGCGACCATATTGGCGAGACTGCCGATGACCTTCCGTCTGCGCTCGAACTGGTCCCTGCCGAGCACGAGGATGTCCATCGGGAACGGGCGCGGGCGGCAGAGAGCGCTCAACCGTACCATCTCCTGGCGGCGATCCGGCTCTCCCTCGTAGACCGCCAGCAGGTCCACGTCGCTGTCAGGGCCGGCGGTGCCGGTGGCGTGTGAGCCGAACAGCCACACCTGGATCACGCCCGGCTGCTCGCCGATCTTCCGGGCGATCTCCCGGATCTGCTCCTTCGTGACCTCGGATTGCGTTGTGTCGCTGTGATCGCTCATGGGAGCCACCCGTCCGATTGTACCTCCGGCGCAGGGGCGCGTCAACGAACGCGGGGCTTCGGGCCGCCCGCTGGCGCGCGCGGCAAGCTCAGGGTCGGACCTGCGGGAGGTGGTGACGACGTAGGCGAGGTCAGGCATCGGCAGAACCGCAGTCGGGTAGGGCCTCGAGGACGAGCGAGCGCACGGCCCCGGCGATTCCGACCAGGCGAGCCGCGTCCTCGCAAGAGACTGTGAGGTCGGGGGTCGGATACCTCGCGGCGACGGAGTACCGGGACAACGCCCGGGCGTCATCGGCCGCGTCGGCCAGATCCTGGTCAACCGTGGCCACCAGGTTGATCAGATGCGTGATGTCGTGAGTCGCCGGAAAGGAGACGCCGTGGTAGAAGAGATAGGCCTTCAGATACTTCTCCCCAGCCTGTTGAGCGAGAAAGGCGATGTTCTCATAGTGCTCAGTCATCTCCAGAAGCACGCGGGCGCAGTCAAGGTCTTCGGAGGCCCTCCGCAGCCACTCCGCCAACTCGTCGAACTGCGCCTCATCCGGCCCTGTCATGGATGACCCTGCCCTCTCGGCTAACCTCATATGCAAGCGTACCAATGACGTCCTGCCAGCTCTCGAATTCCTCCTCGCCCATGACCAAGATATCCATGCTGAACATCCTGCGTGAGAACAGATCATCAAGCTCGGCCATCTTGTGAAACTTGTCCGGCTCTCCCTCGTAGATCGCCAGCAGGTCCACGTCGCTGTCAGGGCCGGCGGTGCCGGTGGCGTGTGAGCCGAACAGCCACACCTGGATCACGCCCGGCTGCTCGCCGATCTTCCGGGCGATCTCCCGGATCTGCTCCTTCGTAACCTCGGATTGCGTTGTGTCGCTGTGATCGCTCATGGGAAGTACGGCTGTGATTGTACCGCGGGGGCCAATGCGCGTCAACGGCGCTCGCAGCGCAGGCGCCAATTCGTAGCGTGTTGGGGCGGGCTCCTGGAGACGCTTGCGCGTCTCTCCCCCCCGGCCACAGCCCCTCCGACGACGGCTGCGGGCCTTTTGTCGCGCGTCGGGCGTAACCACGCCCGACCTCCGTACGGCACGACGACGAAGGCCAAGCCTTCCCGGGACCGCGAGAGCGCAGCCAGGGCACGGCGATGAGCCGATGCTGCTCCCCTACCCCGGCTGCTCATCGCTGTCGGGCTGGAACTGGAAGGCGTAGAGCTTCGCGGCGTGCATCACGAAGCGCAGGCGCACGGGTCGCCCCGCGAGGGCGCTGAGGTCGGGGTCGCCGTCGCGCCAGGTGGCGAGCTTGCGGATGAAGTTGCCGCGGATCAGGTCTGCGTGCTCCAGCGCGAAGCCCTCTATCGGCTGACCGTCCGCGGCCTGGACCTCCACCCGACAGTCCCCGGCGGCTGAGCAGTCGATGTTCAGCTCCAGGTGGGCGCCCTCGAAGACGATGGGCGGCGTGATGAGCTCCCCGCCCTCGTAGTCAGCGTCCGCGGACACGAAGCCGTCGAGTCGCTGCACCACCATGCCGTTGAAGCGCGGGTTCCCCTCCGCGCCGGCCCAATGCCCATGCGTCTGAGGATAGCCGGCGTACCACTGGTGGAGCTGATCCCCATTCCTCATCAGGCCCCGCGAGATGTAGATGCAGGCGCCGTCCGGGTCCTCGCCGCTGATGCCGAGGTCGATGTAGGGTCCGCGGAAGCGCCGCCAGGTGACGCCGTCGCGGCTGGTGGCGAGCTGCACGTCCACCAGGCCGTCGTTGGCCAGCTCGCCCTGGGGCGGGGGCGGGAAGTGCCGGTAGAGGACCGGGAAGGCCAGGTAGACCCTGTCGGCCCAGGGGTAGCGGAAGATGCCATGGTCGTAGAAGTCGCACTCGCCCGGGTCTCGCTCATCGGTGGCGAGGACCGTCTGGAAGCCGGGGCCGGGGGCCGGGAGTCTGTCCTGGCCCCACATGAAGACGCGGGCATTCTGCTCCGGGATGGGCCAGGGCTGCAGCGGATCCTCCACCTCCAGGCGGCCGACCGAGCGCATCATCCTGTCGGTGCCATCGCCCGCGGGGATCCACTGCCGGAAGTGCGCCACGTAGATGTCCTTGTGTGGGTCATAGAACATGTTGTTCTCGCCATCGGGCCAGAAGGGGAAGACGCGCTGGGGCACCTCCGTCCAGTTGGTGCGATCCGCGGAGTACTGGATGTAGAGTCCGCCGGTCTCGGTGTCCTTCATCTCGCCCTTCAGGAGCGTGCGCTTGTAGCGCTGCTCGGGCGGGGCCTTCGGGTCGTAGAAGACCGCGCCGAAGTCCACGCGCGGGTTGTCCTGCCACATCGGGCCCACGTCCACGCGCTCGCGTTTCACCGGCGGGTTCATCGTCAGCGTCACGCCGCTGCTCTCGGCGATGAACAGGTCGTCGATGAAGAGCTGCTTGCGTGAGCCGACGTCGATGGGCTCCTGGGCCAGACCCGGCTGTCCCGCCAGGATCGCCAGGAGCGCTGCGATCCCGCTGTGACGCATCATCGGCGATTCCTCCAGTGTGTTCCGTCAGGCTGCCACCGCCGGGAGGGCGAACGCGCGCACGTCAGGTCCGTCGCCATCAGGCCAGGTGCCGCCGCTGAACGCAGATGGCCTCGTCCATCACCGGAGCTCCTCCCTCCATCGCTCCTCGATGCGCAGCAGTTCGTGCTCGACGTCATCGCTCAGGCGCCTCTCCTCGGGCGCGGCGAGGATTTCGCGGGCGCGCTCGGTGGCGCGCATGACGGCGGTCACCTCGCCCTCGGCCTCCCAACCCTCGCGGCGCCCCACGAAGCCCAGCTCGGGCTCGAAGAGCTCCTCGCGGAAGTGCCCCAGGGTGTGCTGGTGGCCGAGGTAGTCCGCCTTCGCACGCAGCTCCGCGACCACCTCGTAGGCCAGGGCCTCATCGTCGGTCGGCACACCGCGGGCGGCTCTGAGGCACGCGGCGGCGATCTCGTCGTCGATGACCATCATCTCAGGCGAGAGCGTCCGCTGGGACTCGAGCTGGCCGATGCCCCAGATGACGTTGACGCCGGCCAGGGCGTGCATCAGCCCCACCGTCATCTTCTCCCACGCCGCCTGCTCGTCGGCGATCATGGACTCGGTGCTCATCCAGGAGGCGCTGGGCAGGCCGTGAAAGCCTGCCAGCTCCGCCCCGACCGCGCCCAGCAGGCCGTTCTCCGGCGCGCCGGTGCGGGTGATGGCCTGGCGCATGTCCATGGCGTGGGCGAAGCCGAGGTTGAAGATGCAGGGGCGGCCCGGTTCCAGGGTCTGGATGATGACCACGCCGCTGAGGGCCTCGGCGTTGGCGAGCATCAGTGTCCCGCCGAGTGTCACCGGGGAGGTAGCGCCTGCAGTGGGCTCGGAGTTGATCATGATGGGCACGCCGTGGCCGGACGTCTGCACGAACATCTCCAGGCCCGGCTCGGTCCAGCGCAGCGGGCTGACGATGGTGTACCCGAAGCTGACCACCGGCCGCTCGGCGAGACTGTGGGGCGAGGCCAGGACGCGGCCCATCTCGATGATGGCGGCGCCGCCGCGGGGCGTGTAGATGCACGGGCGGAGGTGCTTGCCGGTGTGCTGGGCCAGCAGCCGGCAGCCCACGAAGTCGCGGAACTGCGCCGGGATCTCGCTGATGGTGGGACCGACGACGGCCTGCACCCGGTCGAGGGCGTCGGCCACGCGGGTGAGGGCCACGAACTGCGGCTCGGTGATAGGCCGCATCTCGGCGCCCTCGGCGTAATACAGCGCATTGCCGG
Organism: Armatimonadota bacterium; assembly: GCA_034722055.1. Taxonomy (GTDB): domain Bacteria; phylum Armatimonadota; class Zipacnadia; order Zipacnadales; family UBA5352; genus JAYENL01. Next base: position 21,480 of record JAYENL010000179.1, read on the forward strand.
TCCAGAAGACCGTCGGGCCGTCAGGGCCCACCTCCGTGACCTCGCCCGCCACCGGCGCCAGCCTCACGACCGACGGCGCGCGCTCTACGCACTCGGCAACGAGCTCGCGCGGCAAGGCCATCATCCCCGATGGCAGCTCGCGGCAGCCGGCATCCAGCAACGCGCGGGTGACGGCCTCGTGCTCGATGCGCACACCGACCTCTTCCAGCAGATCGAGGCTCCGCTGGTTGATACGCGCGACCTGCTCGGGCTCCATGAAGCGCATGGCGCTCGTCCCTTCACATGCGGCGCGTGATGCCGCTGAGATCCCAACGGACTAGCTCGTTGTTAAGTCGAGCCGTCCGCAGTGGCGTGCGCCGTTGCCGTCGGAGGGGCCGCCTGAGCGAGCCCCACAGGGGGAGCGAAGTCGGCCCGCGTCTTAGGACGAACCGTTTGGGCACAACGGCGAACGGCTGGGCCCACTTCCCGCCCGGTCTCGCTGGCGGTCGCCGCGCGCTCAGGCGTCCTACTACGGCAACCACACCGACGCACGAGGCCCGCTACTGCTCAGTCGCAGAAGTTCGCGTACGCTCCGCCGTCACGACAGCATGCTCGCGCCCACCATGGAGGGGCCGCCGCGAGCGAAGCGAGCGGTGGGCGGTGCGTTCCCTAACGCGCCGCTCAGGTTCCACCCCGGCCCACCCGTTAAGGAGTCCAGGCGCCATCGCCTGCATGCCGTTTGGGCCCCTCGAGAGAGATGCGCCCTGGGCCGGGGTGGAACCCTCGGCCGGTTCGCTCAGCTCACCGGCCTCACCGGGCGCTACGCGCCCGGCGGCCCCTCCACGAGGTACGCCGCGCATCTCCAACGCAGCCAAGCGCTGGGTGCGCTCGTCGTCAACACGCGGGAATTGCGCAAGTAAGCACTAGCCCGCCCGCCCGCGAGCGATCCGGAAGAAGTTGCCCAACAGGTTGTGCCCGTCCGGGTAGCCCTCCACGCGGCTCTCGGGGTGGAACTGTACGCCGTAGAGGCACATCGTCTCGTGCACCATGGCCTGGATGCGACAGTCGGCACTGGATGCCAGCAGGCGGAAGCCCTCGGGAAGCTGCTTGATCTCGCTGCGATGGGCCTCACGGACGCGGATGGGGTTCGGCAGGCCCTCGAAGAGCGGATTGTCGGCGACGAGGCGCACCGGCCAGATGCCCCACTCCTTGAAGGTCCCCGGGTGATAGTCCGGCGCCAGGTCGGCCTCATCGTCGGCCAGCTCGCGCATGATGTCCACCTCGGCCCCGAACATCTCGCCAATGAGCTGATGCCCGCCGCAGAAGCCGATCTGCGGGATGCCGGACTCGGTGATCGCCCAGCGATAGTCGTCGCAGTCGAGCACGTCGTACTCGTCGTGCGAGGTGCTGCCACCGGAGTGGCAGAGGGCCCACGGCCGCGCCTGCTCCAGGAGCTCGCGGGTGACGCCGCTGTAGTGCATCACCAGGCAGCGGTCGCCGGAGAGCCGCTCCAGGTCGAGCTTGAGTTGATGTGGCTGCATCTCGCGATACTTGTCGAGAGTCTCAGTGACCACGTAGCAGATCATGCGCGGGCCTCCTCGATGATCTCGGCGATGTCGATGACGTACATCTGCCGCTCGCCCTCGTGCAGGGAGTCGAAGCACACCCCGGTGCCGTCGCGGTTCCAGCGGGGGTGCAGGTCGCAGCGGATCTCGCCGGAGTAGCGCCTGGGCGAGAGGAAGCGGCCCAGGTCCGCCCGGCGCCCGGTCTCGGTGTCGTAGATCAGCAGCGTGCGCTTTGACTGGGCGTCCGGGTAGGTGTCTGTGAGGATGAAGCGGCGGTCGCCGGGGGAGTAGGAGCAGTGGCCGTCGGTGGTGAAGACCTCGTCGCCGACCACCTCGAACCACGGAGTCTGATCGCGGTAGAGGTAGTACCTGTTGCCGATCTGCCGATGCGTCGCCCAGGCCAGGATGTGCCGCTCATCCCGCCAGTCGAAGTGCGAGACCATGTCGTCATCGGCGACCAGGAAGACGTCATTGCCGTGCGGATCGGCGGTGAACAGGCGCGTGAACCACCGCTCGCTGCCGTGGCGGTACCAGCGGTGCAGCCACAGGAAGCGGCTGCCGTCGGTGCAGAACTGCATGTGATTGAACCAGTTCTCGTTCTCCATGCTCTGGCGCCAGGCGATCTGCACGATCTGGTCGAGGGTGACGATCAGCTCGGTGTCGCCGGTGTCCAGGTCCATCCACCAGATACCGTCATCGTCAGGGTGCATCTGCCTCTCCGTGGGATCGGGCAGCGCATAGTAGCCGTACCCCGGGCGCGTGCGCGCCACGCGGGAGAAGTTGAGGCTCACCGCCTGGCTCCCGTCGGGGCTGACGGCGTAGATCGGCCGCGGCAGTGTCCGCGTCTCCCCCGAGTGCACATCGTGGATGATGGACACGTACCGCCCATCCTCGACCGAGTTGTAGATGATCTTCCGGCTGGGGTCGCTGCCCAGCCACTGGAGCATGGTCCCCTGCTGCCAGCACCAGGCCCGTGTCTCATCCAGGGCGTGGAACTCGCGGTCACCGGCCTCGACATCGACGATCCCGACGCGGATGGAGTCCGCGCCGGTGGGCGGCCGGTCCATGAAGTCCACCTCCATGGCCAGCATTAGCCTCCCGTCGGCGCTCCAGGGGCACTTGTCGTAGTAGCCGAACCAGTGGTATCCGGGGCCGGTCGTGACGGCTCGCGCGGGCGCGATGCCGTCGCTGCATTGGAGCTGAGTCATCCGTGTGTCCCTCCTTCTGGGCCGGAGACGGCCCACTCGGCAGTGAGTTGCAGTTCCTCGTCGAGGGCCGATGTCCTGCGGGCCATCTCCCCGGCGGGAGCGCGAAGGGTCCGCCGTCCATGCCGCGAAACTCTCCACTGTGCGGAATGCTCTGGATGGAGGCGGATGATGCGAGAGACATGGCTTGTAGCGATGCTGATCCTGGCGGCGGGGCCGGTGAGTGGCGAGATACACTGGCGGAACATCGGCCCCGGCGGGGGCGGGTGGCTGCCGTGCGTGACCTTCCACCCGCAGGATCCCGATACCATCTACGTGGGGTGCGACGTGGGCGGCTTCTACCGCAGCACCGACGCCGGCCACACCTGGGAGATACGCAACGAGGGCCTGACCGCCGACTACGTTCGCGAGATCCTGGTGGTGCCGGGAGAGCCGGACAGGCTCTACCTGGCAGGATGTGGCGGGGTCTTCACGAGCACCGATGGCGGGGAGACCTGGCGCTGGCTGCGGGAGGGCTTCCCGGAGCCGACCGAGCACAGCTACTCCGCGCCGGTGGGCGCGCTCGCGGTGCATCCGACCAGCCCGGAGGTCCTCTACGCGGGGATCGGCTATCCGCGGCGGGAGCGGCACGGCAACGGCCTGGTGTATAAGAGCGACGACAGCGGCGAGACGTGGCGGCCGCTCGGGGGCATCGCAGAGCTGGCGCCGGACGCCTGCTTCTTCGCCATCGCGATTCGCCCGGACCGTCCTGAGGTGCTGCTGGCGGCCACGAACCGGGGGCTGTTCCGGAGCGAGGACGCCGGCGAGAGCTGGGCGCCGGGCGGGCGGGGCCTCCCGCTGCCCAAGGTGACGGACGTGGCCTTCAGCCCCGCAGATGGGGACATGGCCTACGCCACCGTGTGGTCGCCGGCCGGCCAGCAGCCGTGGCAGGGCGGGGTGTATCGAAGCGACGACGGCGGCGTGACCTTCCGCAGCGTCTCGGCCCACCTGCCGCATCGGGTGGGGCCCGCCGACGGGCCGCCGCAGCTCACCACGAACTTCCTGCACCTGACCCTCGACCCGCGCGATCCCGACCGCGTCCTCGCCGGCTCGGCCAACTGGGTGCACGCTGGGCTCTTCCGGTCGCTGGACGGCGGGGCTCACTGGCGGCTGACCACGCGCAAGACCGAGGAGCCGAACCTGGACGTGGGCTGGCTCACCATGGGCGGCCATCCGGGCATCAAGGGCCTCGACATGGCGCCCGCGCGACCCCAGCGGCTGGCCTTCGGCGGCTCCATGCTGTTCATGGTCTCCGACGACGGCGGGGAGTCGTGGCAGCAGCGCTTCACGCGGGAGGTGCGGCCTGGCTGGTGGCAGGGGAACGGCCTGGAGACCACGTGCATCAATCAGATCACCGTGGACCCCGCGGATTCGGACCGCGTGTACCTGGGCTACGCGGACATCGGCCTGCTGGTGACTGAGGACGGCGGAGAGGCCTTCCAGCGCCGGGTGGAGGGCATCCCGTGGCACGGGGACATGGCCCCGGTGGTGTGCGATCCTGATCGCCCGGGGAGGGTGTGGTGCGGCATGGGGAAGGCGCGGGTGCCCGGTGGCGGGGTGGCGAAGAGCCTCGACCACGGCCGCTCGTGGGCGGTGGTGGGCCGGCCCGAGACCGGCCTGCCGGATGCGACAACGCCGGCGCTGGTGCTCGATCCCTCCAGCCCGCCGGAGGGCCGCACGCTCTACGTCGTCGTTCGCGGGCACGGGATCTACCGCTCAGACGATGACGGAGCCACGTGGCGCCGGGCGAGCGCGGGCCTGCCGCTGGGCGAGGACTTCGTCGCGCGCGCCGTGGTGCTCGACGGCGGCGGGCGGCTGCTGGTGGGGGTGGCGCACAACGCCGAGGCCCCGCTGGGCGGCCTCTACGCCAGCTCCGACGGCGGCAGCACCTGGGAGAGGCTCAATGTGCGGATGGATATGCCTGACATCTACGGGATCGCGGTCGATCCTCGCGACCCGAACAGGCTCTTCGTGGCCTGCCGGCGCTACTACGACCGGGACGCGAGCGTGGTCCACCCGGGAGGGATCTACCGCAGCCGCGACGGCGGCGAGAGCTGGGAGCATGTGCTGGAGGATCGCTTCGCAGGCTGCGTGCTGGTCAGCCCGGCGGACCCGCAGGTCGTCTACGCCGGGCTCACGGATCATCCCTACCACGACCACTGCCGCGGCGGCGGGGTCATGCGCAGCGCCGACGCCGGGGACACCTGGGAGGCCGTGAACGACGGCCTGACGGACCTGCAGGTCAACGCCATCACCTGCGACCCGCAGGACCCGCGCACCCTCTACGCCGGCACGGGCGGCAACGGGGTCTTCACCGCTGTGGACGGCGAGATACCGGCCGGCCGGTGAGCGGCTACTGGTGGCGGAAGGCGGTCACGTCCACCACGATATCGGCCTCCGCCGCGGCCTCCGAGTCCGGGTCGAAGCAGATGACGTCCTCGCCGACGCGGACGGTCCGGTCGTCGGCGCGCACGATCGGCGGGATCTCACCGCCGGGCGGCTGCGGGTAGACCACCGCCAGGAAGGCCCACTGGGCGGCCGGCTCCGCGGTGCTGATCCACAGGTTGTGGCCCTCGACGATGTCGCCGCGCAGGAACTGGCGCCAGTCCTCGCCGGTGATGGGATTGACGCGGCCCTGCATGCCCTCGCGGTCGTCAAGCTCCAGCGCGTCAGGCCGGAAGGCATGCTGCAGCCTCACCGGGACGTCGCCCACCGTGTAGTCGATGGCGAAGGTCTCCGGATTGAAGCTCAGCGGGTTGTCCGGCAGGATGTGCCACAGCCAGGTGTAGGTGGCCGGCTGCGAGCAGCGCAGGTCGTCGAAGATGACGAAGTAGCGGCCGCGCATGAAGAGTACGTGGCGGATGTAGCTGTCGAGGTAGGGCAGAGCGCGCTCGGTGTAGGGCTCGCGGAGCGGGAGGCTCCAGCGGCTGAAGCTGCCCGGCTCGTGCGGGTAGCAGAGCGTGGGATCGGCGGCGAAGTAGACGAAGTCATCGCCGCGCGCGTGGCCGCAGATGTGCCCGTAGGTGGGGTGGCGCATTCCCGCCGGCGGCTGGCCCTGGCCGAGGCCGTCGATGAGCACCACGTTGTGGCTCATGGTGTGATAGGCGTAGGCGTCCTGGTTGGCCGAGGTGCCGCCGCCGTGGTTGAGCATCTGCCCGTAGGCGTGAAGCTGCACCGAGCCGTCGGAGTTGAAGGAGTGGCTGTAGCCGCCGCGCGGCCGGCACTGCAGGATGACGCCGGCGCCCTCGGCGTAGGTGGCCGGGTCGCTGGGCGGGCCGGTGGCGGCCATGGCCCAGCCGCCGATGTCGAACACCTCCACGACCTCGCTCTCGGGGACCGGCTCCGGCTCCTCGTAGTAGGCCGGCAGGCAGTACTCGATCCACGGGCGGAAGCCGCTGAACAGCTCGCCCCCGTAGCTGTGCCAGTTGTACAGGAAGCGACCGTCGGTGGTCAGGTAGGCCAGCTTGCGGAAGGTGGCGAGGTGGTTGCCGCGCGAGGCGTTGCGCTGATTCCCCCAGGCGTGGTGGTCCATCCCGACGGGGATGATGCGCCGCAGCCAGCTTCCGAGGCGAGGGTAGAAGGGGTTGCGCCCCAGGTTGGCCTCCGGCAGGGCGGTATCGAAGTAGAGGGAGGCGTTGGTCAGCCACTTGTTCTTGGATGAGCCGTAGCCGGCGCCCTCGTTCCACTGCTCGTCGAAGCCGCAGCCGCAGGTGACGCCGATCAGGTAGTTGAGCATCAGCTCGAACCACTCGCGGCCGATGGCGCTGTGCTCATAGAGCACCAGCCCGCAGACGGCGGTGTCCATGCTGGCCTCGAACTGGTGGCTGCTGATCTGCCCCGACAGAGAGGTCCCGCGGACCGGCGCGGTGAGCATGTCCACGCTGGTGCGGTAGCGCCCCCGCACGTGGTAGGTGCCGGGCTCGGCCAGCTCCAGGACCTGGGACCATGAGCCGCGGTCGCCCGAGTCCGGGCAGATCACGCCCACCGCGCCCGAGTCGCCCGTGCCGCCGGTCGCCTCGTAACGCCCCTCACCGTCGGTGCCGAAGCTGTGGAAGCTCCATGCCGCGGGTCGGGTGCCGTCCTCGGTGGCGGCGAACTCGCCGTTCTGGAGCAGGTTCGGGCCGCCCGGCTCGCGGCTGACCACGATCTCGTCCCACCACACCTCCCCGGCGGCGTAGTAGTTGAAGGGCTCCACGGTGACGCGCGTGCTGCCGACGGGCGCCTCGGCCCGCCAGGTGAACTCCTTCCACTCGGCCGTGCGCTGCAGGCGCAGGCGCTGATCGCCGTGCACGTCGATGCACATCGAATCGATGCGCACGCCGACCTCGCCGGGCGTGACCCGGATGGTGTGCTCGCCGGCCTCGGTCACGGTGATGCGCACACTCGTCTCGCCGCGATCCTGCACGAAGGTCCGCTGCGGCTCGCCGTCATCGAGCGCCACCAGGAAGGCGTCCTGATCGGGCGCGGGGCCGTGTGCGGCGACAGTCACGACGTAGGGCCCCGGGTCAAGCTCGGCGGTCAGGGCGATGGCCGCGTCCTCCCCCGCAAGCTCCACGATGCGCCCGCCTGAAGCGTCGGGATCATCGAGCACGCGCGCCGCGCCGGTCAGCTCCAGCTCCTCGGCCTCATGCAGCGCGGCCTCGCGACCGGCGCGGAAGGTCATGCGCAGCATGGGCCCGCTGGTGCGCCGGCCGCGCCACGCGAAGCTGTTCATGATGTGGTCGATGCGCCACTCCAGGGAGGCGATCATGACCTGGCGCTGGGCCTCGGTCATGTCCTCGTAGAGCCAGTCGAAGAGCAGGGCCAGGAACTCGTTGCCCTGAGTGGCGTCCTCGTTGCCGTCGCCGCCCAGGCCCTCCGGCGACGCCCGCCCGCCGGGCGGATAGCTCGCCCAGGTGACGGCCCGCTCCACCACGCCCGCGTAGCGGTCATCGCCGGTGATCTTCCACGCGAAGGCCACCATGGCCAGGTCGCGCGCGATGGTGTAGAAGGCCTGCTCCGGCTCCTCGCCGCGATCGGTCTCCGGGAAGTCGCTCCACCACGGCCTCTCCAGGATGCCGTCGGCGCTTCGGCGGATGTACTGCAGCGCCGCCTGCGAGCCCGGATCCTCCTCGGCCAGCGCCCGGAGGCGGTCCATCATCTCAGGCCGCAGGAGCACCCGCGGGTGGCCCATGGCCGCCAGGTCCGGCTCAGCCAGCGCGGAGCGATCCCACTCCGCGGCGTCCCGGGCGATGGTGAAGCTGCGCGTGTCGCTCCAACCCTCAGCGGCAGTGCCCACGTCGTAGCCCACGCGCCAGTGCCAGGTCTGTCCGGCGTCGAGCGCGGGAAGCGTGTTGTAGAAGTTGAAAGGACAGGTCACGTTCACCGCGGGATCTTCGAACTCCGGGTCGGCCGCGATCTGAAGCGTAAACATGTGCAGGGCGTCGCCGAAGTCCTCCGGGAAGTCGGCGTTGTACGGCCAGGAGATGCGCGGGGGATTGACGCTGACGACCTCGCCGTCGGCCGGCCGCCAGTTGACGTACCGGCACCACAGGCTGCGGGGGTTGACCGGGACGACGGACTCCGCTCCGATCACGGTAGGCTCACCTCGCGCCACGTCAGCCGCAAGGGCGACCAGAAGAAGCGCTGCTGACACTGCGGCGTACCGGATCACGGGGCTCCTCCGCCCTTCCTCGGCGCGGCGCCAAACTGGACACGCCACTCGCCGACCGGATCTCGATCGCGATGTGCTGTGGTTGCATTTCCACCCGTCTGCCGCCACGCCCTTCCGTGTGTGGAACGGATGCGGGCCTTTCTGCCCGCGTCGGGCGTGGGCACGCCCGGCTTCCGTACGGCATGGCAAACGGCCGGCGGGTCTAAAGACACCGCCGCTCCGGACGGCAACGGCCGACAGCAAACGAGCGGTGGCACGGTCGTTAGTCGTGAGCTTGAGGCTTGCAGCTTCTCGCTCGTAGCTCTCATGGAGGGATGACCTGGATGGTGCAGGAAGAATAAGATGAGGAGCGTGCAGAACCGAGCACAGAGGGATCCACAGTGAGCTCCAGAGCAGGCGCGACGATGAGCAGGCGGGAGGCCATCCGGACGATGGCCGGGGCCGCACTTGGAGGTGTCGCAGCACTCACCATGGCTTCAGAGACACGCGCGCAGCCCACCGAGCAGGAGCCGCCGAACATCATCTTCATCCTCGCCGACGACCTCGGCTACGGCGACCTGGGCTGCTACGGCCAGCAGATCATCCAGACGCCGAACATCGATCGCATGGCGGCGGAGGGCCTTCGGTACACCGACGCCTACGCCGGGAGCACGGTCTGCGCGCCGTCGCGGTGCTGCCTGATGACCGGCAGGGACACCGGCCACGCCTACGTGCGCGGGAACGCCCGGGTGCCGCTGCCGCCTGAGGAGCGGACGGTGGCAGAGTACCTGAAGGAGATCGGCTACGCCACGGGGATCGTGGGCAAGTGGGGGCTGGGCGAGCCGGACACCTACGGCATCCCCAACCGCCACGGCTTCGACTACTGGTTCGGCTACCTCAACCAGGGGCGGGCGCACAACTACTACATCGACTACGTGTGGGAGAATGAGGAGAAGTACCCGCTTCCAGGCAACGAGGGCGACGGCCGGGAGACCTACTCCCATGACGTGATCGTGGAGAAGGGCCTGGACTTCATCCGCCGGCACCGCGGTGAGCCCTTTTTCCTCTACTTCGCGGTGACGCTGCCGCACGCAAACAACGAGCGCGGCCGGGAGACCGGCGACGGCATGGAGGTGCCCGACTACGGCATCTACGCCGACCGCGACTGGCCCAGCCCGCAGAAGGGCCATGCGGCGATGATCAGCCGCCTGGACCGCGACGTGGGGCGCGTGTTGGACCTGCTGGCCGAGCTTGACATCGACCAGAACACGCTGGTCTTCTTCACCTCCGACAACGGTCCGCATAAGGAGGGCGGCGCCGACCCGGCGTTCTTCAACTCCTGGGGGCCGCTGCGGGGCTACAAGCGCGACCTCTATGAGGGCGGCATCCGGGTGCCGATGATCGCCCGCTGGCCGGGCCGCATCGAGGCGGGGACGGAGAGCGCATATCCCTGGGCCTTCTGGGACCTCCCGGCGACCGTCTCGGAGCTGACCGGCTGCGCCTGCCCTGAGGACATCCAGGGCGTGTCGGTGGCGCCGACGCTGTTCGGCGGCGAGGGCCCTCAGCGAGAGGTCCTCTACTGGGAGTTCCAGGGAGGCGGCAGGGCCGCCTCTGGGAAGTTCAAGCAGGCGGTGCGCCTCGGGAACATGAAGGCCGTCCGCGAGGGCATGACGCGGCCCACGGAGGTCTACGACCTGGAGCGCGACATCGGCGAGACCACCGACCTGGCAGAGGAGCGGCCTGAGGTCGTGGCGCACGCCGAGGAGCTCTTCGCACGGTGGCGCACCGAGTCCGAGCACTTCCCGCGCAGGGACCCGGGGCTGAACCGGTAAGGCGCGCGCCGTTCAGCGAAATGACGCGCGACCTTGCCGCGCATTCCCCGGGTGTGGCCTCAGATTGTCGGTTGGGGGCGAGGACGCCCGCAACCCACCAAGAATGGCTATGCAGTGCTGGGTAGCCGCCCCCACGCTGCGTACCGATGGGCTCGCGCAGTTCCGGCGCTGCGGGTCAGTGTCGTACGGAGGGCTGGCCTGCCTAGGCCAGCCGTCGCGCGAAGCGCGACTGTCGTTCGAGCGCACCCTCAACGGCACGGCATCTTGGGCCGGCCTCCTCCGGGTGCTTCGCACCCATCGTC
>JAYENL010000180.1:0-7893 GCA_034722055.1 Armatimonadota bacterium
CTGCTGCTCAGCGAGGGTGGCCTGCCGCGCCTGCTCGGCCCGCTCCTCCGCCTCTGCGAGCTGCGCCTGGAGCTCCTCGATCCTCTCTTGCTGCTCGGGGCCGGCAGCCCCGCGGGCCTGCTCGACCCGGGCCTCCGCCGCTTCGAGCTGGTGCTGCAGGTTGTCGATGGTCGCCTGCTGCTCGGCCAGCGCCTGCTCCCGGGCCTCTGCCACGCGGCGGTCGGCGTCCTCCACCTTCGCGCTCATCCGCTCCAGGTCGGCCTGGAACTCGGCGCGGGCCTCCTCCCGGGCACTCTCGATGCGACTCTCGGCCTCCTGGAGCCGTTCGGACAGCCGCGTGAGCTCCGCCTCGAGCTCCTCGCGCTCGTCGATCACCGGCGTCTCGCGGCCCTTGATGTCACGCAAGTCCCGGATCACTGCGAAGCTGCCGATGGTGTCGTCGTCAGGCTGGTCCAGGGCCATCATCGCGAACGCGGCGGGGAACCGGTGCCCGCTCTCGGTGGTGATAGTGAGCTCGAAGTTGACCCGCTGGCCGCCGTTGATGCACTCCTCCAGTCGCTGCTCGAGGATCCCACGGTCCTCAGCGCGCGCCAGGCGAAGCACGTTCGAGCCCACCAGCTCGTCCCTGTCGCGCCCGAGCATCTCCGCGAGCGACAGGCTCACCCACGTCAAGGTTCCGTCGCGGTCTATGGCCGCCATCCCGTCGCCCATCATTGTCTCAGCGAGGCCACGATAGGGCTGCCGGCTCTCAATCAGCTCCGTCTCAGAGAGGCGGAACTCGGTGACCTCCTGGCCGATAGCGACCACGCCGGTGACCTCGCCCCGGTCGTCATGTACGGGGGAGATGTGAGAGGAGATGATGACCTCGTGGCCGGGTGCAGTGAGCCACGGCATCTCGGCGTCAACATGCTCTCCCCTCTCGACCACCGACTTGAATGCCGTCAGCGCTCTGGGGAGGGCCCGCACCGGGATGACCATGTCGAAGAAGACCTGTCCGAGCACCTCCTCACGGCGATGCCCGGTGATCTCCTCGCAGCGCTGGTTGAAGAAGATGATGCGGCCGTCGCGGTCGAGGCCCAGCATCATCACGTCGGCCTCATCGGCGAAGGGCTCCGCCGGCGCCTGCTCGACCACCGGCTCCTCCTCCACCTCCTCCCTCTCTGCCAGGAGCGAGGCCAGGATCATGCCGAGCCCGAAGAAGATCGCCAAGGCCGCGATGCGCCCGTAGAGCTCCTGCGGGGGGACTTTGAGGATGAGGACGTCCTTGAACTCGCCGCCGTCCAGCAGAACGGTGTCGATGAGCGCATCCAGGACCCACGCAAAGATGCCCGCCCCCACGGAGAGCCCGATGATGGATGACTGCGATCTCACGACTGAGTCTCACCTCCCCGGTCTATGGCACCGTGGGGCGGGCGCAACCACCATGGCGCGCAGCCCCCGCGGGATTCCGCCCGTGCCCGCGCAGACCTGCTAATGACCGCGCGTACCATCATCCTGCTGATTGCCGGCGGTCATGCCCACAGATGGTCCGGGCCCCACCAGTGGCCCCGGGCGCCCCGAGCCGCTCCTACCCGTCGATCGCAGCGGCGGCTGCGATTCATCACCTATCTGGTAACCATGCCCATTCGCATTCAAGTTTACACGGCCAGCGCTCTCGTATCAACCACCATCTCCACGATTGGGCGCCACGCTCGTGGCGAAATACTGCTCACTTCTTGTCCGCTTCGAGCCAGGGCAGAGGGTTGGCAGGCTGGTCGTCACACAACTCGAGTCCTTGACCCCACTTACTGACACAGAGCCGTGGGCGGCGCACATGGTGTTGCGCTTTGCCTTCGACGATACAAGTGAACTGTGTCTGCTCGGTGAGGCCCATGACCTGCCGGGCGTATCCAGGGCCCAGCAGCGACGGACCGGCCTCCGCATGCGCCGGCTCCGCACGTCGTCAACGTCGTTGGCCCCAACAGCAGTTGCCCGTGAACGAAGTGTGCACCTACCGCCATCCCGGCCTCGACGTCCAGTGTGCCGCGCTGATACAATGTGCAGGCAGGACAGTGACGGTAGAATCCTGGGTGATCGCGATGATCCGTGGCGGACGGGCGATGATCGTGCTGATGGGAGTGCTGGCGATGACGCACGTGTCGGCGGAGCAGGTCGATCTGGTGTGTCCGCGTCTCGATGGCGAGATCGTCGTCGATGGGCGCCTCGACGAGCCAGGGTGGGAGGAGGCGGCGCCGGCCGGCCCCCTTGTTATGATCGAGACCGGCATGGCGCCGGACCAGCGCACGACGCTGATGGTCGCACATGACGGCCGGCGGCTGCTGGTGGGCGTGCGGTGTGAGGGCGCCCCCGAGGGTGTTGAGCCGCTGCCGAGGGACGACGGGGGCGTCTGGCGGCGGGACCATCTGGAGCTGTTCCTCGACGCCACCCCCGACGCGCCGGACTACGTGCATCTCGTTGTGGACTCGGCGGGCAGCCTGTTCGACGCCCGTCGCGACCCCGGCGCCGATGACGACGAAAGAGAGGCCTGGGACGCCGAGATCGAGGCCGCCGCGGCCACTGGCGAGGAGGGCTGGACAACCGAGATCGCGGTGCCCTTCGACGCGCTCGGCGCCGCTCCGCAGCCCGGCGATCTGTGGCGGTTCAAGCTCGGCCGAGACGGCGGCCCCACCGGCCCGATCATGTGGCCGGGCAACCCCACCTCCAGCTTTCACTCCCGCGTCGCCGACGCCGCGCTGTACTTCGAGCGCATGAACCTGCTGCCCAACGGGGACTTCGAGCGCGGCGAGCTCGGCGACGATGCGCCCGAAGGCTGGCACGCGCACCTGACCAGCTCCGAGGTGGATAACGCCTACCAGGGCGATGTGCAGACCGTTGAGGGCGGGCTGGAGCCGGGCCGGCAGGCTCTGCGGGTGACGAAGGTTCCCGAGGCGCTGTGGTGGCCGCAGGTGTGGAGCGACGGGATGAGCTTGCAGCCGGGCGGGACCTACGAGCTGTCCATGGCCATGGGCGGTTCCCTGCAGCAGGTCAACCTGCGGGCGACCTTCATCTGTGAGGGCGAGCCGGTGAAGATCTCGGAGGGCCGGAGGCCCGGGGAGGAGCAGTTCGTCAGGCGCAGCCTGGCGTTCATCGTGCCCGAGGCGGCCGACGAGACGCGCGTGGGCATCGCGGCCCCCGACGACGTCTTCGGCGAGGTGGTCCTCGACAACGCGGTCCTGCGACGAATGCTGGCCGCGGAGGATGCCGTGGAGCGGCAGTACTACGCGCCCGACTGGTCGCCGGACCCGGATCCTGTCCACGGCCTCCACGCCCTGGTCGAGCGGGCCGGTCACAAGCCCTGGGAGCTGTTCGAGCGCGACGGCGGCCTGCTCACCCATCGGGTCATCTTCCACGATCGCGAGCGCGGGACGGAGCTCTGGCTGCTGGACGACTCTCCAGGCCGCGAGTACGTGGTGACCGCATCGATCTGGCCGGGCTGGAACGCCGACTGCTCGGTGCTGATGCTGCCCGGCGGGCGGGTGCTGGGCGGCGAGACCATCAAGCACTGGCAGTGCAACCGGGACTTCTCGCGGCTGACGCCGATGCCGACCGGCGGCATGCCGCTGTGGGACCTGCAGGATCCCGACATCTACTACGTTCACTCTCGGGGGAAGGTCGAGCGCGCCAACCTGCGCACCGGCGAGGTCACCGAGCTTGCCTCCTGGGAGCCCCGCGACGCCTACGAGGGCGTGACCCAGGAGCGCTCCTACGGCCTGACCGGGGACAATGAGGCCGTGTTCGTGGTGGACTACGATGGCGGAGAGTGGCTGCCATGGGAGCCGACCGCCGAGCCTCTGCCGCCGGTGCGCGTGCTGGACTGCTATGGCCCCCATCCGGACGGGGAGGGGCGCCTGTCGGCGCGCGGCATGGTGACCGAGACCGAGTCCGGGCCCAAGATCCGGGTGATCATCGGCCGGCGGGTGGACACCCAGACGGGGCAGGTGGAGCATGTGGTCCTGCCCGTCTCCGGGCGGCGCGAGTACCTGGAGGTCTTCGCCAGCGGGCGCATCCAGTTCCCCGACGGCGTGGCGGTGCCGGACACAAGCGACCTCCGCGAGCTCTTCGAGCTGTACCACCTGACGCCATCGTGCAGCCACGGCCATCTCAGCTACTCGCCGGACAGCAGCTACACCTGCTGGGACGGCTCCCCCAGCTTCTACCGCACGTGGGACGGGGAGGACCGGCATGACGTGGACATCAGCCCCAACGGGTCGTGCTACCACACCTGCTGGTTCCACGACCCGCGGTTCTTCGTCACCGGCGTGCGGCCGTATCGCCGCAGCTATGACCGGCCGGTCAACGCCAACCTGCTGTGCCAGGTCTTTACCGACGGCACCTGGCAGCCGGTCGCGGACATGAAGACGCGCTTCAACGCCTTCTACTACGGCGGCAACTTCGCCACGCTCAGCCGCGACGCCACCAAGATTCACTACGAGTCCAGCATGACCGGCGTGCCGCACAACTACATCGCGGTGATGGCGCGGCCGCAGCCGCCGCGGGATGTGAGCTGGTCGGCAGAGGACGGCGCGGTGGAGCTGCGATGGTCGCCGCCGCCACACCACGCCGAGATCCGCGGCTACCTCATCTACCGCAGCGAGCACAGCGGACGCGGGTATGAGCTGCTCACGCCCGAGCCGGTGGCCGGGACGTCGTGGCGGGACGAGTCCGTGCAGGCGGGGAGGGCCCACTTCTACGTGGTCACCTCGCTGGAGCACTGCGGCCTGGAGAGCGGCTACTCCGCGGAGGCCGCCCTGGCCGGGATCGATGTTCCCGACGAGGACCCGGCGCTGGTGATCTACGCGGAGGCCGAGCGGGGCCTGGTGGACCTCCCCTCCGCCGCCAAGCCTGGCCTGTCGCGGGGGCGGGACCGCCTCGGCGCCTCGAACTGGTACTACCTCTACCGCACGCCGGGCGTGACGCATGGAGCGGCCTCAGTACCCGTGCGCACAGCGCGAGCCGCACCCTGGCAGGTGTGGCTGCGCGTCCGGCTGGGCGAGGGCGAGGTCGGTCGCTGGAGCGTCACCTTCGACGGCCGCCAGAGGCTGACGGCCGCCGCCGACGCGCACGAGTGGCAGTGGGTGAGGGCCGGCGAGGTCGAGTTGGACGAGGGCGAGCACAGGCTGGAGCTGGCGACACCAGACGGGGCCGCGCAGCTCGACGTGCTGTGCCTGGCAACCGACGCGCAGTTCGCCCCGGACGGCCCGCGCCCGGAGGATGAGACGGCGCCCGAGGCCGTCGCGGAGCTTCACGCAGAGCTCGCCGGCCACCGAGCGGTCCGTCTGCTGTGGACGGCGGCCGACGCCCCGGATTTGGCGCATTACAATGTCTACGCCGCCCGCGAGGCGGACGTGGCGGCACAGCAGCGCTTCCTCATTGGCTCACCGACCTATCCGGAGTTCATCGACTGGGGCCTGCGTGCGGACGCGGAGTATGGCTACGTGGTGACGGCCGTGGATCGGCGCGGCCACGAGAGCGAGCCGTCTCCGGTGGCCGTGGCGCGCACCGCTGTCCCCGAGCAGCCGCTGGTGGAGATGGAGCTGCTCTTCGCCGAGGCGGAGCTCGCTGGGCAGTTCGAGCAGTTCGAGGCCGAGGGCACGCACGGCGACGTCTGCGTCCTGCTGGCCGAGGAGGATCACGATGCCTCGGCAACCTGGCGGGTGGACGTTCCGCACGGGGGCGAGTACTATCTGTGGCTGCGCTACCTGCCGCGCGGGGCGGCCTCATCGCGCGGCGCGGCGGTGGAGCAGAATGTCCAGGTTCTGCTCGACGCGGAGCCCATCGCCAGCCTGGGCGGGGGGCTGACGGACCTGAGCTGCCCGGACGGTATCATCAGGCCCGAGTTCTGGACGTGGGCGCGGCCGGTCGGCGTGGACCTGCGGTCAGTGCACCTGCCCGCCGGGACCCACGAGTTGCGTCTGCGGCGGCTTACACCACAGGTGCGCTACGACTCCCTGCTGATCACCAGCGACCCGGCCTTCCAGCCCTCGGATGGGCGCCTGCGCCAGCGGTGACCCCCATCCGGCGCACCGGGGTCCGCTCGGCTACCGGGGCTGAAGCACGTCGATGCCGCCGAGGGACATGCGCCCGCTCCGCCAGTGCAGCAGGGGAGCGACCGTCAGCTCATGCTCCCCCGCCTGCAGATCGACCGCGACTACGCTCCGCACCGGAAACTGCTCGGCTCCACGCGTCTCCACGGGCGCGTACTCGTCGCTGTCGATGGTCACCCGCAGAAGGTGGCCGTCGGGGCGCCGACCGTGCACGAGGACAACGCCGGTCCCGGTGAAGCGCACCGTGGCGGTGGCGGACTCGTGGCTGAGGACGCGGAGGCCGCGATCGTCCTCCACCCGGTCCCATTCGCCCTCCAGCTCGAAGGCCGCGTCATCCACGGAGATGAAGCGTGATGCGGCCGCCTCGGCCCGGGCGAGCTCCTCCGCATCCAGGGGCACCTGGGAGAGGCAATTCCACGAGCCCGCGAGATCGACCCCGCAGCCGCGGCCGATGTGCTTCTCGCCGCCGATGCGCACGAGGTGCCCGCAGGCCAGCGGGTTGGGCAGCCACCGGGCCAGGTCGTCCCACGCCACCGCTGCGGTGAGATGGCCGTCCGAGCCCTCGGCCGCCGCGATGAACAGGTCCTCCAGCAGCTCCACCACCGACGGACGCGTGCCGCGGAGGGCGATCGGAGCGGGCTGCGACCAGCTCTCGCCGCCATCGCGCGAGACGCTCTGCACGATCTCGTCGCTCTCCGGCCTCCGCGCCAGGGCCAGCCACCGGCCGTCGCGGGTGACGGCCAGCGCGGGCTCGACCAATGGCTCCGGCAGCTCCGAGATCGCCTCCCAACTGGCGCCATCGTCTGCGGATCGGAGCACGACGCCCGCCGGCTCGCTGGCCTCATCGGCCATCGTAACCGGCAGCAGCCAGATGTCGCTGCCGATGCTCACTGGTGGCGCGCTGGTCCGAACGGCCGCAGGTCCGTTGGGCAGGCCGACCTCGGCTGGCGGCCGCCATGAGAGGCCGCCGTCCTCCGATCGTGCCACGTACGCCATGCTATCCGTGTCTGCGCCCACGCTGAAGCAGAGCAGAATCGTGCCATCGCGGGCGGCGCCGAGAGCCACTCCTGTGGCGAGCCCGTCGCACTCCGCGATGGTGAACGGCTCGCCCCAGTTGGTGGCGAGGCCGTTGGAGCGCAGCCCCACGACTGCATAGCCGGAGCCCGTATCCGCCGGGAAGGCCGCCAGCAGGGGCCAGTCGTCCGGGCGCACCAGCGGCGACCGTCCCTCGGCCAGCGCGCCGCGAACCCGGATGACCGCGGGTCGCTCGAGGACCTCCCGCAACCGCGCCGGCGCCGCCTGGACCTCCGGGAGGCCCGGTGGCTCGGGGAAGGTCGGCGCGGAGGCCCGGGCCTCGGGCGGATCGGCGCCGGGCTCGGGCCGGGTCAGCCGGATGACCTTCCCGCGCATGCCGCAGGCCAGGGAGGCGACGGTGCCCGGCGCCAGCTCGGCCAGCACCGGGTAGTAGCCGCACTCGATGTCCTGCGCCACCCACGTGCGCGCGCCGTCGTAGCTGAACGCCGTCCCGGTATTGACCGCGAAGACCACCACGCCGGTCTGCGTCTCCAGCAGATACGGCGCGGTGCTCCCCGTCCTGGTGAAGTCCAGCGGCATCTCCTGGGGCTCGGACCAGATACGGCCATCCTCGGACGTGCACCACATGCTCGGGCCCAGGCGATACGGATGGGTGGTCCCAGGGTTGATGGGCACCTCCGTGCGCATGACGCAGACCCATCGGCCGCTGGACAGGCGCAGGATAGCGGGCTCCACGTAGGAGATGCGCCGCTCGGGATCAAAGGCCACCGTAACG
>JAYENL010000181.1:0-7871 GCA_034722055.1 Armatimonadota bacterium
CATCGGCGGGGGTTGACGGAGAGCTCGCGGGCGGCAAATGGAGGCGAAAAGGAGCTGACGCGGAGGCGGAGATGACCTCCGGCGGGCGATGGTGCCTGCCCGCCGGCGAAAACGGGGCGGAGACGGGTATCTGAGCGGCATTCGGGTGGGGCTGCGGCCCTGCTGGGGCGCCATCAGACCACTCATCGCCCATGTTTTTTCCGATGCTCAGCCAAAGCCGCATACAAACTCCCTCACACCAACAAGCGCATAATGTAGCTGGAAGCCTGCGCCACGGCCCGTGCGAACTCCATGCCCAGCGTTGTTGGTCTTGTCGTACGGAGCGGCGGCGTGCCCACGCCGCCGGCCGTTGTCGTTCGCAATCCCCGGCGACCGCAGGCTGGAAGCCTGCGCCACGGTTCGTCTTTCCCTCACTGTCCTGCCAACGGAACCGGCTCGCCGTCCATTCGCAGCTCGGTGCCCTCCAGCAGCCCGCCGGTGACCTCCCCGTCGGTGCGGCGCACAATCGCCAGCCGCGCCTGCGTCGAGACGCCGTCGGCCTGCATTGCCATAGGCTCCGCGAAGGCGTAGAGGATGGTCTCCTCCCCCGCCTCGTGCCTCACATGGATCGCCAGCATCTCGTCGGTCTGCTCCAGCACCTGCGCCTCGACCGGCGGCGCCTCCTCGGTGGGATGCGGCAGCAGCAGGGTCACGAACTGCTGCGGGGTCGGGCCGGCCCTCTCGTAGACAGCCGTGGGGATCTCGCGGTGATCCTGCCGGGGGATCCACCCCATGAGTGGATCCTCCTGGCCCGTCACGACGCGCAGCGAGAGGTCGTCGGTCGCCAGCGGCATGAGCGTCACGTTGGGCTGCCCGGGATCGGCACTGCTGACGGTGAGGCCGTCGTCAGCGACCGCGGCCTCCTCAGCATCGAAGTTGAAGAGCGCCTCGTAAGTGTGCTCACCCTCCGCCCCCAGCAGCCGGTCGATGACCAGGAAGTAGCCCGGCTTGACGAAGATGACGGTGCGCTCGTGCGTCAGCGGCAGGCGGTCCGGGCCGTAGCCCTCCTCGTAGCGGCCGATGCACCAGTCGAAAAGGTCGGTTGATGCCCACACGCCCTCCAGCGGCTCGTCGGTCTCGTAGGTCTCGCCGAGCCCGCGGCGGTGCTGGCCCATGCCATCGACCATGATGGTATTATGCGCCGCAGTGGAGAGCACGAAGCGCCGCCAGGCGGAGCGATCGTAGCTGTAGGTCCCGGCCTCGGTCAGCAGCGGCCGGCCCCAGCCCCACAGATAGATGCCCAGCTTGTCCTCATGCTGGTGGCCGATGCCGAAGGGGCCGACCTCGAACATCATGTAGAGGTCGTCGGCGTTCCATCCCGAGCGCATGACGGCCTGCCCCGCCCACGGGAAGAACCAGGAGGTGAAGTCCACCGGCTCGCCCTCGGCGCCGAGAGTGGCGCCCCACAGGAAGCGCTGGTCGCCCCACGTGTCATAGGCCTCCCGGAGGGCGCCCACCACGTTGGTGTCCCCCGAGTCGTTGAGCGGCGGCAGTCGCCCGTCGGGCTTCATGGCGTGGAGGTTGTACTCATACATGCGCCTGAGCTTGTTCAGGTAGCCCCCGGGGATCTCAATACCGTTGCGGCTCGCCGGGTGGGTGGCCCGCATGAAGTTCCCCCGCGCCACCTGATGGTAGCCTGTGGAGAGCTCCTTCTGGGCGCCGTCGGGATAGACCTGGCGGTCGAGCTCCATGAGCAGCCGGCCGTAGGCGACCTCCCGCCAGTGCTCGGCCTCCGTGAACTCCGGGAACATGACCCCGATGTGCGCCAGCCCGTTGCACTCCATGGTCACCCAGTTCCCCCCATGCTCGGGGTGCTCGACGGTCATGCGGGTGAGGGTGCGGGCGTGCTCCACCCAGGACTTGAGGAAGGCGCAATGGGCCTGGGGCGTCATGGCGTCGGCGAAGAGGAAGTAGTGGTAGGCGTCCATCCACGACCCGGCGGTGCGGATGCCCTGCTCAATGGTTCGCCAGGTGGGCGCGGTGTTGGGGCTGCCCAGCACCGGCGCGGGCTCATCGTGGATCCAGTCCAGCATCTGGGAGACGAACTCCTTGGCGTAGCGGTCGTCGCCCGTGGCCCACCAGGCCTGTCCGAGCGTCCGCCAGAAGCCGAAGCGGTTGAGGTCATAGGTCCACTCCGGCGTGTAGTTGGGATCGTCGCCCTCCCAGGGGTTGAAGGTCCAGTCGATGTCCTCAGGCAGCGTGGCCGTCCGGCCCTGCCAGCGGAAGGTGTGCTCCATGACCTGGTCGGCGCGGTCAGTGTTGTAGTCGGGATCGCGGTGCTGGTCGTACTCGCTGGGATCAAAGGTCCACTGTGGCCAGTCGCGGGCGCGGAAGTACTCCAGAAGCGCCCGCTTGGCCGCGGCGTAATCCCCCGCCGCCGCGGCCTGGCGCGCCGCCGCCAGGCCCTCGATGTCCTCCCGCAGCAGTGAGAAGAGCTCTTCGTCGCTCAGCAGCGGCCCGGGGCCGCCGATGTCGTTGCGCAGCTCAAGCTGGTCGATGTGAACCACCGCCTCAGGATGCGGCTCATTCCCCCAGCCGCTGGCCGTGAACCGGATCGAGTCCACCTGGTCCCAGCCGCGGGGGCTCCGAACGCCACTGCCTTCGCGTATCAGTACGCCGAAGCGCTTCCAGCCGGTGAAGCTCAGGGGCACGCCGATGGACCAGTAGTCGATCCCCTCCGTGGCCGGGTTCTCGGAGGAGATGATGCACATGAAGCGGGCGTCGAGCTCCCTCTCATTGTGCACCCAGAAGGTGAAGGCCCCGTACTCGGACCAGTCGTGCGGGATTTCGCTGCTGCTCACGCCGGGGGTATCAGGATGGTTGCGCCACAGCGCAGAGGTGTCGCCGTGGTGGGCGAGATCGGTGGCGAGCTCGAAGCCGTCCCAGCCCTCGACGCTCTCGAAGGTCTCGAAGACGAGGCGCTCCTGCGCCTGCGCGAGACAGCAGGCTGTCGTCATCAGGCACAGCAAGCCAGCGGCCATCCGGGTGAAACGCATTGTGCCCCTCCATTGTGGCGGGTGGGGGCGCGTGGTGGCCCCGCACCCGCGGGGTCTCTGCGCCGTCAGGCGATCTGTCACACGCTACCCGCGCCCGTAGAGGCCCTCGAGCATGGCCTCCGCGATGATCGTGCCCTCCATGGCGGCCTCGAGCTCGTCCTTGGTGGCGCCGGGCTCGAGGTCCAGCTCCTCTGAGAGGGCGTAGACCGTGAACTGATAGCGATGGGCCGGTCCGGCCGGGGGCGCCGGCCCGCCGTAGCCGGTCTTCGGCCACGAGTTGCTGCCCTGCACCAGCTTCGGCTCATCCACGGTCGGCGTTGTGGGGACGGCCTCAGGAAGCCCACCGATGTCCGGCGCCATGCCGTAGACCACCCAGTGGGTCCAGCCGCCCGCGCGGGGCGCGTCCGGGTCGTGGCAGATCAGCGCCAGCTCAGCGGCGTCCTCCGGGACGCCCTCGAAGCTCAGCGGCGGCGAGACGTCCTCTCCGTCGGCGGTGTACTTCACGGGGATAGTCTCCCCATCGCTGAATGCACTTGAAGTGATTGACAGAGCCATCTCTTCCGGTACCTCCTCTGGTGTGACATCGGGTGTCGGCTCAGCGGGCTCAGCGCCGCCGACCGCCTCGGCGGGCGGCTCCTGCACAGGCTCACCCTCCGGCGGTCGCTCGCAGCCGGTGGCGGAGATCAGTACCATCCCCGCCAGGGCGGCAAGCACATGCAACACACGGGACGCTCTCATAATCCCCACATCCTTCCTTCTCGCTCGTATGGTCCAACGGCTACTCCATGGGGCAGGCCGTCTCCATGCATGCGCTCATCGAGCCCAGGAAGTTCTCGACCTGCTCGAAGCCGTTGCGCCTCAGGATCGAGGCAGCATTCGACGCCCGGTAGCCCGTACCGCAGAAGGTCACGATCGGCCGGGCGTCACCGATCTCGTCGAGGCGGTCCTGCAGCTCCCCCACGAAGATGTGCTGGGCGCCAAGCAGATGGCCGCCCTCGAACTCCCCTCTCTTGCGAACGTCCAGCAGCAGGAACTCCTCGCCCTCGTCGTAGCGGCGCTTGATCTCCTCGATGAAGATCTGCGGGATGCCGTCAAAGGGCAGGGCGTGGATGGCCCACTCCTCCATCCCGCCCTCCAGGTAGCCTGCCACGTTGAGATAGTCCATGCGCACGAGCTGCTCCCAGGCGGTCTCAAACATCTCCCGGCCGTCCACTACCAGGCCGATCTGCGCGTCGTAGGGTACCTGGTAGCCGATGTATGCCGAGAGCATGGGGAGCGTGATGTTGAGGCTCCCCGGGATGTGCGCGCCGCCGAAGGCCTCCGCGTTGCGCACGTCAAGCACCAGCATCCCCCCGTCGAGCATCGAGTGGAACTGCGGCGCCGTCAGGGGCGGCGGCCGATGGAGCCCCTCGATGGTCGGCGGCCCCTGCTGGTTGAGGGCGTGGATGTGCTCGAAGTACATGGGCATGTGGTGGAACTCGGTGGCCTTGAACTGCACGAACTCGTCGCGGTCGGTCATCCGCAGGACCCTGTTGTGCTGGCGCTCGTAGCCGAGGGTGGAGAACTCCCGCTTGGCCATGGACTCTCCGCAGACCGAGCCGGCTCCGTGCGCCGGGCAGAGGATGGTCTGGTCGCCCAGCGGCAGGATCGTCTCGAAGATGCTGTCATACAGCAGGCCCGCCACGTGCTCGCGCTGGTCGGGGAAGAAGTCGGTGCGGCCGACGTCCCCGATGAACAGTGCGTCGCCGGTGAAGACCGCCACGGCCTCCTCGTCACTGAAGCCCGTGTCGTAGGCGGCGATGGAGATGCTGTCGAAGGTGTGGCCGGGGGTGTGCAGGATCTGCAGGCGGAGCTGGCCGATCCGGAAGCTCTCACCACCCTCGAGGTCGCTGCCGTAGCCCCAGTCGGTGCTGCCGTGGTGATGGATCTCGGCCCCGGTGGCCTCAGCGAGGTCCCGGGAGCCGACGATGTAGTCCTCGTTGCGGTGGGTCTCAAAGATGTCGAAGATCTGCATGCCCTGCTCCCCGGCGATGTCCAGGTACACCTGCACGTCGCGGCGGGGGTCTATCACGGCGGCCTCCGCGCCGCTGCCGATGAAGTACGACAGATGCGCGAGACCTTCGGACCTGATCTTCTCGAGTGTCATCCAGCCTCTCCTCCTGCCCCGTTGCTCGTCCGGGATGTAAACGCACGCTTCGCGAAGGGCGTGCGGGCGACCGTGCCTGTGTGCGTCTGAAGGTCAGCGCCGATTGTCAGGCTCCGCGTTCGCGCCGCACGGCCTTCATGAGCGCGCGCATGTAGCCGATGGCGTAGGCCCGACCGCAGTGACCGTAGCGCGTGTCCCCCGCGATGCGCGGCGTGTGGTCGGGCATCATGGCCCACCGGTAGCCCACGTCGCGGTAGGCGCGCATGGCCTCCAGCATGTCGGTGTCGCCGTCGTCAACAAAGGATTCGTCGAAGCGGGGCACATGTCCCTTCACGTTTCGGAAATGCACGTGGTTGATGCGGTCGCGCTCGCCGAACCATCTGATGGCCTCGATGACGTCCACGCCCATCTCAGCGACCGTCCCCTGGCAGAAGTTGAGGCCGTTGACCGGCGAAGGAACCGCCTCGATGAGGCGCTTGAGGCCCTCGATGGTGCCGATGATGCGCGCTTCACCGCGGAGCTGAGGCGTGGGTGGATCGTGGGGGTGCAGCGCCAGGCGGAGGCCCTCCTCCTCCGCGGTCGGCACGATCTGCTCGAGGAACCAGATGAGCCGCTCCCACATAGTGTCCGCATCCATGGCCTCATCGGGCTCGACGGGGCCCACGTCCTTCACGGCGTTGTAGTCGAACCGCCGCACGCGCGCTCTGCCACGGCCCTCTGCGCTGGTGCTGCCCCACACGTCCGGGACGCTCCAGGTCCACTCCACGACGGGAACGTCGAAGCTGCCGATGATCCGCAGCGTCTCGCAGACGTCCTCCGCCTCCTGCTCGCGCTCCGGCCGGCCGAGGCGGGCGTGCCAGTACTGCGTCCCCCGGCCTTGCGGGAGGAGCACGACCGCGAGCTGGATACCGTACTCGTCGAGCTGGTCCATGATACGCTGGAGGTCCTCGGAGTGCAGAACGTTGCCCTTCTCGCGGCTGATGAGGTCACTGCCGCAGATCTTCACGCACGGCACGCCAAGCTGAGCCGCAAACGCCAGGTCGTCAGAAGCGAACATCGCCGGCTCGCCAGAGAGTCTCATTCCCAGGCACAGCTTCACGGCTCCATCACCTCACACGTGCGGCACGCCGTTGTCCATGGGGCGCTCCTCGGCGCGCTCGCGCTGAAGCTTGGTCGGCGGATAGTCGCCGTAGAGCAGCGGATCGTTGGTCTCGACCATCCAGGTGTGCACGCGCGTGCGCAGCGTCCAGGCGATGTCCTCGTATTCCGGATCGTCGATGACATTCTCCTTCTCCAGCGGGTCCCGCTCCAGGTCATACAGCTCCTCGGTGGGCCGGACCTCGTTGTAGAAGTCATCGATCATCTCCTCGCCTGCCGGGCCCTGATAGACGTCGGCGGGCATGTAGACCAGCGGCCGGCGGCCGAAGTTGCGGATGTACTTGTAGCGGACGGTTCGCACCGCCCGCATGGGGTTGTACTGGTCGTGCCAGGTCATCTCGCAGAAGATGTCATCCCGTGGCTCGTACCGGTCCTGGTCGAGCAGGCCCAGGAAGCTGCGGCCCTCCACCTGGTCGGGGACATCGGTGCCCGCCAGGTCCAGCAGCGTGGGGAGCAGGTCGCAGTTGGTGAGCAGCTCGCCGTGCACTCGGCCGCCATCGAAGTGCCCCGGCCAGCGCATCACCAGCGTGGTCATGATGCCCGGGTCGTAGCAGGTGCCCTTGGCGCGGGGCATCGCGATGCCGTGATCGGTGGTGACGATGAGCACCGTGTCCTGCTCCAGCCCGCTGTCGGCGAGGGCCTGGCGCACAGTGCCGATGGCCTCGTCGAGGCGCCAGATGAGCCCATGTAGTCCCGCCAGGTCCTCCCGGATGCCGGGCCGGTCGGGCAGATACGGCAGCACCTCGACCGAATCCGGATCGTCACGGTCGTAATCCTCGCGCTCGTAGGGCCGATGGGGCTCGGTGACGCCGGCGGAGGCGAAGAAGGGCTGCGCCTCCTGGGCCTCACCGTGCAGGAACTCGGCCACCGCGGAGGCTACCGTGCGGGCGTCGTAGCTGACGTCCTGGATGGTCTGATAGCCCAGGCGCGGGGCCTCGTTGTGCTCGTGCTGGTGGCCGATGAGCCGCGTGTGATAGCCGGCGCGGTTGAGGTACATGGGCAGTGTGACCTCGTTCGCACCGATCTCCCAGCCGATGTGGGCCAGGCCCACCAGGCCGTTATTGTGCGGGTAGCGGCCGGTCATGATAGAGCCGCGCGACGGCGAGCACTGTGCGGCCGTGCAGGCGTAGCTCGAGAACAGCACGCCATCATCGGCCAGCCCGTCGATGTTGGGCGTTTCGATGGGGGCGCCGAGGCAGCCCACGTACTGGCCGAGGTCGTGGCAGATGAACTCGATGATGTTCGGTCGCGAGCCGTAGCTTGCGCTGGGCATGTCGCGTCCTCCGATCCTGCTCCGGATGTCGCCGGGTGTGTGTTCGTCGGACGACAGCCTCTCCCTTCCCGAGCACGCTACCAAGAAACGGCGGGCCGGACAGTGGTCCGGCCCCTCCATGACGTCTTGCGTCGCTGCCTTTGCCGTACGGCTTGCGTCGCTGCCTTTGCCGTACGGAGCGGCGGGCAGCCCTGCCCGCCGGCCGTTTGCCGTCGCCGTCGCATTCCCCTCTCCCACCTGCGGGAAAGAACGGCGGGCC
>JAYENL010000182.1:0-31812 GCA_034722055.1 Armatimonadota bacterium
GCGACGCCCAGCACGGCGTCGCCGCGGAGGAGCTGGCACCTCACCGGAGTTACGCCGTCGCCGAGGCCGGTCAGGTCCACCGGCAGCCGCATCTGGTGAGCGCTTACCGGCTGGCGCACCGCCGCCACGCCCGGCAGATCGACGATCACTGAAAGCTCCTCGGACTCCAGGTCATCCGCCAGCCTCACGATGATCTCGCCCCGCTGCTCGTGTGTATACAGCGACAGCCGCGGCATGGCCCGGATGTAGGGATCGGACTCAACGTCGAGCGGTGCGAGGCGAAGCAGCTCCTCGCCGCTCTCCGCGTCCGAGATCACCACCTGGTAGGTGCGCCTGCCCCGTCCCGCCACCGGGGCCGAGCACTGCACCGTCCTGGGCGCGTCGGTCAGTGCGGCCTCGATGACGCGGCCTGCCCTGCCGCCGCCCTCCGCCGGCCTGGCCTGCAGGGCGATGCGCCAGGGTCCGTCGGGCTTCCGAGCGATGCCCACGCGGAAGCTGGCGCGACCGCTCCTGACCCGCCGCGACCACTCCAGGCCGGTGAGCACCAGTCCCGTCTCCGCGGCCGGGCCCGGCTGGATCCGAACGTCGATGACGGTCCGGTATGTCTCGCCGCGGCTCAGCGCCTGCGCCCACCAGAGGGCGCCACCGCCTGGCCGGCACAGCAGGTTCAGCCCCCGGTCGGAGCTGATGCTGAGGGTGCCATACTCGGTGACGAAGGTCTGCTCGGTGGCGTTGGACCAGGGGTCCGTGCGGCCCGTCTCAGGCACCGAGAGCTCCCCCTGCTTCTTTCTGCCGCCGGCCACCAGCCGGTACTGCGACTGGTGCAGCCACGGCCTGCCGACGCCGAACAGCACCTGCAGCTCGGCCTCAGCGGGGTCCAGCAGCTCGTACTCATACTCCAGGCGCAGCGTGCCGTCAGGCCGCACGAGGATGCGCTTCTGGAAGCGGAAGTGCTCGGACCGATCGCGCACCGTCAGGACCTTCCCGGGGGCAGCGTCGGTGAGCCTGCCGCGTTGCTCGCTCTCGTTGCTGCGGTAGTAGACGTCCTCCCAGGCGCGGTGCACGATGAACTCGGAGGGGTTGGCGGTGAACAGCGGGACGCCCCGGTAGGCGATCGTGGCGCCCTCGCCGGAGCGCCAGATGACGAGGAAGTCGCCGGCCAGGAAGCTGCTGGTGTGCAGGTCACCGGCCCCCGCGGCCGATGCCGCGGGCGCGCCAGCTCCGATGGTCGCGAGCAGCAACGACAGGACGACAAGCGCCAGTGCGGTATGCCTCAATCGCATGGTCTCTCCCACTCCGGCTGCATGGTTCGCGGCAGGCCCACGCCGGGTGTCTTCGCACAATGGGCGGCGAACGCCTCCTGGCGCGCCGCGCGATTGGGGATGGCGCGCTGCTGCGAGGGATGGCCTGTAGCCTTGCCGGTATCGCACATCGTCCGCCCGAGAGCACGGATGCACGGCAAACCGCGCTTCGGCCAGCCTGCTGGCGACGCCCTGGCGGTGACCGAGGTCCCCTGCCCGCGTCGTTTACTCGACGAACTCCTCCTCATTCACAACGATGCGGGTCGGCCCACCGCCGGTGGTAATCCATAGCTCTCCGGGGCGGCGCTCGAAGATGTAGGGATAGGACAGGTTGCCGCCCTTCTTGCGCGCCACGACCACCGGCTCCGTCCAGGTCCTGCCATCATCCTCTGAGAATGCGATCGACAGCTCGTCGCGGTGCCAGCTTGCGTTCGGCTCCGAGCGGCGATCCCCGCCCCGTCGCGGGTATTCGGCTTTCTCCTCGTCGCTCAGCCCCTCCGGATAGAGGCGGTTCCAGGCCAGGACGATGCGGCCGCTGTCAAGCCGCAGCAGGAAGCCCGGGGAGCTGCTGGCGTCGATGTCGCTGGGACCGAGCCGCCGCCAGTAAAGGCCGTCCGTCTCCGACGTCGCCTCCCAGAAGCGGTCCAGGTTCGTGCGGATCAGCATCCAGATCGTCGCGTCGGTGCGCTCGACGACCGTGGCCTCAAAGCCGCCGTCGTGGTCGCCCCGGCCGCCGAGGTCGATCAGATTGCCATGCCGCCAGGTCTGGCCGTCATCGTCGGATACGAAGCAGTACTGCCCGTGGCGCACCGGATCGGTGATTGCGTCCTGCACGGGGACGACGATGCGGCCGCTGCTGGTCTGGATCATGTTCTGCAGCGAGCCGCAGTAGCCGTCGAGGATCCTCTGCCGGTCCACCCATGTGTGCCCCTCATCGAGGCTGCGGATCGCCCACACGTCGAGGTCGGCGTTCAGCTCGCCGGTGGCGGGATCCCAGTCGAACACGTAGTCCTCAAGATCCATGTACACCAGCACGAGCGTGCCGTCAGCGGTGCGTATCATCGGCCCGCTGCGTGGAATGCCCGAGCCCTCGCCCTCGTACATCGTCGCGCGCTTCTCCCACGTCTCCCCGTCGTCGCTGCTCACGAGGGCCTCGTTCGCCCCGATGGTGAGCAGGCTGCCGTCGTTGAGCACCACGAACGGCCCCCGCCTGTCAGTGGGCATGGGACTGCAGTCGGGATGGACCCACAGGTCCTGCGCTTCGGCCATCGCTGTCACTCCCAACACTGTCACAAGGCTGCCAGCCAGTAGCATTACAGCTCTTCGCACGTCAGATCCCTCCTCGGTTGTGTACGCCGCGCTACGCGCGCATCCACGTCACGTCTGGGCGATTGGCGCGAAGCTCAGCGACCACGCCCGGGGCTCGTCGCCGAACTCCAGCCGGCCGCGAATGATCAGCGTCTCGTCGTGCGCATCCTTGCGGTTGGCATGGTGAGCTCCTCCTCTGAGTTGCGCGAGGCACGGGTCATGTTCGAGCAGGCCGTGCCGACCTCCTTCGTGGAGGGCCGGGCCATCGCACTCTCGGTGATCGGACATGCTCGCTCGTCCCCCCGGTGAGCGCGGGCCCGGCGATCACCCGCAAAGGTGCCCTCCGTCAGCCGACGAATAGCAGACTGCAATCGCTGAGAGGACAACGCTGCGAGCTACGCCCGCCGGGGAGAGAGGCCGAGATGAAGGCTGGAGTATGCCAGTGGGTGTTCAATGCCCTGCTGACCGCTGACGAGATCGACACCTTCGACTGCATCGAGCTCGTGGGCACCGCCACCGAGGCGGAGCGCTTCGAGCCGCTCAGCCGCTACTGGTACGATGACGATCCCACGTTGGATCAGGCGGAGCGGGCCCGGGAGATGCTGGACGAGGTGGGGCTGGAGGTCTCATGCTACACCCTCGACAGCGACTTCGCAGTCTACGATGAGGAGACGTTCGACGAGACCGTGGCGGACTGCATCCTGGCGCTGGATGTGGCCGAGGTGCTGGGCACGGACACCATCCGGCTGGACCCGAGGACCTCGCTGCCGGAGGAGCACGCGCAGGATCCCGACCTGGACTACCTGCTCGAGCGCGTCTGCGAGGGGATGCAGGAGGTGACCGACGCCGCCGCCGATCGCGGCATCACGGTCGGCGTGGAGAACCACGGCCGGCTGCTGGGCCGCAGCCAACAGGTGGCGCGGATGGTGGAGCTGGTGGACCGGCCGAACTTCGGCGTGAATATCGACTTCACGAACTTCCGGCACGTCTACGGTGAGGATCACATCGAGGCCACGCGCATGCTGGCCCCGCACGTCGTCCACGCCCACGCCAAGGACTTCCGCATCCGCACCACCGAGCCGCCTCCGGATGAGAGGGACGAGTGGACCGAGACCCTCGCTGACGAGTGGATCCAGCGGACCGTCGGCGGCGAGGGCGACATGCAGTGGCCGACGCTCTTCGGCATTCTGCGAGATGTGGGCTACGACGGGACAATCTCGCTGGAGATCTCGCTGCCGGACGACATCTACGGCTCCGTGAAGCAGGGCGTGGCGAACCTGAGGCGCATCATCGCCCACGTGGAGGCCCAGTAGGAGGATCCGCAATGCCAGAGCCCAGAGGTCCGGCCATGCCGGACGACCTCGATCGGGAGCTGCAGCGCTCCGAGCCGGACTACGTGGTCTACGTCCCGACCGGCGACCACGACACCGGCAACGAGCACTTCCTGGTCAGGGACGCACCCGACGGCGCGCTCATGGCCGTCTGGACGCAGTCCAGCTACGAGGGCGCGGGCGACCACCGCGTCATGTTCGCGCGCTCGGAGGATGACGGGCGCACGTGGTCGGAGCCGACGCGCATCGTGGGGCCCGCCGGCCCCGATGACGAGCACCTGATGTCGAGCTGGGGCTTCCCCATCACCTCGGCATCCGGCCGCATCTACGTGATCTGGAACCAGTACCAGGGCATCGATGACGTGGTCCACCAGCACACCGGCACCATGGACTGCTGCTACTCCGATGACCTGGGAGCGACCTGGTCTCAGCCGCAGACCGTGCCCATGCCGCGGTCGGCCTACGACCATCCCGACCCGGCGGTGCCCTCCAACTGGATCGTGTGGCAGCTTCCCATCCGCGACCTGCAGGGGCGCTGGTTCACCGGCTTCTCGCGCTGGGTGTCGAAGGCCGTGCGCACTGAGCCGCACAACAGCTCCTGGACCTCCATGGAGACCGTGGTGCAGTTCATGCGCTTCACGAACGTGGACGATGACCCCCAGCCGCGGGACCTGGAGATCGCCTACTCGCCCGATGATGAGGCCCTGCGGGTACCCCACTACGACAACCCGCCCCTCTCGGTGGCCCAGGAGCCCAGCCTGCTGCGGCTGGCGGATGACCGACTCTTCTGCACCATGCGCACGATGAGCGGCTATATCTGGTACAGCCTGTCCGGCGATGATGGCGAGAGCTGGTGCAGTCCCCGGCCGCTGCTGCGGCGCGACTACGGCCTGCCGATCGAGGAGCCGCTGTGCTGCTGTCCGATCTACCAGCTTGCCGACGGCCGCTACGTGCTGCTGCACCATAACAACGACGGGCACTTCGAGGGCTGCGCGCGCGAGGAGACTGGAAAGAACCGACGGCCGGCGTTCATCGCGCTCGGCGAGTTCCGAGCTGACGCAGAGCAGCCGATCTGGTTCTCGGCCAGCAAGCAGCTCATGGACAACCAGGGCGTGGGGATCGGGCCGCTGAACCGCATCGACATCGGCGTCTACCCCAGCCTCACCACGCGCAGGGGCGAGAACGTGCTCTGGCACCCGGACCGCAAATTCTTCCTGGTCGGGAAGCGCATCACCGATGAGTTCCTGACGGAGCTCGCGGTGCCGGAGTGAGGGGTGAGGTGCGGGCTGCGAGCTACGAGCTTACGACTAACGGCGTCAACGGCGGGCGGCGTAGGCACACCGCCCTCCGTACGGCAAAGGCACGGCCACCGGCCCTGTTGCAGGACGCCAACCTGTGCCGCGGCTGCCGTTGCCGTCTGTCGTCCGTGGCACGGGCACTCCTGCCCGTGCGCCGTCGTTGTCGTATGTCGCTGCCGTCACGCCGTACGGAGCGGCGGGCTGCCCAGCCCGCCGTCGTTGCCGTGTGCCGTTGCAGCCCTGCCCCCGAGACGACGGGTCGGGCCTTGCGTCCGCGTCGCGGAGGAACGGCGGGCCGGACAGTGGTCCGGCCCCTCCACACGACGAGGCAAAGACCACGGCCAACGGCGTCAACGGCGGGGGGCGTAGGCACACCGCCCTCCGTACGGCAATGGCACGGCACGCAGCGGTGATGGCAAGGCGTCGGCCTGGAAGCGGCCCAACGCCGTGCGGGCGAGGGCGCCCGCACCCCAGGGGGTGGACGTGTCGTGGCCTGGACCTCGCGAGCTGGGAGGCCACACAGCGGGAGTGAGTGCATCGATGCCACAGCCAAACATCATCTTCATCCTGATCGACGACCTGGGGTGGCGTGACCTGGGATGCTACGGCAGCGAGTTCTACGAGACCCCCAACCTGGATCGCCTGGCCGCCGAGGGGATGCGCTTTACCAACGCCTACGCCTCCTGCCCGGTCTGCTCGCCGACGCGGGCCAGCGTCCAGACCGGCCGCTACCCCGCGCGAGTGGGCGTGACCAACTACATCCCCGGCGAGGCGCGCGGGCGGCTCCTGGAGGCGCCCTACATCCGCCGCCTGCCACATAGCGAGTACACCATCGCGCAGGCTCTCGGCGCCGCCGGCTACAGCACCTGGCATGTCGGCAAGTGGCACCTGGGCGAGGAGGGCTACTGGCCCGACCGGCACGGGTACGACGTCAACGTTGCCGGCTGCCACATGGGCATGCCGCACAGGGGCTACTTCAGCCCCTGGGACATCCCGAACCTGGAGAACGGGCCCGAAGGCCAGTACCTCACAGACCGCCTCACCGACGAGGCCATCCGGCTCATCCGCGGAAACGACGGTGCCCCGTTCTTCCTGCACATGGCCTACTACACCGTGCACGTGCCCATCCAGGCCAAGACCGAGCACACCGAGCGCTTCGCGGAGAAGGCCGCTCAGATGGGCCTCGATGACGTGAAGACCTTCGAGGAGGGCGAGCACTTCCCGTGCCAGCATAAGCGCGACCGGCGCGTGGTGCGGCGACTGGTGCAGTCCGACCCGGACTACGCGGGCATGGTCTGGAGCATGGACGAGAACATCGGGCGGCTGCTGGACGCGGTGGAGGAGACGGGACAGTGGGAGAATACTATCGTGTTCTTCACCTCCGACAACGGGGGGCTGGCGACCGCAGAGGGCTCGCCGACCTGCAACCTGCCACTGAGCGAGGGGAAGGGCTGGATGTACGAGGGCGGGACGCGCGAGCCGCTGCTGATCAGATGGCCGGGCCTCACGGAGGCCGGCAGCACCTGCGCGGAGCCGGTGACGACGCCGGACTTCTACCCCACGATGCTGGAGATGGCGGGGGCGGACCCCATACCGGAGCAGCACTGCGACGGCCTGAGCCTGACACCGCTGCTGCGCGGCGAGGAGGCGCTGGACCGCGAGGCCGTCTACTGGCACTACCCGCATTACGGCAACCAGGGCGGCACGCCGGGCTGCTCGGTGCGCGCGGGTGACTACAAGCTCATCGAGCTCTTCGAGGACGGGCGGCTGGAGCTGTACAACCTCCGTGAGGACATCGGCGAGGAGCACGACCTGGCACAGGAGGAGCCGGATCGCGCCGAGCACCTGCACGGGATGCTGCGCCGGTGGCGACAGGATGTCTGTGCGCGCCTGCCGCGGCCGAATCCGGACTGGGAGGGCTGAGCGCCCCGCTGAGCTGCGACCGCCGACCTCGCGTCGGTCCTTGGGACCGCCGCTCGTGCGGCCTCTCCAACGGCAGAGCACTTCGGCGCGCGGCCGGGAGAGGTCTCCTCTGCTCAGGGGCTGCAAAGCAAAGCGCAAGGCCCCGGCTCTCGCCGGGGCCGGGCGCTCGGCCTCAGTCTGCGGATGCTTTGCCGGTCGCCACTCTGAGTGTGGGAGGCGGGCGCCCTCGCCCGCCCGGTCGTCCTCAGTCTGCAGATGCTCTACCAGTCCCGATTACGATAGCGGATGTCGATCGTAGTGCCCTGCGGTCCCTTGCGGATGATGAGGCCGTAATCCTCACCGCCCTGGCGATAGCGCCAGTCCCCGTACCGGCGCTCGGGAGAGTACCTGTAGCCGTGGGGCGCGCCGTACATGTGCTTGAGGTGACCCGGCGGAATCCAGTGCTTGCGGTGCCCCGGCGGGATCCACTTCTTGTGGTGACCGGGCTGATGGCCGGGCGGTACGTGATAGGCGGGGCCAGGTCGGTAGAAGTGGCCTGGACCGGAGTGGTCCGCCGCGGCGGGCGACTGCGGGATGATCGTGAGCAACACACCGATGGCGAGCCCGATGAGCACATACTGCAGGAGGCGTTTCATGGCTGCTTCGACCCTTTCTCGCTGCGACTTCTCCCTGCGCCCAGACAGCGGGCACGGCGCGCAATTACTATGCACCGTAGTAGATACCCGCCGTGCCGCCTCCTCAAACACCTTCTGCGATCATCGGGCCCTTTACCACCGGCCCAGCAGCGTATTGCGGTAGAGGCGGTAGTCGTCGTAGAGTGCGGCGGAGCGCTCTCGGCCGTTGGTGGGGCTGAGGTAGTTCGGGTAGCCGAAGGTCACGATGTGGTCGGCGTGCCTGCCCACGCAGGAGGGGAGAGCATTCTCAGGCCTCGCTCATCCATTCTCGCAGCTCCTCGGCCAGCCGGTCGCAGACCTCGTCGAAGATGCGCTGCGCGGCCTCGGGCGTGACCTTCTCCGCCAGCTCCGGGTCCCACTCGTAGTGCTCGCGGGCCATAAAGCGGAAGACGGCCTCGCGGGACTCGGGCGTCAGCCCGCGCGAGTAGAGCCAGGGGTCACAGGCCGCGCCGCCAGCCGAGTCGTACTTGGGCAGCAGCGTGTCCTCGGGGTCGTAGCGGTCCAGGTGCACCGTGGCGGGATCGGCGGCCATCAGCTCCGCGGCCTCGTTCGGGCCGGCGTGGCCGCCGCCGATCGACGAGTCCAGTGGCCCGTCGGGGCCGGCCTTGACGAGGATGCGGACGCTGGTCCCCGTGCGGGAGTACTCGTTCGCGCCGCCCTCCCAGGACTCGCGCTGCATGGCGCCGGCGTGCGCGAGGTTGACGAAGATCCAGCGGAAGCCGCACTTCTCCAGCTCCCGATACAGCTCCAGCGCCACCTGCCTGACCAGCGCCGGCGTGAAGCTGATCGTCCCCCGCCAGTTGCAGAAGCCCGGCGCCGCCACCCAGGTGGCGGGGAGCACCACGCCGCCGCCCAGCCGCTCGGCGACCGCCGTGCAGATGGCGTTGCCGCGCAACAGGTCCGACCCGGTGCTCATGTGCGGCCCGTGCCACTCCAGCGAGCCGGCCGGGACGATGGCCAGTGGCAGATGCTCGATGGCCTCGTCCAGCTCCTCGGGCGTCATCATCTCCCAGCGCACGATGCGGTCGGCCATGCTACTCCTCCTTCTGGACCTTCGCGGCCCCTGCGTTACGCGTCCCCCAGCGCTGCCTGGGCCTGGCTGGTGACGAGAGGGACGGTCGTCGCCTGTCGTCCATGGGGGGGCCGCTCCGCGCGTTCAACGCGCAGCGTTGACGCGAGGAGTGAGGCGCTGCGTGCAGCGCCGAAGGTTCCACCCCGGCCCGGCACGTAGCTCTACCCATGACTAAACGGCGCGCAGGCGGGGGCGCCTGCGCTACTTAACGGGTGGGCCGGGGTGGAACCTCCGAGGTGGCTCCATTCGCTCGCGGCGGCCCCTCCACACAACAGCACCCATCGAACCAGTTGGCGTTCGTCACCGCCTCCAGTATCTGGGCAAATCATATCTGTGAGCCATCAGCGCTCGCGCTGCGCGATGTTGTCCTCGATGTACCAGTCAATCTCGCTCCACTCCCGGCTGCCGTCGGCGACCTCACGAAGCTGCGCGGCCAGCAGGCCGAGATACTCGTGCAGCACCGACATGTCGCGCATGTAGGAGGGCACCAGGTAGTGCGGCTTGTTGCCCTCGATGGTGGCCATGGCAGCGGCGACGGATTCCAGCGCCTCATCGACCTCCTCAGCCAGCGTCAGTGCATCCACGTGGCCCTCAGCGCGGCCGTGGGCGGCCTCGAAGGCCCTGGACATGACGCGGAAGGCGTAGCCGTGGCAGGCCAGGCGCTCGGCCTCGACCGCCATGTTCACACACAGCGCGTCCGAGCGGCCGTCGAGCAGCAGGCGCGCGCGATTGCCGGCCTCCTCCAGGAAGCGGAGGTCATCGGCCCTGTCGCCAAGCTCCTGCAGCGGCTCCAGGGGGTACTCGCGCGGCCAGGGCTTGTTGGGGCGCTCGTAGGTGTAGGTGTAGTACCACAGGAGCCCGAAGGCGGACGTCTCTGCGGCGCGGTCGAGCCAGCGCCGGGCCTCCAGGACATCGCCATCGCCCCTCACCTCCGCCCACTTTTGCTCGAAGAGGTGGATGGGGCCCGCGCCGCGCTGGTTCCACGAGTACTCCGCGAGGGCGTCGAACTCCAGGCCCCAGGCCTCATCGAAGACCGAGTAGGAGGCTGCGCCCTCCGCCCGGTCGGCCTGCGCCCGCTGCAGCATCTTGTCAACGTTGCGCTTGCGCGGATCCCAGCGCGACCAGTTGTAGTAGCAGGTCATGGGCTTGACCCAACTGCGCACGCCGAAGCCCATCTTGGGATCGGCCTGGGGGTTGATGCTCTCGGTGCTGTACCACCACCAGTCGATGATGACGTGGTCGATGAGGCCCTCCTCGCGCAGGCGGTCCACGAAGGCCTCATCCCAGGCCTCCATGTGGCGGGTGAACTGGTCGTTGTACATGATCACGTTCTCCACGCCTGCGGAGACGAGATGCTTCGCGAGTGTGATGGCCCAGTCCTGGAACATCTCCTCCATCGGCCTCTGACTGCACTGTGGGCAGCGGCAGAACTTCGTCCCCACCTCGTCGAGCTGGATGTGGAAGCTGTGCACGTCATGGGGCCTGAGGTAGGTCTCGTAGATGTGCTGATACCATCCGGTCACGAACTCGACGACGTCGGGGTTGCTGAGGCAGTAGCCGTAGCCCTGCGGCTGGCCATTCTCGTCCTTCGCCGCGAACTCCGGGATGATGCGAGGGATCAGCGTGTTGTGGCCCAGGCTGTTGACGTAAGGGATGACCTCCACGCCGCGCTGCTGTCCGTAGGCAACGATGTCCCCGAGGAAGTCCTGCTCGAAGATCCGGGGCAGGTAAGTGATCTGTTTCTCCTCACCATCGGTGGGTGAGTACCAGCGGATCGTCCACTCCCGTTTCAGCTCCGGATGATCCGGGACCGGGACATTGATCCACTCGGTGATCCGGCCGTCATACTGCACGCACCAGCAGCCATAGAGGCCGATGCCCAGCTTGTTGAGCTTCCGCTCGGCGAGGTAGTCGATGACGTGCTGCCAGTCCCCGAGCTCCATGAGATCCGGGCCCCACTTGTCCTCGACGAAGACCCCGCGCGTCCGCAGCATCGGCCAGTCCACGATCAGCGCCGCGGGGACGCTGCCATGGGCCGGAATGCGGTTGAGGACCTCGTTGAGCGTTCTCAGGCCCCACCGGGCGCCGCGCTCGCTTCGCGCCACCAGCTCGGCGCCGTCGGGGAGGATGCGCAGCTCGTAGGCCTCATCCAGGGCGTGCTCCGGGATCTCGGGGCGCGCGAAGTCGGGCTCAACTGCTACGCTCACCTCGTAGTCGATGGCGCCAAGCTCGGCGGCGATCAGATCGGCATGGCTGCCCTCGCCCGGCTCGCTGCCCCTGGGCACCTCGAGCTGCGCAGGCCTCTGCACCGCCTGGCTATGCAGCTCGACATGCTGGGGCTCAGGGATGATCTGGGGGAAACGCTGTGCTGCATCCGCGCTCGCCGCTCTCAGCTCTTCACGAGACATGTCAGTACCCTCTCTCCATCGGTGCATCCGCGCCGCACCCGGCGGCCGGGTGACCGCCCGCCGGTGCGCGATGCTCATCTGTGATCTGCGTCAGGCATTCGCCTCGCCAGCGCCATTCCAGCGAGGAGTCGCTCCCACCCCGGTTCGTCAGACGCGCGCCGTCACCTGCCGCGAGCGCGTATCAATTGACTGGCCCAGGGATTCAGTGGCGCTTCGCGCCACAAGCCGGCGAGGGCGCCGGCTTCCCAGGATGGGATGTAGGCCAGGGGCACAAGTTTCCCAGAGCGAGATAGGTGCGAGAAGGTCCCGTGAGCGTGACCAACGCAATGGCCTGCAACGCGCCGCCACATCGTCATCGGGAGGGGCGGAAATGCCAGCAGCCGACGCCGGGAAGCCGCAGTACGAGCACATCGTGCACCCCACGATGGAGGAGATGGAGGACGGGCTGCGGGAGTGGGCGGCGCAGCGCCCCAATGCCCTGAGAGTCGAGGTGGCGGGGCGGTCGCCGGAGGGCCTGCCGGTGCTGCTGTGCAGGATCACGGACGCCGGCGTCCCTGATGAGGACAAGCAGGTGGCGCTGATCACGACCTGCCACGCCGGCCGCGAGCTCAATACCGCTACGGGCGCGCTGCGCCTCATCAAGTGGCTGATCTCGGATGATCCTGCGGCCGCTGAGATTCGCCGGCGGCAGATCGTCCTGGTCATGCCGGTCTGCGACCCGGAGGGCTTCGAGAGGCATCAGATCGGCAACAGCCTCGGTCACAGCCCCTACGGCGCCTGGACGCTCGATGGGGTGCGCGAGCCCGAGAAGAGCCCCGAGGCGGTTGCCATCAAGGGCGTCATCGACGAGCACATGCCGGAGGTCCACTGTGACATGCACGGGGTCTGGTATGGCGAGCAGACCATGTGGGAGAGCACGGGCATCTCCTGGGCCAGCGGCCTGTGCCGGCCTTACGTGCAGGAGTTCACGCGGCTGATCGACCGCCGGGCCGAGGAGGAGGGCTTTCTGATCACGCGCGGGGAACAGGACGCCGGCCAGGTGCGGGCCACGGCCCCGGTCGAGGGCGGCGAGCATCACTTCTACCTGCAGAAGGCCGGCGTGAACGACTGCGTCTACAGCTACCGGCAGTATCACGCCCTGGCCTTCACGCTGGAGGCGGGCTTCGAGGAGAGCATCATCGCACGCATCCGGGCGATGCTGGAGCTGGGGCACCACAGGTGGCGGGGCGAGCCCCACCACGGCTATCCGGTCAACCAGGTGGGCTGCTGGACCTCCACGGCGATCGCCGCCTGGGGCACGACGGCGATCGAACGGCGGCGCAGCCGCGTGGAGCTGTGGCGGAAGCTGGAGCAGCTCCGCTTCGGCTGCGGCCACCCGGAGCCGCGTGGCACGGTTATGGCCTTCTGTGCGACGAACGCGCGAGGGGCATCATATCTGGAGCCCGAGGAGATTGGCGACATCCTCCACGGGCTGGAGGACGTCGGGGGCTTCGACCTGTCCGCCCTCCGGGAGTTCAACCAGCGCACGCCGACGGAGAGGGTCCTGCCTGCAGGCGCCGGCAATGCCGGCGAGCCCATCCAGCATGGCCTCGCCATCCGGCTGCTGATCCCGCACCGGGAGTCCCGGATTCGGCACCTGGCGCTGGATGGACGCCCTCTGGCGCTCTCACGCACGAGGGGCTATCAGCTCTGGCGGCATCCGGGGACGATCGTGCAGGTGAACATCCCGCCGGGCGAGGTCGGCGACCTGCACATCGTTACCTGTGCCTATGAGGAGCACAGCGGCCGGCGCTCCGGCTTCCGTGCCGAGGATTGGCGGCTGGCGTGAGGGAACAGCAGGCCGGACGCTGGTCCGGCCTCTCCACGCCACCATGCGGTGGCGTATAAAGACAGCAGGCCCGCCAGGACAGACCCTCCCCGCGCGATGGCTGTCGCGCAGGTGGACCTCGGCCATCCTCCGCCTCAGCGGCACGGGACGGGGCGCAGCCTGGTGTTTTCGGCTGGGGCGAGGGCGCTGGCAGCGCACACACGCATCTGGCGCGCGGGCGCCCTCGCCCGCGCTTTGCACGGCATCATGTCCCCGCGAACTGCTCATACAGCTCCAGCGGGCGCTGCATGGCGTCATCGAGCTCGGTGAGCGCCAGGCGGACGTGGGCGGTGCGCTCGTCGCCGGGCAGCAGGTCATCGCCAAACAGCGACAGATACAGCGGGTTCTGGACCGCGAAGGGATCATCCGGGTTGTCGCTGGCGTAGCCGCTGACCACGGCGAAGCACTCCTCCGGCCGGCTCATCAGCACCGCCGCCACGCTGGTCTCGGGATCGACCTGCATGCAGATGGGCAGCTCGTAGAAGCGCTGCGGATTCCACTGGTACATGGCCCACAGGCCCGTCCAGCGGCCGTCAACGGGGCGTTTGGAGCAGTGCCAGTCGCGGGGGAAGACCAGCCCCGTTCCTACGTAGACGTCGTTGACCTCCGTGGCGACCCACTGCGGCTGGTCGGGCGGATCGGCGTAGGGCGAGCCCTGCAGGTAGACGTGCGGGTTCATGGGCGGGTCGAAGTAGTTGGAGAGGAATAGCTCGTAGGCCTCGTAGGCCCACTCTGACTGCACGGTAACGGTGAGGTCGATGACCGCGCCACCGACGATCTCGTAGACCGCGGTCACCGCAGCGCGGTGATCGTCGTTGGCGGGCCAGTGCACCGTGAGGCTCTCGCCCTGGGCCTGCACCTCCCGCTCGTACTCGCGCACCGTCCCCATGCACTGGTTGGTCGAGAACAGCAGGAACAGGTTCAGCACATCGTAGTCGGGATGCACCACATCCACGCCGGTGGCCTTGTGCGTGAGGGTCTTGATGCCGTGACGGCCGCCCTCCGGCTCCAGCATGCCCTCCAGCTCATCGGTCTCGAAGCTCCACCATCCAGTCTCCGCGTCATGCTCGAACGGCATTGTGCGCCCTCCCTCCAATGTCAGTCCCACATACCCAGCTCGAAACGAACGCCGCCCTGCGGGAACGGCACATCGACCAGGGACTCGGGGTCCTCCCAGTCGCCGTAGGTCCGGCGATAGGCCTCCTCGATGTCACGCTCCAGATCGGTCGGCTCCCCCAGCGGCAGGTCCAGCCATCCGCCGCCCCGACGGTGGCTCTCGCGGATGGCGAAGAGCACTTCGATGTCCCGGCGGGCGTTGCCAGGGCCGTAGGCCGGGTCGCTGCCGTCGGTAATGGCAGCGTGGAAGCCGTTCAGCAGGTCCATGCGCGCCACCTCATCACTGCTGTCGGCGCGCCACTCGCGGTGGGGATTCTCCAGGACCACCGGCGGATCAGTGTCCACGCGCACGTGATCGAAGACTCTCTCGCCCTCGACCTCGATGCTCTCGGAGACGAAGTCGAACTCCAGGAAGTCCGAGGTGCTGCCGATGAACAGGCTCTCACCGAAGAGCTGGCCGCGCGTGCCCTCCACATCCCACCGCCGGGACATGCGCGCCCGGGGCGGGCTCTCGAAGATGCACATCACGTCGGAGTCGAACTCGAAGACGCCCAGGTCCCAGCGATCGCGGCTGAGGGTGCGGCCGGTGAAGTGCTCGAACCTGGGCACCCGGACCTCGCCGGTGACGCCCAGCACACGCTGGACCTCGCCCGGCACCAGCATGCGGATGCCATTGATCCCGTGGTAGTCGGCCTTGTTGGTGTAGTAGAGCCGGGCGTGCTGCGGCTGGCCGATGCAGCGCTCGTCGATGAGGAGCCGCTTGAGCTGTTCCTCGGCCCACAGCCACACCTGCTCGGCGACCTCCAGCACGATGCCGGCCTCGCGTGCGGTCCGGACCATCCAGTCGGCGATGGTGGTGATGGGCGCGATGGGGATCTCGGTGATGACGTGCACGCCGCGCGCCGCGCAGACGCCCAGCGTCATGGGGTTGGCGTCAGGCGGTGCAGCACCCAGCACCGCATCCGGCTCCGCGCCGTCCAGCAGCTCCAGCAGCGTGCGGTACCCCTCCACTCCCCAGCGCCTCTGCGACGCGAGGCGCTTCTCCTCATTCACCTCGCAGAACCCGCAGAACTCGTAGAGCTCGCTGTGTCGGGTGAGCTTATGCAGCGTCTGCATCCACGACTGCCCTCGGCCGGTACCTGCTCCGACCATTCCGATGCGCAGTCGGCTCATTGTCGCTTCCTCCCTGTCGGTGAGTCGGGCCACCCGTGCTATGGGCGGCACCGGCTCTCATCGATCTAACGCTGACTGGCAGAAGCTCGCGTCCTCTGCAGCGTCACGGTGCTGCGTCTGCTCCAACATGGAGGGGCCGCCGCGAGCGAAGCGAGCGGTGTGAGGTCGCGAGCAGAGCGAGGGACCTCACAGGTTCCACCCCGGCCCGCTGACCGAGCCTTCGGCCCGGACACACGCTACCACTCGAGCGCCTCTTCCCACGGCCACAGCCCGACCCGCCTCCCAGTCTATTGCTCAGTGCTTGGGCCGGGGTGGAACCCTCGGCCTGTGCGCCCTGCTCACAGGCCTCACCGGGCGCTACGCGCCCGGCGGCCCCTCCACCTGAAGGCTGGCCCTCACCAGGACACCCAAGCCTGCTGACTGCACTGGTTCGCGACATCCCAAGACTCCCGCAAGCAAGGACTGGACGATGCCCTGCCGCGCTACTCAAGCGGCAGCCCGAAAAGCTGCTTCGCGTTGCGGTACAGGATGTTGCGACGGTCCTCGTCGGTCATGTAGGCTGAGAGGATGCAGCCGATCCCGTAGTGGGGGTCGAACCAGGGGCTGTCGGTGCCGAACAGGATCTTGCGGCTGCCGGCGTGCTCCACCATGATCTCCAGCGCCCCGCGCACTGAGTAGGCGGCGGTCAGCTCCAGGTAGACATGCTCGTGGTCACGCGCCACCTTCGCGGACTCCTCCCAGTCCCCATAGCCGGCGTGGCCCATCAGCAGCGGGATGTCGGGGAACTGTTCGGCAACCGTGGCGACCTCCCGGTAGCTGGACATGCCCTCGCCCTGCCAGGTGTGCGTGAGGATGGGCACGGAGCGCTCGTTTGCGTACTCGAAGGCGGGGCGGTAGCGATCATCGGTGAGCGGGACGTCGTGCCCGTTGGGATGCAGCTTGAAGCCCACGAAGGCCGGCACGCCCGGGACCTGCCCCGTGGCCTGCTGATTGCTCTCGAAGTCGTCCAGCTCCGCCTGCAGGCGCTCGGGGTAGTTGGGATTGAGCGCCCACCAGCCGCGGAAGCGGCCGGGGTGCTGGGCCACCAGGTCCGCCATCTCGCGGTTGCCCCGGGTGGTGTCCACCAGGGCGGCGTGGGCCGACATCAGCAGCCAGCGCACGCCGCAGCGGTCCATCGTCTCCAGCACGTCGTCGGGGCGCCATCGGGGGAAGTAGATGGCCTGGTAGGGGCCGAAGTGCCCGTGCGTGTCGATGACAGGGCAGTCCCCCACCCGCCCGTGCTCCACGAACTCCCGCGTAAGCCTGCCCTCGCCGATCACAGGCGCACCTCCTCCAGCATCCTGCGCAGGTTGCCCCCCGCGATCAGCTCCCGGTCCTCATCCGAGATGCGGGCGCGCAGGAGGGTCAGGATCGGCCCGCCCATGGGCGTCTCCGGGAAGTTGGTGCCGAACAGCAGCCGCCGGGAGCCGTAGCTGCGGCAGAGGTCCTCGATCCCGCCATCCAGCTCGTAGCGTGAGGTGTCCACCATGAAGTTGGGGTAGCGTTGCATCAGCGGCCGGAAAAGGCGGTCCTCGCCCCAGCTTCCATGGGCCACGATGACCAGATGAAGCTGGGGGAAGTCGGCCAGCACCTGGTGGGCGAGGCGGTAGGTGTCGAGGTTGCCGGGCATCTCGCGCCGATGCACAAAGAGCGGGATGCCGCGGCTCTGCATCTCCTCCAGCAGCTCGCCCATGACGCTGGCGTTGAGCAGGTAGCGATGCTTCTCCGGGTAGGCCCACAATGCCCGGACTCCCTCCTGGCGCATTGCCTCCAGGAAGTCATCGACATCGCCGACCTCCCGCGTCTGCGGAGGCAGCATCCCCCACGCCGGCTCCAGCCGGGGATCGCCGCGCGCGCCCTCCGCGGTCAGCCGATTGCCCACCTCGGGGCTCTCCTCGAAGATGGCCGCGCTGCGCACCAGCGCGCGGGCGATCCCGGCGCGCTCCATCTCGCCCAGCAGCGCCTCGGGCGTCTCCGCGCCAGCCGTCGGCGGGGACTTGGGCACACCGTACCAGCAGTTGCAGTCAAACAGCTCCATGACCCGAACTCCATGCGGCGTCATCTCATGCGTGGCTGCAGTTTCCCCGCGAGCGGTCTCCGTCCTCCCGACTGAGGGGACATTCAAGGCGTGCGCCGATTGTGGGCCGTGCCGTACGGAGGTCGGGCCTTCCCACGCCCGAGGCAGACCGAAAGGCCCGCATTCCTTGTCGTTGCTCGCTCCCAGGAGGTGGCGCTTGCGCGCCACAAGCCGGCGAGGGCGCCAGCTTGCCAGACATGGAAGGGGCTGGCGAAGGCGAAGGACTCGGAGGGACGAAGTGCGCCGCCGAGGGCGCCTTGCGCGCCCCGCCCGGATGCGATAGACTCTCGCGACATGCGAAATGCGGGAGGACTGT
This sequence comes from Armatimonadota bacterium, assembly GCA_034722055.1. Lineage (GTDB taxonomy): Bacteria > Armatimonadota > Zipacnadia > Zipacnadales > UBA5352 > JAYENL01. Next base: position 17,904 of record JAYENL010000182.1, read on the forward strand.
TCGCGCGAGTGTGGAAGTCGTACGCAGCAGCACAGGGACGGTCCCGCCATCGACTATCGGCGCCCACACGGGCGCGAAGAGCCCGTGAGACATCGGGCTGGCGATCATGATGATGTGCAGACGGCGCCTGCGGATGCTCGGACGTTCGCTCCTGAGCACTCTCATCCCCCTCATCGCGCTGGCGGCGCTTGCCGCCGCTGAGCCGACCGGTGATGAGGCCGCGGAGAAAGAGCAACCGGCGCAGCGGCCGGTCCGCGATACGATCCTGCCCGCGGCGGCCGAGATAGAGCACCACGAGAGCCCTGCGGAGATCCTGGGGCGACTGCCGCGCTTCGGCGCAGACCTCTTCCTCCGGGCGGTGCGGGTGATGGACAGGCCGGACGAGGAGGAGCCGGCGGCCTCGTCCGCACCCGTGCCGGCCAGCTACGTCCTGGGGCCGGGCGATGCCCTGAGTCTGCAGGTCTTCGCCGGCGAGTGGGAGCAGCTCACGCAGGAGATGACGGTCACGCCCGAGGGCTTCATCTTCCCCGAGCAGCTCGGCCGGGTGACCGCCGCTGGACAGACCATCGAGCAGCTCCGCGAGAGCCTGCGGCGATCCTACGCCAGACTCTTCGCGGAGCCCACCGTGACGCTCACCATCTCCTCCCAGCGCAGCATCGAGGTCTACGCCACCGGAGACGTGGTGCGCCCCGGCCGCTACCTGCTCTCGGGCATGGCGACGGTGCTGGACGCGCTCTACGCGGCCGGCGGGCCCTCAGAGATCGGGTCATACCGCCGCATCCGCCTCAGCCGGGTCGGCGCCCAGCCGCGGGAGATCGACCTCTACGACTACCTGCTGACCGGGGAGCGGCAGAGCGATGTGCTGCTCAACCCCGGCGACACCATCTTCGTGCCGCCCATGGGCCCGGAGGTGGGGCTGGCCGGGGAGGTGCGGCGCCCGGCACGCTATGAGCTGACCGCTGACGCCACGGTGGCCGACGCCATCCAGATGGCCGGGGGACTGACGCCTCAAGCCCACCGCATCCTGCACCTGTGGCGCACCGATGAGCGCCAGCAGTGGCGGATGCTCACCTGCGACTGCTCCGGCGAGGGCGGCGGCCTGCAGATGGCGCTGGAGGACGGGGACGTGCTGGTGGCGCGCAGGATCAGGGACTCGGCCGCCAACACGGTCCGGATCCTGGGCGCGGTGAAGCGCCCCGGCTACTACCCGGTGGACCGCTATCCGACTGTGAGCGCGCTGATCGAGGCCGCCGAGGGGCTGTCGGTGGATGCGCACGTGGGCAGGGGCGTGATCAGCCGCCTGGACAGCCAGCGCCACTTCGAGATCATCACCTTCGAGGTCGCGAAGGCCCTGGAGGGCGACCCCGAGCACGACCTTGTCCTGCAGGCCAAGGATTACGTCACCATCTACGAGCAGGAGGAGGTCGAGCCGCCGGCGGTGGTCGAGATCTCCGGAGCGGTGCAGCATCCGGGCGTCTACCGGTGGGCGGCCAACCTGCGCGTGAGCCAGCTCGTGATGCGGGCGGGCGGCCTGACCCCGGAGGCTTACACCGGCCGCGCGGACCTGCTGCGCGTGGGGGAGGATCAGAGCTGGCAGGTCATCCCGGTGAATCTCGCGGCGGCGCTGAAGGGCGATGAGGAGGAGGACATCGTCCTCCAGCGCGGAGATCGGCTGCAGGTGAAGACCCGGGAGGAGGTCGGCCAGGCCGGCACCGTCCACATCGAGGGGCTGGTGCACAGCCCCGGCGACTATCCCCGCCACGGGGGCATGCGGGTGAGCGATCTCATCTTCGCCGCCGGCGGCCTCACGCCGGGCGCCGGCCCGCACGTCGAGCTGATCCCCGGGCACTTCGAGGGCGACCCTCAGCCGGTGCGGCTGATGCTCACCGGCGAGGGCGATGAGTACCAGGTCGAGCCCGACCCCGTCCTCTCAGACGATGACAGCGTGACCGTCACCGGGCGCGGGGAGTTCAAGGCCCAGGCGGACGTGGTCTTCCTGAAGGGCCGCGTGGAGCAGCCGGGGGCCTACCCCATCGACTCGGAGGCAGGGGAGGAGGAGTACACCGTCTGGGACCTGCTGCAGGACGGCGGCTCGATCCTGGCCGACGCCAATGTGCACGGCATCGTGGTCTACCGCCGCCGGGGAGCGGCGCTGGGCGAGGCCCAGGAGGAGGACCTGAACCGCGTGCTGCAGTCCGTCAACCGCGAGGCCAGGCAGCAGGAGGCCATGCAGGTTGACACCGCCGAGCAGGCGCGGTCCATGCAGCAGGCGGTCGGCTACCGCCTCCAGCAGGTCATGACCACGCCCGGCGGCGTGAGCATCGTGCTGCCCCCGCGGCCGGTGCAGGAGGAGGACTGGGTGGCGGCCATTCCCATCGACGGCGAGGCGCTGCTTGAAAGCCAGGGGCGTGAGGAGAACCTGGCGCTGGAGCCGGGGGACACCATCATGGTGCCGAAGAAGGTCAACACCGTGATGGTGCTGGGCGCGGTGCCCCGCTCGGGCGCCATCCCCTACGTCGAGGGCGAGCGCCTGGAGTACTACCTCAACGAGTCCGGGAGCCTGCGCGAGGACGCGGCGGGGAGTCGAATGGTGGTGGTGCACGCCAACGGGGCCGTGGAGCCGATCCGGCGGGCCACGGTGCTGCGGCCCGGCGACGTGGTGGTCGTGCCCACCCGTCACATCGTGCGCAGCGTCCAGACCGAGAGCGACCTGGACCTGTGGCTGCGCACCATCGTGCCGCTGGCGACCGCCGCACTGGTATTCTGACGACCGCTCCGTGTCCGCTGCGGAGGATGCGACGCGCTCATGAGACTGCTTGAGAGATTCACCTGGTTGCACGTGCTGATCATCAGCCTGATCGGCTCGGCGCTGGTCGGGGCCATCGTGCACTTCACCCGCCCTGCCGCCTTCACAGCCAGGAGCTCTGTGCTGCTGAATGACCGCCCGGACATCGTGGCCGGTATCGTGGGCGACGCGTCCACACCCGGCTCCGGGCCCTCACTGGCGCGGCTTCAGGCCATCCTGGTCAGCCGCGCCCTGAGGGAGCGGGTGGCTGAGAAGGTGAAGCTGGCCGAGACCCTCAACGCTCGGAGGGTCGATGCTGTCGAGATGCTGCTTCACAACACCACGGTGAAGGCCATCGGCGAGGACGGCCTGACGGTGACCGTGACGACCTACGGCTACGCCCGCCCGCGCCTGGCGGTGCTGGGCACTCCGGTGGGCTTCGAGCGAGCCCGGCAGCTCAGCGCCGAGATCGCCAACACCTACGTCAGCGAGCTGCGGGAGTATCTGCGCGACGTCACTCTGCAGCGGGCCACGGGCACCACGCGCTTCCTCCGGACGCGCCTGGACGATCTGCAGCACGAGGTGAGCGAGACCGAGGACCGCCTGCAGACGCTCCGAGCGCAGTACGAGCTGCTGGATCCAGACAGCGAGGCCAGCAGGCTCGGGGAGCGCATCCGCGCGCTGGAGCAGGCGCGCGCGGACGCGGCGGCGGAGGCGGACGCCTCCGCCAGCTCCATGGAGGAGGCCCAGAGCCAGCTCGCAGAGGCCGATGCGCGTCGCGTCGCCTCCGCCGTGGAGGCGCGGAACCCGGTGATCTCCAGGCTGGAGGAGGAGCTGACGCAGCATCGCATCGACCTGGCCGCCGAGCTGGCCCGCGGCAAGACCTGCCAGAACCGCGACGTGGTGCAGATTCAGAGCGCCATGGACAGCATCGAGGCCCAGCTTGCGAGCCTGGAGGACACCGTGGTGCAGCAGCTCAGCGAGCAGCCCAACCCGCTGCACGACGATGCCGCGAAGCGGGTGGTGGACCTGCGGGTTCAGCTCGCCGGAGCGCGAGCGAGGAAGGCCGAGACCGAGGCGCTTCTGGAGGCGGCGCGGAGCCAGATGGCGGAGCTGCCCGCGGTGGCCCGCGAGTACATGCAGATCCAGCGGCAGCGCCAGGTGCAGTCCCAGGAGCTCACATCGGTGGAGCAGGCCCTGTGGAGGGCGGAGATGGAGGAGGAGCGGGCGAGGACCGCCGAGCGGTTCTCCGTTCTCGACGAGGCCGTGCCGCCCACCGAACGCGCCGGACCGGCCACCGCCATGAGTACCGGCATCGCCTTCGTGGCGCTGATGCTGCTACAGGGCCTGTTCATCATCGATCGCCGCTGGTTCGGCGGGTAGTCCCCCGTAGTAGAAGTCCGCGCAAGACCCCATGCCGCAGTAAGACGCTTGCGCCCAGCATGGAGGGGCCGCCGCGAGCGCAGCGAGCGGTGTGAGGTCGCAAGCGGAGCGAGTGACCTCACAGGTTCCACCCCGGCCCAGGACAGGGAACATCACTGAGCTGGCGTGCAACCGTCGGCCCCTCCACCAGAATGCTCCACACCACAACCATGCCCGACTGGCCTTCTCATCAACTCCCGAGGACCTCTGCAAGTAAGCACTGACAACCGGAGGCGGCGCGGGGAGGCCCCCGCTCCGGACGGCGGCAAAGGCTCACGGACCGGCGGAATCGCACGTTGCTACCCCACGCACGCGTCTGTGTTATCCCCTCAGCCGTCGGCGCACCCCGTCAGCTCCGCCTACCCGCTCTTGATGTCGATGACGGGCGAGCCATCAAAGGCGTCCAGACCCTCCACGGTGAGGCGCAGACCCTCGCGCGAGATCAGCCGTACGCGCGTCATGCCGATGGGGTTGGGGCGCATCGGAGAGTGCGCCGCGAAGACCCCGTGCAGCGGGATGTCGCGATTCCCCCTCGGATGCACCTGCACGATCTCGCGATCCTCCGGCTTGAGCCCGTGCATCCAGTACAGCACCCAGAGGTGCTGCTTCGTCTCAACGCGAAGCAGGCACTCCTCGTGCTCGGGACGGACCTCAATGACCTGAGGGAGCGGATTGCCCTCCGCATCCTGCGGCGGTCCCCTCACGATTCCGACGGGCTCGATCTCAAGCGGCAACATGCTATGCCGTCCTGTGCGAACGACGGATTAAACCTAGCGCGCGACTCCCCCACCGAGGCTGGTAGCTCGTAGCCCGCACTCGTTGCCCCCATGGGGCGCCCGCCTCCCATGGTACGCACAACGGCAGGCCGGACGGTGGTCCGGCCCCTCCATACGGCACACGGCAACGGCGGATACGCGGTGCGCGCCCCGGCATCTGTGCCGTCCGGAGCGGCGGCGTGCCTACGCCGCCGGCTATTGCCATTCGCCCCCCGCGCCGGCCACGCTCCCACCAACGACAGCGCGGGCTCGGCAGCCCGCCGCCCGTCCGGTCGCCCCGCCGCCGCTCAGTCGTAAAGCTGCGGCCGGCGCTCGGCCCAGGTCGAGTCCCGGAAGGTGGAGCCGCGGAAGGTGCGCAGCTCCTCCGAGATGTCGCACTCGGCCACAATCACGCGCTGGCGACCGTCGTTGTAGGCCAGGATGTCGCCGCTGGGCGAGATGATCGCCGACCCCTCCGCGCGGTTGCGGGCGATGACCATCCAGATGTGATTCTCGATGGCCCGGGCGCGCATGATGACCTTCCAGCGATCCGGCGAGAAGCTCCCCGGAGCCCACTGCCACTGCACCGCGCGGTGATCGCCCATGATCGACAGCAGCATGACCTCAACGCCGCGAAGCGCCGGCACGCGCGTGGAGTCCAGCAGCGAGGAGTCCTTGCAGATGGTGCAGCCGACCCTCCCGATGGGCGTCTCGATGACCGGCAGCTCGTCGCCGGGGGTGACCCCGTCCCAGCCCTCGGTGATGGCCAGGTGGGTCTTGCGATAGGTCCCGATGATGTCGCCCTCAGGCCCGAAGATCACCATGGTGTTGAACAGCAGGTCGCCGTCGGCCTCCAGCATCGAGAAGGCGATCATCATACGATGCTCGTCGGCGATCTCGGCGAAGGCGTCCGTTTCCGGCCCCGGGATCTTTCGGGCCTTCTCAGCCTGCTCCCCGGGGACGCCCCAGGAGAGGATGACCTCGGGCATCAGCAGCAGGTCGGGCCTGAGTTCCGCGGCCTCTCGCGCCAGGTCGGTGAACAGCGCCACGTTGTCCTCCACGCTCTCCGGGTCCTGGGGCTGGGCGGAGGCCGCAGCGATGCGGTGGACGCGCCGGGCCGGGGCCTGGGCCGGCTCGACGGCGGGCGCCCAGAACTCCGCGCGGCCAGTGGCGGTCCAGCGCACGCCGAAGCGCAGCACGGCCCGCGTGGCATCATCGGGGCAGCGGAAGACGCGCTCGGCGCGGCCCTCCGGCGGCGGCTTGTGGATGAGCAGGTAGTCGTAGTCCACCCGCTCGTCCTCATCATCCACCCAGAACACGAAGATGGGCATGCCGTCCAGGACGCTGGCCATGCCCTCGGCACGGTAGCTGAGGCCCACGCGGTAGTGCTGACCGGCTTCGGCGGGAAAGACCACGTCCCAGCCCCCGAAGCAGCCGGGGCTGCCGGAGCTAGCGGCGACGAGCCGGTCCCCCTCGCGCGAGCACTCCGCCGCCAGGCCCTCCCGTGCGGCCCAGGTCCTCAGCGCCACCGGCTCCATGTCGCCGCCAGCCTCGATGTCCGCATCATACGTGTCAATGACGATCATGGCGATCTCTCCTCTGCGATGTGAACAGCCGTCGCAGCCACTGCGCCAGAAGGGGGAGGTGCTCCAGGGAGCGCGGTGTGCGCGCGGCATCGGGCGTGGCGCTCACTCCTGGCGATGACGGTGGCGGCCTCGGTCGCAGGGCAGTGTTCCCTGCCCCGTCGCCCGGACCTCCGTGTCGGCAGGTTCGCGGCCGAGGTCGGCGAAGGTAGCGTCACACCCAGCTCTCGAGTCAGGAGATGCGCATGGAGAGGACTGCCCGGCGGCGAAGGGTCCGCATCGAGCACCTGGTCTGGGCCGTGATGCTCTACTGCGGCGTGGTGGCGGCCATGTGGCCGAAGCGGACCTACGACATCTGGTGGCACCTGGCCACGGGCAAGTACATCGTGCAGACCCGCACCATCCCCGACGAGGACCCCTTCACCTACACCCGCACCGGCAGGCCCTGGATCACGCATGAGTGGGGCTGGGAGGTGCCCATGTACCTGCTGTATGCGCGCTGGGGCCACGCCGGGCTGATGGCGCTGCGGGCGATGGTGGCGCTGGTGGCGAGCGGGCTGCTGGCGTGGCTGCTGCTGCGGCGGGGTGCGGCTCCGCTGGCGGCGATGGCCGCGGGCGCGCTGGCCATCTTCGCCGCCAGGCCGCTGCTCAATGACCGCCCGCAGATGGCGACCACAGCACTGTTCGTCGCCATGCTGTGCGTGATCGAGCACTCGCGGCAGGGCCGGCATCGCTGGCTGCTGGCGGCCCCGCTGCTGATGATCCCCTGGGTCAACCTGCACGGCGGGTTCATCTTCGGACCCGCCCTTCTGGTCCTCTACGCGCTCTGCACGCTGCCGCAGTGGTATCGCCAGAGGCGGGAAGGGCGGCCTCTGCAGCCCGCTCCCGCCCTGCTGATCGGCGTCATCGTGGCCTCCCTGCCGGCCTGCCTGGTGAACCCCCACGGCGTGGCCGGGGCCGCCTATCCGCTGCAGTACGTCATCGGCGGGCACGCCTGGCACAAGACCATCATCACCGAGTACGAGTCCCCGGACTTCTCGGAGCCGATCTTCCTCTTCCTGGGGCTGCTGATCGTGGCGGCGGCGGTGGCCTTCGCTGCCTCCCGGCGGCGGGCCGGGCTCTGGGACGTGGCGCTGGTTGGGGTCTTCCTGTTTCTGACCCTCAAGTGGCAGCGCAACACGGCGCTGTTCGCATTCGCAGTTGCGCCTGTCGTGGCCCTGCAGCTCTCCGAGCTGCTGGAGTGGCGGGGGCTGGCGGAGCTGGGCAGGGGCGAGAGCCAGCAGCCGCCGGCGGGGCTCTACGTTGCCATCATGGCGATTCTGTCGATTCTGGCGATTGCGGCCGCGCCCAATGCGCTCAGCCGCGTGGAGAGGGCCTTCGCCGCGGACATGCCCGGGGAGTGCGTGGATCACATCCAGCGCACCGGCCTGCAGGGTCGCATGTTCAACACCTACCGCTGGGGAGGCTACCTCATCTGGCGCCTGTGGCCGCAGCAGCGCGTGTTCGTGGACGGGCGCGCGGACGTCATGGGGCAGGAGCTGATTGAGGACTACTGCACCGCGGTCAAGCTCCGGGAGGGCTGGCGGGACGTGGTGGAGGCCTACGATTTTGACTGGGCGCTGCTGGCAGCGGACTCGCCGCTGTGCCGGGGACTGGAGCTGCTGCCGGAGTGGAGCCTGGAGTGTGAGAGCGAGACCTCCAGGCTCTATGTGAGGTCGAGCGCGCCAGAGACGCCCACTGAGCAGTGACCGGGCGCGCGGACTGGGGGATGCGGCGTGCTTCTTCCCATCCCGATAGGCACTGAGCGCCGTCTTCAGCGGAGGGCCTGGGTCACGTGGGGCCTCATCGCGACGAACTGCTTCGTGTACTTCTTCCTGCAGGGCGGGCCGGAGGGGTCCAACTTCCCCCTCGTCTTCCAGCGCCTGCAGTGGTGGATGCCGGTCACGCACATGTTCGCCCACGGCGGTCTGCTGCACCTGCTGGGCAACATGCTGGTGCTGTGGGTCTTCGGCCCGCACGCCGAGGATGCGCTGGGGCGGGGGAAGTTCCTGGTGCTCTACTTCAGCGCGGGCTTCGCCTCGGCCGCACTTCACCTCCTGGCCTCCGCTGTGCTCTATCCGGAGAACCTGGCCATCGGCATGCTGGGCGCGTCCGGGGCCGTCATGGGCGTGGTGGCGCTGTTCGTGCTGCGCTTTCACGGGGTGCGGGTGCGCTTCTTCTTCTGGTGGATTCTCCCCTACATCTTCCACGTCCGGGCCCTGTGGATGGGCATCGCCTATCTGGCATGGGACCTGGGCTGGGCGCTGCTCGAGATCGGATCGGCGGGCGGGGCGGGAGTGGCGCACTGGGCGCACGCGGGCGGCTTCCTGGCCGGCGCCGTCTGGGCCTGGGCTCTACGGCTGCCCGAGGAGGGCACCCACGAGATCAAGCATGACGAGGTGCGCGGGCACATCGCCGCCGGCGCCTGGCGGGCGGCGGCGAAGCTGCTGGAGGAGCGCATCGAGGCCCGCCCCGGAGACGCCTCGCTGCACGCCGAGGCGGCCGCCTGCTACGAGATGCTGCGCGACGAGCGGGACCAGGCGGCGGCGCACTGGAACCAGCACCTGAGGCTCCTGCTGCTACACGGGCACACCGAGGAGGCCCTGAAGCGCTTCCAGTTGCTGACGGAGAACTTCCGCCCGGGGGACTTCGACCCGGCGGTGCTCATGAGGCTGGGCGCGGCGGCGGAGGGCCTGGGCGAGGACGAGCCGGCGGTGGCGGCGTGGATGGCGGCGGCGCAGGCCCACCCCGACAGCCCTCAGGCGGCGCCGGCGGCCCTGCGCGCCGCCCGCGTCTTCGTCCGCCATGACAGCCCCAAGCGCGCCGCCGCCGTCCTGGAGCTGATACAGCGGCGCTGGCCCAGCAGCCAGGAGGCGCTCACCGCGACGAGTCTCCTCCGCGAGGTCTCGCACGGGCTGGAGCCCTGAGCCCTCCAGAAACCGCGGCGTGCTGGATGGAGGGGCCGCCGGGCGCGCAGCGCCCGGTGAGGGCCGTAAGCGCAGCGAACGGGCGGGACCGGAGGTCTCCTGAGGTTCCACCCCGGCCCAACACCGTGAGGTGGTCAAGGGATCCAGTGGCGCTTCGCGCCACAAGCCGGCGAGGGCGCCGGCTTCCCAGGGCAGAGGGGAGTCGTTGCGCGCGCGGGCGGCACGCATTGGCAGCGAATCACGCGAAAGGGTTGGTCCCGGCACGCGCGGTGGTGTACAATGTCAGCAGTGGCGCCGGTGGCGGTTGGTGTGCCGGCGCAGAAGCCTGTCGCAGCCGAGGGGGGTCGCAGATGTTCCCCACACGCCGTGCCGGGGCCGCCGCAGCGACCGTCATCGTCATCGTGCTGATCCTCGCCGCCGCCGGTGCTGCCGCCTGGTACTTCCTGCTGCGCTCCACCCCCGACAAGACCGTGGCCCGACTGCTCCAGGCGCAGCGCGATGGCGACGAGGAGACCTTCGAGAGCCTGCTGACCGAGGACTCCCGGGGGCGGGCGAACCTCCTGAGGACGGTGACGTCGCACCTGGTCAAAGCCGGGGATGAGCCGCAGTACACCATCGGCGAGGCGGAGGTGGAGGGCGAGTCCGCCACGGTGCCGGTCACCTTCCCCCTCCCCGAGCAGATGGCCGATGTCATCGGGGTCACGGAGATAGGCGCCAGCTACGTGCTCGAGAGGGAGGAGGGCCTGTGGCGTGTCGCGGCGGGACGGACGCTTACACAGATGGGCAGGGACCTGATGAATGTGGCACGAGAAGTGATGAGAGGGGGCCAGTCAGAATGACCGAAGAGCGAGACGAGCAGATGCAGGACACCGAAGACTCACAGCGTCAAGCCGAGGAGGCCCAGGAGTCACGGCAGGCCGAAGCGCGGCCGGCGCCGACCAGGCGGAGGCGCTCGCCGCTGCGGATCATCATCCCGGTGATCGTGCTGGTGGCCATCGCCGCCATCGGCGGCTACTGGTGGCTGTTCCTCCGCAGGCCGCCGGCGGAGGAACTGCTGCGAGAGACTGTCGCGCGGTACTCAGAGGCCGACCATGTACGCGCCGAGAGCACGATGTCCATGGACATGAACATGGATGGGCAGGAGACATCGGTGCGCGTCCCGATGACCATGGCGTTCAGCCGCCCGAATCGCATGGTGTACGAGGTCGGCGAGGGGATGTCGCACACGAAGATGGTCAGTGACGGCGAGCACATGTTCATCGAGATCGGGATGCTCGCGGGAGCGGTCGCCAAGTTGCCGGCGCCCGAGAACCTGGCCGACTTCGCTCTCGAGGAGTGGGGAGGCGCATCTTCTCTGGGGGCCGGTATGGGCATGAGCGCCATCAAGCTACCCGACACCAAGTCCATGGTCACGGGCGAGTTCGACCCTGAGAAGATGCAGAGGGTCGAGTACGGCATCGATCCTGAGAATGAGTGGGTGCAGTCGCTGGAGAAGCCGGGTGGAGCCTGGCCCCTGACGGTGGCTCCATCGGAGGCCTTTGAGGTCGCGATGTGGATTGACCGCTCTCGGCGCGTCGTGCGCAAGTTGGCCGTTGCAGTTGATTACGGGGCTCTGATGGCGGCTGAAGAGGAGCTCCGGCAGCAGATGGATCGAGTCCCGGAGTTCATGCGGAGCATGCTTGAGAACATGACGGTGAATATCGAGGTGGATGTGGAGAGCATTGCGGTCAACGAGCCAGCGCCCGAGGGAATTTTCCAGTACCAGCCGCCCGAAGGCGCGAAGGTCATCGAGGCCGACAGTATGAGAGACGCCATGCAGAAGCTGATGGAGCAGTCCATGGGCGATATGGAGATTCCCGACATGCCGGAGGAGAAGGACCTGGCGGCCCAACCTCCTGCGGACTTCACGGCCCGGGATATGCAGGGCAACGACGTGCGCCTGAGCAACTTCAAGGGCAGCCCCCTGATCCTGGACATCTGGGCCACATGGTGTGCCCCGTGCGTCGAGGAGTTTCCGATCCTCGATGAGATCTACAACGAGTACAACGCGCAGGGCCTCAAGATGGTGGCGGCGTCTACGGATGGAGACATCGAGGCCGCGCTGGAGGGCGAGGGGTGGTGGCTGGGGGAGTATCGCATTGGCTTCATCCCGCAGACGAACCCGGACGGCATCCTCCTCGGTCACTGCAACACCAATGCCCGCGAGGAGCTGGCGGCGTTCGGGTTCGATGGCGCCATCGCCGGTCGGCCCTGCCCCCAGGAGGTGGAGGTGCTATGGAACTACCTTTCCTCGCGCCGGCCGGTGGTCTATGTGGACTTCCACTTCCTGCGGCTGCCGAACCACCCCTACACGAAGCCCTACTACATCGACCCGGCGATCTATGATGACCCGGCCGTTGCGGAGGCGGCGGTGGCGCTGAAGGACCGCTACATGGAGATCTCGGGCGCCGAGCGACCCTTCGAGGTTGCGCTGGACAACGAGATGTGGCAGGGGCTGGCGGCCTATCAGGCCGCCGCGGAGCTTGACGCGGTGGCCTTCACCTACCAGTACACCGGCCCCACGACGTCGCATCTGAAGGCCCAGCGGACCGGCCCGGCGGTGATGATGGCGGCGCTGGAGGTCTGCCGGGAGCTGGCCTGAGCGCGCTGTGCACTGATCTTTCGCGCCCCCAGGACGTCGAAGGCCCCGTTCAGGTGCGTCCTCAGATCCTCGGTTGCAGGCGGAGGCGGCGGCGTCTTCAGATTCGCCGGCCGTTTGTCGGGCTGGAAGCCCGACCTACGCGGTGGAGAAGCGGCGCGACCGGCGCTTGCCGTGCCGTTCGGAGGGGCCGGTCTCCGTCCCGGCCCGGTCGTTCGTCGTTCCGTTCGGAGGGGCACGACTACGCTCGCGCCCGTGAGATCACCAATGCCGCGGACGGGCGTGATCGACCGGCCCGCAGGCAGGAACCTGAAGGCAAGCGAGGAAACAGCCTCCCGACGCACTGCATCCCGTTCAGTGGTGAGGGAGGCTGTATCGTGCCTACGCTGGCGATAAACGGTGGTCCCAAGGCAATCGACCGGCAGCTCGGCAAGGAGTGGCCCATCTTCGGCGATGTGGAGCGCGAGAATCTACTGGAGGTGCTGGAGTCCGGACGCTGGTGGCGCGGAGGCGGTGACGCAGAGACCTCGAAGGTGGCGCAGTTCGAGGAGGCCTTCGCGACGTTCCAGGACGCCGACTACGGCGTGGCGCTGACCAATGGAACGCAGGCCATTGAGTGCGCGCTGAAGGCCATCGGCATTGAGCCTGGCGACGAGGTGATCGTGCCCGCTGCCACCTTCGTGGCCAGCGCCACGGCCTGCATTCTCGTCAACGCCGTCCCCATCGTCGTGGACATCGACCCGGGTAACTACCAGATCGACCCCCATGCGGTGGAGGCCGCCATCGGCGAGCGCACCGTGGGGATCATCCCCGTGCACTACGGTGGCTACCCCTGCGACATGGCCCGGATCCAGGAGATCGCGGACCGGCACGGGCTGTGGGTCATCGAGGACGCCGCGCACGCCCACGGATCGCTGTGGAACGACCAGGGCTGCGGCTCCATCGGCGACATGGGCTGCTTCTCACTGCAGATGGGCAAGACCCTCACGGCCGGGGAGGGCGGCATCTGCATCACCAATGACGAGGACCTGGCGAAGATGCTGTTCAGCTACCACCACATCGGGCGCTTCGAGGGCCGGCCATTCTACGAGCATCACATCGTGGCCAGCAACCTGCGGATGACCGAGTGGCAGGCGGCGGTGCTGCTGGGCGGGCTCAGCCGGCTGGAGGAGCAGGCCAACATCCGCGACGAGAATGCCAAGTACCTGGAGGCGGGCCTCCGGGAGATCGAGGGGGTCTCCCCCATCGAGCGCGACGAGTGGGTGACGCGGTGGAACTTCTACTTCTACCACTTCAAGTTCCACTCCGAGCAGTTCGGCGGCATCACCAAGGACCGGTTCCTGGAGGCCCTGCAGGCTGAGGGGCTGCCGGCGGGCAGCGGCCACCTGCATCCCATCCAGAAGAACCCGCTGTTCACGGAGCGCAACTGGGGCCCGGCCTGCTTCGGCGACAACGAGCCGCCGGACTACTCCACGATGGAGACGCCCGAGTGCCAGCGCATCCTGGACACCGAGGGCATCGTGCTCACTCACCGGCTGTTCCTCGGCGACACCAGCGACATGGACCTGATGCTGGAGGCCATCCAGAAGCTGCGCGACAACGTGGACGAGCTGCAGTAGGTGGGCGCTGCCGAGGCCGTTGCCCAGTCGTCTGGAGGGGCTGGTCTCTGTCCCAGCCCGCCCCTCGTGGCAGCCACCAGCAATCAGTCATCAGCAATCAGCGACGGCCAACGCCGTTGCCCAGTCGTCTGGCGGGACTAC